>DASPMF010000250.1:0-11899 GCA_035627155.1 Burkholderiales bacterium | reverse complement strand
TCCAGCGCCCCTGCGCGGGCGTGACCTCCGGGGTGTGGCGCCATCTCAGGAAGGTGAGCGTCGGATAGGCGGAAAGCAGCGCGACCGCGATGAAGAGTACGAGCTTCGTGACGAAATAGGGGTTGGCAAAGTAGTAGGCGGCGCCCTTCTCGAAGTAGAAGACCCGCGCAAGACCGGCCAGGAGAAGCAGGCCCGCCGAGGCTCCGTAAACGGCATCGACGACCTGCAGGCGGCGGTCCGGCCGGGCAGCCCGGCGATCGAAGAGCAGGTGTTCGGCGACCAGCGCCGAGACGAGCGTGAAGGCGGCAAGGTGGTGGACGAATGCTGCAAGGACGCTGAGCATGGCTTGACGAAGTCCGGTTTGAAGTTGACAATGACAACATACGATAGCTGGAGAATGTTGCTCATGTCAACATCCCCCCGGGGCAAGCGCACGTATCACCATGGAGACCTGCGCCCAGCCTTGCTGCGCGCAGCAGCGCAAGTCCTGGAGGAACAAGGGCCTGCAGGGGTCCTGCTGCGCGAAGTCGCGCGGCGCGCCGGGGTCTCGCATAACGCGCCGTACCGTCATTTCGCCAGCCGGGAGGCGCTGCTTGCGGCGGCAGCGGCCCAGGGTTTCGAGGAATTCTCCGCGCGCATGCAGGCGGCCGGGCCCGGCGCGATGGCCGAGACCTACATCGCTTTTGCCCTCGAGCACCCGCAGCTATTCCGGCTCATGTTCGGCGGGACGCTCAAGCTCTCATCCGATGCCGACCTTTCGCGCGCGTCGCGGGGCGCCTACGAGGGACTGGTCGCTGCCTTTCGTTCGCGGGGCGATGTCCCCGATCCGCAGACCGCGGCAGCCGCGGCGTGGTCGCTGGTGCACGGCCTTTCCGAGCTCTTGCTGAACGGACATTTCGTCGAGGCCTCCGCCGGCGAAGGGGCGATCGGGTTTGCCCGCCGGGTCCTCGGGGCGGTGCGATTCGCCGCTGCGGCCCCGCCGCGGCCGACTCACAGCTCCGAGTAAGGGGCGAACTCCGCGGCGCAGGCCGCGGCCTCGCCCCCCCGGCAGCGCAGCAGCCGGAAGACCGGCTTGCCGGCCGCGGCGCCGAGGGCGTCGCGCTGCGCGCGCCACAGATCCGCGGCGGCTTGCGATTCTCCGCGGGCGGCGTGGCCGGCCAGCGCGGCGACGAGCAGGTACTCGCGCGCCTCCGAGCCGAGGCCGGCGGAGCTGGCGAGAAGGCGCCGGCCGAGCTCGGCCATGCGCGGCGCGTCCCGTCCCGCCACCGCGCGGAAGAGGGCAAGCCAGTCGCGCTGGAAGTCGTGCAGCTCGGCGAAGCAGGGCGCGCGCGCGATGCGATACCAGACTGCGCTCGCGTCGTCGCTCGCAAGGAAGGGATTGACGGCCCTGGCGACGCGCAGCGCCGAGCGCAGCCAGGCGTCCTCGTCGCGCGGATCGCGGCATTCGAGCAGGCGCAGCTTCAGCACCTCCAGGTCGAGCTGCAGGAGCGAGGGAATCGCTTCCGGAGCCGCGGGGCGGTCCGACAGGAAATAGTTGCGCGCGTACCAGGCAAGCCGCGTGTTCTCGACGCGTTCGAAGGCGTAGGCGCCCCGGTAGAGCGGGTTGACGGCGCGCCGGCTGCGGGCCGGCTCGATCATTTCGAGCACCGGGACGTCGGCATTGAGCAGCGCGACGATCGAGACCGCGCTCTTCTCCATGAAGCGGTGGCGTGCGGCGTGCAGGTCAAGCACCGGCGCGAAATCGGAGTTCGCGGGAACGCCGTAGCTCGCGAACAGCGGCTCGAGCGTGGCGCGGTTGCCGAGATAGCGCGCATCCAGGTCGCCCGCCGCGAGCACGTGCGTCGTCCACAGCTCCTTTGCCACCCCCGGATGCTCGAATACGCGGGCCTGCGGCGGCAACGGGATGGGCGCCAGTCCCGCCACGATCAGCACGTCGTGGTCGCTGGCCGCGAAGACCGCGTAGTGCGGGAATACCTCGCCGAGCGCCCGCATGACGGAGGCGACAAGGGAGGGATCGATCTCGTAGAGCTGGAACCACTGGACGAGCAGCCCGTCCTGCGCGAGGTGCGCGCGCACGCGCGAATAGAACTCCCGCGTGAAGAGTCCCGCCACGCCGCTCACCCAGGGATTCGACGGCTCCGAGATGATGAGGTCGTAGCGCCGGTTGCCGGCCGCGAAGTAGCTCTTGGCATCGTCGATGATCAGCGTGCCGCGCGGGTCGGCGAAGGCGCCGCTGTTGCGCGGGACGAAGCCGCGCGCGGCCTGCGCCATCGCCGCCTCGATCTCGATCGTATCGACGCGCTCGATCGCCAGGCTCTGCAGCAGCGTGTGGGTGGTGAGCCCGGTGCCGATGCCGATCACCGCGGCGGTGCGCGCTTCCGGCTTGAGCGAGAGCGGGATCGCCGCGGTGAGGACCATGGTGATCTCGTCCGTACCGCGCACCGCTTCCGGATCCAGGTTGATGGACCCGTCCGACTTGCCGTTCGTGCGAAGGCTGGTCGCCTCGTCGTACTGGACCAGGTGCACCGTGGCGGTCTTCCCGTCCTTGTTGAAAAGGACCCTGGCACCGGCGGACGCGGCGAGCTCGCCGTGGCGGAAGACGCCGGCCGTCATCTTGTTCGCGTCGAGCTCGAAGAAAAGCGCCAGCGCGACGAACACGGCGGCGCAGGTGGCCGCGGCCAGGCCGATGGCGCGGGGCGCGGCCCCGGTGGAGCGCAGGAGCAGGACGCCAAGCGCCGCATCGACGAGCGCGCCCGCGAGCAGCGTGCCCTTCAGGCCGATCAGCGGCAAGCCGGCGTGGACGGCGAGCACCACGCCGGCGATGGCGCCAAGCGTGTTGGCGGCGTAGATCCGGCCGATGGCCGACTCGCCCGCTCCGCTGCGCATGAGCATGCCGGTCAGGAGGGGCAGCGTCATGCCGGCGAGGAACGTGGCGGGCAGCATGACGAGCGCCGCGACCGCGGTGCCGCCGAAGTTGAAGAGGACGTAACCCGTCTGGGTGCGGCCGAGCCCGCTCATGAGCGCTTCCATGAGCTCGAAGGTGCGGTCGTACAGTGGAAGCGTGGCCGCGGCGGCGAGCCCCATCGCGAGCTGGACGCCGGCAAGCAGCCGCTCGGGCGAGCGGCTGGCGTCCACCAGCCGGCGAACCGCCAGCCCGCCCAGCGCGAGGCCGAGGATGAAGGTCGCGAGCATCAGCTCGAAGGAATGGGTGGAAGCGCCGAGCACGAGCGAAAGCATGCGGATCCAGCTGATCTCGTACACGAAGGAGGCGAGCCCGGTGAAGAACGCGACGGCAAGGAGCAGGCGCGCGGCGGCGGGCTCGTAGGTCGCCGCCGCACCGAGGACCGGGTGCCGGGCGGGCCGAGCGATAGCCCACACGAGGAGCGCGAGCGCCAGGTTGGTCCAGCCTGCGAAGCGCAGGGTGCCCGGCAGGCCCAACGCTTCGATCAGAACGAAGCCGCTCGCCAGCACGCCGATCGCCGCGCCCAGGCTGTTGGTGAAGTACAGCATCGCCACCGACTCGCCGGAGGAACGCGGATGCGCTCGCGCCAGGCCCGCGCTCATCAGCGGGAAGGTCATGCCGAGCAGCACCGACTGCGGCACGATCAGCATCGAAGCGACGAGGAGCTTCGCGGTCATCACCGGGGCGCCGCTTCCCAGGGCGGGAAAGAGCGTATCGAAGGCCCAGTCCGTCAAGGCAACGAAGCCGGCATGAAAGCCGAGGGCGAGCAGCCCGACGATGGCTTCGATCGCGGCGTACGCGCGCAGCGGGTTCGCGACGCGCCCCGAGAACCGGCCCGCGAGCCATGCGCCGCCGGCGAGCCCGCCCATGAACACGGCGAGGACCAGCGATTGCGCGTACGCTGCGTGCCCGAGGAAGAGCTTCAGGTAGTGCGTCCAGATGGATTCGTAGATGAGGCCCGCGAATCCGGAAAAGACGAAGACCAGGTAGAACGCGGCGCGCGGCATCGCGCGATGCTAATTTAAGGACGATGGCGGTGCCATTCCTGTCGCTTCCCGGGTTGCCCGCGCGGCTTGCCGCCTTCTATTTCTTCTTCTTCGCCTACACCGCTGCCTACGTCGCCTACTTCCCGCTCTACCTCGCATGGCGCGGGCTCGACGCTTCGCAGATCGCCCTCGTGCTGGCGCTGCCGCAACTGGCGCGCATCTTTGCTCCGGCCGCGTGGGGCTGGCTTGCCGACCGGATGGGCGCGCGCGCGCCGATCGTCATGCTGTCGTGCGCGAGCATGGCGATCTGCTTCGCGAGCCTGCCGTTGGTGGAGGCGCGCTGGATCGCGCCGATCATCGGCATCACCGGCGTGGTTTCGGCCGGCGCGCTCCCGCTCGTTGAAGCCACGACGCTCGGCATGGCCGACGGCGCGGCGCGCTACGGGCCGATCCGCCTTTGGGGCTCCGTAGGCTTCATCGCCGTCGTGCTGGGCGGCGGCGCGTGGCTCGACGTTTTCCCGGTCGCGACGCTCGCCGCGGCGCTCGTGGTCTTCGCCGTCGGCTCGCTCCTTGCGTCGATGGGCTTGCCTCGCGCCCCCGCTGCGCTTCGCGCACAGGCCGGAAAATTTCGAGTGTCCGCAGCCGCACGAGCGGTATTGGGCTCCGGCTTCTGCATGGCCGCGGCCCATGCGGCGTTGTATGCCTTCCTCACCCTGCATCTGCAGCGCCTGGGCTATTCGACGAGCGCCATCGGCGCGCTCTGGACCCTTGGCGTCGTGGCCGAGATCGCAGTTTTCTATTACCTTCCCGCGCTCCTACGGCGCTTCGCGCTTTCGGCCATCCTCGTCATGAGCTGCCTTTGCGCGCTCGTACGGTTTCTTGCCATCGGCTGGGCTGCCGAGACGCTGATCCTGCTTCTCGCCGCCCAGCTCCTGCACGCCGCGACTTTCGGCTCCTTTCATGCAGGCTCGATCGCCGCGATCCACCGGGTGTTCGCGGAAGCGCATCAAGGACGCGGCCAGGCGCTCTTCTCGAGCATGTCTTATGGCGCGGGCGGTGCCGTGGGCGCCTTGCTCGCGGGAGCGGCCTGGGAATGGGGCGGCGCCGAGGCGGCGTTCACGGCGGCTGGGCTGTTCGGATTACTGGGCGCGTATTTTGCACGGTCGCTGAGGCGAACCGGACTCTAGCGAGGACAGCATGCGTAAGTTCTTGGCGGTACTGGCCGTTGGCCTGATGGCAGGTTGCCAGAGCGTTGAAACGACGGAACCGGGTGTCGTCGGCGTCGACCGGAACCAGCGCATGATGGTCTCCGCCGAGGACATGCAGGCGGGCGCGACCAAGGCGTACTCGCAAATGATGGCCGAGGCGAAGAAGAAGGACCTGCTGGACCGGAATGCGGCCCAGGTGGAGCGCGTGCGCGGGATCACGCAGCGCCTGGTGTCCCAGACGAAGGCCTTCCGTCCGGATGCGGCCAAGTGGCCCTGGGAAGTCCACGTAATCTCGGTGCCCGAGGTCAACGCCTGGTGCATGCCGGCGGGCAAGATGGCCATCTACACCGGGCTCATCGACAAACTGAACGCAACGGACGACGAGATCGCCGCGGTGATGGGCCACGAGATCTCGCACGCGCTGCGCGAGCATTCGCGCGAACGGGCATCGCGGGAAATGGGAACGCAGATGGCGGTCGGCATCGCCGGTGCGCTGCTCGGCATCGGCGACCTCGGCCAGGGATTGGGCAACATGGTGGCCGACATGACGCTCAACCGGCCCAACTCCCGCGTCCAGGAGGTCGAGGCCGACCGCATGGGCGTCGAGCTTGCCGCGCGGGCCGGGTTCGATCCGCGCGCCGCAGTCACCCTCTGGCAGAAGATGCAGAAACTCGGCGGCGACCAGGGACCGCAGTTCCTCTCGACGCATCCGTCTCACGAAAACCGGATCCGGGACCTCCAGGAGTACGCGCAGCGCGTCCTGCCGCTCTACCAGAGTGCGAAATCAGGGGGCTCCGCGTCCGCAGGGAAGTAGTAAGCCCCGGTTTCTGTGCCATAATTTCCCATTTCCGCAGCGCGGCAAATGGGTCAGACGCTCTACGACAAGCTTTGGGACAGCCATCTCGTCCACACCGAGGAGGACGGGACGGCGTTGCTTTACATCGACCGCCACCTCATCCACGAGGTCACGAGCCCGCAGGCTTATGAAGGTCTGAAGGTCGCCGGGCGCAAGCCATGGCGCGTCCAATCGGTGGTGGCGACCGCCGACCACAACACGCCGACCGAGCGCTGGGAAGAAGGCATGGCCGGCGTCACCGACCGGTTTGCGAAGCTGCAGATCGAGACGCTCGACGCGAACATGAAGGAGTTCGGCGCCAAGGTCTATTTCCCCTACCTCGACAAGCGCCAGGGCATCGTGCACGTGATCGGCCCGGAGCAGGGGGCGACGCTTCCGGGCATGACGGTGGTGTGCGGCGACTCGCATACGAGCACCCACGGGGCGTTCGGCTGCCTCGCGCACGGCATCGGCACCTCCGAAGTCGAGCACGTGCTCGCGACGCAATGCCTCGTCACGAAGAAGATGAAGAACATGCGCGTCACGGTGGACGGCCCGCTCGGCGCCGGCGTGACGCCGAAAGACGTGGTGCTCGCCATCATCGGCAGGATCGGCACCGCCGGTGGCACGGGCTGCGCGATCGAATTCGCCGGCAGCACGATCCGGGCGATGTCCATGGAAGGCCGCATGACGGTGTGCAACATGGCCATCGAAGCGGGGGCGCGCGCCGGCCTCGTCGCGGTGGACGAAACGACGATCGAATACGTGAAAGGCCGGCCGTTCGCCCCGAAGGGAACGGAGTGGGATGCTGCCGTCGCCTACTGGCGCACGCTGAAGAGCGACCCCGACGCGAAGTTCGACCGCGAAGTGCAGCTCGACGGACGCGAGATCAGGCCCCACGTGACCTGGGGCACGTCTCCCGAGATGGTCGTGGCGGTGGACGACGTCGTGCCCGATCCGGATCGCGAGAAGGACGCCACGCGCCGCGAGGGCATGGAGCGCGCGCTGCAATACATGGCGCTCAAGCCGCGCACCCGGATCACCGACATCAAGCTGGACAAGGTCTTCATCGGCTCGTGCACCAACTCGCGCATCGAGGATCTGCGCGCCGCGGCCGCGGTCGTGAAGGGCCGGCGCGTCGCCTCGAACATCCGCGCCGCTATGGTGGTCCCCGGCTCCGGCCTCGTTAAAGCGCAAGCCGAGCGGGAGGGCCTGGACAAGATCTTCCGCGACGCCGGCTTCCAGTGGCGGGAGCCCGGCTGCTCGATGTGCCTGGGCATGAACCCGGACCGGCTGGACCCGGGCGAGCGCTGCGCGTCGACTTCGAATCGCAACTTCGAGGGGCGGCAGGGCGAGGGCGGACGCACGCACCTCGTCAGCCCGGCCATGGCCGCCGCCGCCGCGGTGGCGGGCCATTTCGTCGACATCCGGAGCTGGCGCTGATGGAGAAGTTCACCGTCCTCAACGGCCTGGTCGCCCCGCTGGATCGCGCGAACGTCGATACCGACCAGATCATCCCGAAGGAATACCTGAAGTCGATCAAGCGCACCGGCTTCGCCGATGCCTGCTTCGCCGCCTGGCGCCACGATCGCGATTTCGTACTGAACCAGCCGCGGTTCAAGGGCGCGACCATCCTCCTCGCGCGCAAGAACTTCGGCTGTGGCTCCTCGCGCGAGCACGCGCCGTGGGCGCTGATGGACTACGGGTTCCGGGCGGTCATCGCCCCTTCCTTCGCCGACATCTTCTACAACAACTGCTTCAAGAACGGCCTGCTGCCCGTGCCGCTCACCGAGGCGGAAGTCGACACGCTCTTCTACGACGCGGCTTCCTTTCCCGGCTTCAAGCTCGTCGTCGACCTGGAGAGCCAAACCGTGGCGACGAGCGACGGCTCGAAGAAGATGCGCTTCGACGTGGATCCGTTCCGCAAGTACTGCATGCTGAACGGGCTGGACGAGATCGGCCTGACGCTGCGCCACGCGGACAAGATCCGCGCCTTCGAGGCGCGCCGGCAATCCCAGTTCCCCTGGTACTTCTAGATGAAGGTCGCGGTCCTGCCCGGTGACGGCATCGGGCCCGAGATCATCGCGGAAGCGGTGCGGGTGCTGCGCAAGCTCGAGCTCGGCATCGAGCTCGCGGAGGCGCCGGTCGGCGGCGCTGCGTATGCGGCCCATGGGCACCCGCTGCCCGAAAAGACGCTCGCTCTCGCGAAGGAAGCGGATGCAATTCTGTTCGGCTCGGTCGGCGATCCGCGCTATGACGCGCTGGAGCGCTCGATGCGTCCGGAGCAGGCGCTCCTCGGCCTGCGCAAGGCGCTGGGCCTTTTCGCCAACCTGCGCCCGGCGCAGGTGTATCCCGAGCTCGCGTCGGCCTCGACGCTGCGCGCGGAAATCGTGGCGGGCCTGGACATCCTGATCGTGCGCGAGCTGACCGGCGACATTTATTTCGGCCAGCCGAAGGGCATCCGCGAGAGCGAAGGGGAGCGCGAGGGCTTCGACACCATGCGCTACCGCGAGTCGGAGGTGCGCCGCATTGCGCGCGTAGCGTTCGAGGCGGCGCGCAAGCGCTCGAAGAAGGTGTGCTCGGTGGACAAGGCGAACGTACTCGAGACCTCGCAGCTCTGGCGGGAAGTCGTGACGCAGGAAGCGCGCGCGTTTCCGGACGTGGAGCTGTCGCACATGTACGTCGACAATTGCGCGATGCAGCTCGTGCGCAATCCGAAGCAGTTCGACGTGATCGTCACCGGCAACATGTTCGGCGACATCCTGTCCGACGAAGCTTCGATGCTCACCGGCTCCATCGGGATGCTGCCTTCGGCATCGCTCGACGAGCGCAGCAAGGGCCTCTACGAGCCGATCCACGGCAGCGCGCCGGACATCGCCGGCAGGGGCGTCGCCAATCCGCTCGCCACGTTGCTCTCCGCCGCAATGATGCTGCGCTATTCGCTGCGCAATGCCGGAGCGGCCGACCGCATCGAGCGCGCCGTCGCGACAGTCCTGCGCGACGGGTTGCGCACCGCCGACATCGCCGTCCCCGGCGCGCGAGCCGTTTCCACGCGCGAAATGGGCGACGCCGTCATCGCCGCCCTTTAAACTACGAAGCCCATGCTCAGAATCGGCATCGTCGGCTGGCGCGGAATGGTGGGCTCGGTCCTCGTGCAGCGCATGCGCGAGGAACGCGACTTCGATTACGTCGAGCCCGTGTTCTTCTCCACTTCGCAGGCCGGCGGCAAGGCGCCGCAGGTCGGGCGCGAGGTCGAGGCGGTGAAGGACGCGAACGACGTCGCCGTCCTGAAGGCCCTGCCCGTGATCGTGTCGTGCCAGGGCGGCGACTATACGAACCACATTTACCCCAGGCTGCGCGCCGAGGGGTGGAAGGGCTACTGGATCGACGCCGCGAGCGCGCTGCGGATGAACGAAGACGCGGTGATCATCCTCGACCCGGTGAACATGCCAGTGATCGAGAAGGCGGTCGCCGCGGGCACGCGCAACTTCATCGGCGGCAATTGCACCGTAAGCCTGATGCTGATGGGGCTCGCCGGCCTGTTCCAGCGCGACGAGATCGAGTGGATGACCAGCATGACGTACCAGGCGGCGTCCGGCGCGGGCGCGGCGAACATGCGCGAGCTCGTAGCGCAGATGGCGAAAGTCGGTGAAAGCGCGAAGCGGCTGCTCGACGATCCGGCTTCGGGGATCCTCGACATCGACCGGGCGGTCACGGATGCAGTGCGTTCCCCGTCGATGCCGAAGGAAAGTTTCGGTTATCCGCTGGCCGCCAGCCTGCTGCCGTGGATCGACAAGGACCTCGGCAACGGGCAGAGCCGCGAGGAGTGGAAGGGGCAGGCCGAGACCAACAAGATCCTCGGTCGCAACGGCAAGGGGCCGATCCCGGTCGACGGGGTCTGCGTCCGCATCGGCGCGATGCGCTGCCACAGCCAGGCGCTGACCATCAAGCTGCGCCGGAACATTCCGCTTGATGAAATCGAGGGCATGCTGGCAGAGGCCAACGACTGGGTGAAGGTCGTGCCGAACCGCCGGGAGGAATCCCTGTCGGAGCTCACGCCCGCCGCCGTGACGGGGAAGCTGTCCGTGCCGGTGGGCCGGCTGCGCAAGCTTCCCATGGGGCCGGAGTACCTGTCGGCCTTCACGGTGGGCGACCAGCTGCTCTGGGGCGCCGCCGAACCGCTGCGGCGGATGGTCCGCATCCTGATCGACTCGGGCGTCCGGCACTAAGGCACTAATCGCGCTGGCCGGTCCGGGATTTCACGGAAATTCTTGATTTGCCAGCATAAGATCATGATGTTATGTTAGTTGGTCCGTTGGCTTGGTCCAGCTAAGAAGAACTTGGGGCGGGGGAAAAGTGGGTAGATCGATTGCCATTGCAGTCATTGCGGCCACACTGGCATTTGCGGGGTCCCTGACCGCGCACGCCGCAGGGCTCGGCAAGCTCACCGTCCTTTCACCGCTCGGACACCCGCTGAACGCGGAAATCGAAATCGTCTCCCTGCAGCCCGGCGAGGAAGAGAACCTGGCTGCCAAGCTCGCGACCAGCGACGCCTACAAGCAGGCGGGAATCGAATACAACCCGGTCCTTTCCGGGATGCGCTTTGCAATCGAGCGCCGCAGTGGCCGCCCGGTGCTGAAGCTCACCACCTCCCAGCCGGTGAATGAGCCGTTCCTCGATCTGCTGGTGGAACTGCAGTGGAACACGGGACGGCTGGTCCGCGAGTACACGTTCCTCCTCGATCCCCCAGAGTACAAGGGACCGGCCGCTGTAGCGGCCGCCCCGGCGCCTGCGGCGCCCGCCCAGCCTGCGGCGCCGGCTGCCGAGCCGGCGAAGCCTGCGCCGATCGAGGCGAAGCCGATTCCGGCCGAAGCCCCGCCAGCGGCGCCTGCCGCCGCGCAGGACAAGACCTACCAGGTGAAGAAGGGCGACACTCTCGGAAAGATCGCGAAGGAGAACCTCGCGCCCGGCGTGACGCTGGACCAGATGCTGATCGCGATCTTCCGCGCGAACCAGGACGCCTTCATCCAGAACAACATCAACCTGGTGCGCGCCGGGCGGATTCTCAACATCCCAGCCGATGCGTCCGGCACCGTGGACAACGATGAAGCCCGGCGCATTGTTCGGGAGCACCGGACGGAGTTCACCGCGTACCGCAACCGCCTGGCGGCGGCACCCGCTGCTGCGGACGGTTCCGCGGGGCGGCGTGAAGTGGCCGGCCGCATCGAGCCGAAGCCCGCCGCACCGTCCCCGCAGGCCCAGGAAGACCAGCTCCGGCTATCCAAGGCGGATCCCGCCAAGCCCTCCGCGCCGGGTGCGCGGGCCGCGCGGGAAGACGACCAGGTCGCGCGTGAGCGCGCATTGAAGGAAGCGCAGTCCCGCCAGGCGGAACTGGAGAAGAACGTCGCAGACCTCCAGAAGCTGCTTGAGCTCAAGAACCAGCAGCTCGCGGAGCTGGAGAAGAAGGCCGCCACCAAGCCTCTGCCCGCCGCTCCGGCGCCGGCTGCTCCGGCACCCAAGGCCGCCGAGGTTCCCAAGCCGGCGCCCGCCCCGGCACCGAAGCCGGAAGCGAAGGCCGAAGCGCCCAAGCCTGCGCCGGCTCCAGCCGCGGCACCGAAGGCCGCCGAGCCCGCCAAGCCGGCTGCCGAAGCGTCGAAGCCCGCGCCGGCGCCAGTCGCGAAGGCCGCCCCCAAGCCGGCGCCCAAGAAAGCGGCTCCGCCGCCGGCGCCCGAGCCGAGCCTCGTCGACGAATTCCTCGACAACCCGGTCGCCCTGGCGAGCCTGGCCGGCGTGGTCCTGCTGCTTGCCGGATACGGCGCATGGGCATGGCGCCGCAAGAAGCGCAGCCAGGCGAAGTTCCAGGACAGCGTCCTCGACGCCGCTGCCGGCGGCGGCGCCGCTTCGGTAT
>DASPMF010000249.1:0-11988 GCA_035627155.1 Burkholderiales bacterium | reverse complement strand
AACCCGTATCGAGGGTTCGAATCCCTCTCACTCCGCCACGACCCGTCTGTTCTTCCTGCCGCCGGGCACCTTGGCCCGCTGGGCCAGCCCTTTCATTCCATGAAGGATCGAGTCCACCCCGGCCTCCACCACCTGCGCGAGGTCCGTGGAGGGGGAGTCCATTCCGTAGATGTGCCTGCGGATCGCGGTGTAGTAGAGCCCGCCGTGCAGAATCCAGAGCAGCTCGGTTTCGGCGGCCGAGACGTCCGACGGACTGTGCGGAACGCCCAGGCTGGCCCGGATCTCCACGGCGACTTCCCTTAGCAGGGGCTCGGTCACGCTCGCGATGTAGAGCCGGTTGAAGGCGCCGCCGGCGAGGCCGGAGAACATGTAGATGCGGATCCACGAGTTGTCGTAGAGCGCCGCGGCGTACTGGGAAAAGAAGTCGATCAGGCGCGAACGCAGGTCCTTGTTGCGGTCGTGCAGCATGGCGCCCCAGTCCTTGGAGGCCATGCGCTCGAACAGGGTGTCGAAGATCGCCTGGATCAGCGCCTGCTTGGTGCTGAAGTGCTGGAACAGCAGGGGCTGCGTGATTCCGATGCGCTCGGCGAGCTCGCGCGTCGAGGCGCCGAACCCCTGCTCCGCGAAGAAGATGATCGCCTGCTCAATGATTTGCCGCCGGCGTGTCTGGTTCGGCAGGCGCTTGCCGGCGTGGCTGGAAGTCTTCTGGGCCATAGGAAGGCGGGTTTTCAGGACGAGCTTGACACGGGCCGGGCTGTCACAGTTAACTTATCGAACGCTAAGTTAATTGAGGAGTCTGAATCCATGTCGGTCCGCCCCCAGGAGTTGAACCCGGCGAAGCTGCCGTTCCTCTTCAGGAAGCAGTTCCAGATGAGCAACGTCCGGGCGGGCGAGACGATCTGCCTCGTCACGGACGTGAAGACCCGGCCGGAGTTCGTACAGGCGGCTTTCGCCGCGGCGGACGACCTGCGCGCGTCCATCTTCGAGCTGAAGCTGAACGCGCCGTACTCGACGACGCACATCGGCGGCGAGCAGATCAGCCTAACGAAGGGGACCATGGAAGCGGTGGAGCACTCGGACATGTGCATCGTCTTTCACATTCCCCTGGGCTCTGAATGGATGGCGCGGGCGACCGCCAAGGGTACGCGGTTTCTGATGATCTATGACCACCCCGACGACCTCGAGCGCCTGATGTCCCCTCCGGGGCTGAAGGAGGCCTGCATCTATACGCGCGACCTCGTCCATGCCGCCCGGGAGATGGTCGTCAAGAGCAGCGCGGGGACGGATTTCCGCTGCCGGCTCGGCGACATGAACACTTCGTGCCAGTACGGCTTCTCGGAGCTTCCGGGACGCGTGGACCACTGGGGCGCCGGGCATTTTTCCACCTGGCCGAACGTCGGAACGGCCGAAGGCGTCGTGGTGTTGCAGCCCGGGGACTGCTGGATCCTCCCGTATGTGCGCATCGTCGAGGACGAGGTTCGCCTGACGATCGAGAAGGGCGTGATCAAGGACGTGAAAGGCAAGGTGGACGCGCACCTGATCCGCCAGTTCTGCGATGCGCACCGCAGGTCCCCGGACGACGACGAGCCCTACCATGTCTCGCATCTCGGATGGGGCCTCAATCCCAACGCGATCTGGGACCAGCTTGCGGTCCACGGCAACGACATCGAGCGCGTCGGCGGGACGGGTCGCTGCTGGCCGGGAAGCTTCCTCTTCTCGACCGGCCCGAACGACCAGGGCGGCGGAAAGAACAAGACCAGGGCGCATATCGACATGCCGATGTTCGGCTGCAGCGTCTGGATCGACGGCCGGAAGGTGATCGACACCGGCAAGATCATCGACCCGAAGATGATCGTGCCGCAGTACTGGCCCAACACGGTGGCGAGCTAGCGATGCGGATCGAGGACTACCCTCCGCAGGAACCGCTGTCGGAGAACGGCGTCCTCTACACGCGGGAGATGGTGCGAAGGAGCGCCGGGATCGAGGGCATCGAGGTCCGCCACGGCTCCGACGTGCACCAGAGCCTGCTCGTGTTTCCCGCCGAGCGCCCGAACGGCACCGTGCTCGCTTTCATGTTCGGCGGCGGCTGGACCAACGGCTACAAGGAGCTCTTCTCCTTCCTGGCCCCGCCGCTGAACGCGGCGGGAATCACGTTCGTCAGCCTGGGCTATCGCCTCGCGCCGAAGAACCTGTTCCCGGCCGGCTGGAACGATGCCGCCGACGGCGTCGCCTGGATCTACAAGTCGATCGCCCGGCATGGCGGCGATCCGAAGCGCATCTTCGTGGGCGGCTGGTCCGCCGGCGGGCACTATGCGGCGTTGCTCGCGTGCCGCAACGACTGGCAGGCCGCGCGCGACCTGCCGCCGCGCGTCATCCGTGGCTGCCTGTGCATCACAGGCGTGTTCGACTTCACGCCCGGGAACGGTATGAGCGTGCGCCCCCGCTTCCTCGGGCCCGAGGAGCAGGGAAACGACGTCCACGCGAGCCCGTTGCTGCATCTGGACCGCCTGCCGCCACCGATGCTCCTCGCTCACGGCAGCGACGATTTTCCGCACCTCGTGATGCAGGCGAGGAAGATGGAAAGAATTCTCAAGGTCAGGGGCGCCGACGTGGAGCGGATCGAGCTGCCTGACCGCACTCACTTCAGCGCCGCATTCAGGGCCGGCGAGCCGGGAAGCGTCTGGCTCGATCGCGCGATCGCCTGGATGGGAACCCACTAGCCCGCGTAGGAGGCAAGCCATGAACGCATCGCTTCAGAATCCGACGAGATCCCCGGCGGTCCAGGGCCGACCGGTCGTCGACCCGGCCGGCTGGACGGGCGGTGAGCTGGCGAAGCGGACGGACTGGATCTTTGCGCTGACCGCCGGCGAGATCAGCGGCCTGAGGGCCATGGCGCGGCAGGCCCTGGGCAGGATCGGATCGGATCCCAACGGGCTGCTGAAGCTGCAGCGCGCGGACTTCGACCTCGGCACCTTCGGAAGCACGCTCGGCCGAATCGTCGACGGCCTGCGCGACGGTCCCGGCCTTGCGCTGATCCGCGGCTTGCCGGTGGCGGAGATGAGCGCCCTCGAGACGGCCGCGGTGTACTGGGGCATCGGCCGTCACCTCGGACGCGCGATCTCCAACAACGCGGCGGGCGACATGCTGAGCCACGTCATGGACCTGCAGAAGGACTACGCCAATCCGAACCAGCGCGGATACCAGACGCGCGCCGCCCTCGAGTACCACGGCGACCAGTGCGACATCGTCGGCCTGCTGTGCATCCACAACTCCAAGTCCGGGGGCGAATCGAAGGTGGTGAGCGCGATCGCGGTGTACAACGAGATCCTGCGCCGGCGTCCCGAGCTCATGGACGTCCTCTGCCAGCCGTACTACTGGAGCAAGAACGCCGAAGTCGATCCCGGCGAGACGCCGTTCTATACGAGCCCGGTGTTCAACTTCCTCGACGGGTATCTGTGCACCTCGCTCGGATCCGTCCACATGGAGCGCGGGCACAAGCTTCCCGGCGCTCCTGCCATGACGGCGTTGCAGCGCGAAGCGATCGCGTTCGCCGACCAGGTCTGCGAGGAGCTGCACTGCCCGATGGACTTCCGGCGCGGCGATATCCAGCTGCTCAACAACTCCGTCATCCTGCATACGCGCACCGAATTCGAGGACTGGCCGGAACCGGAAAGGAAGCGCCGCCTGCTTCGCATGTGGATCTCCGCGCCGGAGCTGCGGCCGCAGACGCCCTACCTGAAGCAGTGGCGCAACGGCGTGCGCGTGGCGAGCACGGTCGATCGCATCGTTCCGCTGCAGTAGGCGAGCCCATGTCCACATCCAGGCGCCTTCCGGTCGTCGACATCTCCGGCATGGAGCGCAATCTGGCCGCAGTCGCGGGCCAGATCGGCGCGGCGTGCCGCGACAACGGCTTCTTCTACGTCGCGGGCCACGGCATCGACACATCGGTCATTGGGGACGCGTTCCGCGCCAACGCGAAGTTCCACGCGTTGCCCCTGGAGGAGAAGCTGCAGGTCAGGCTGAATGCCTGGCATCGCGGATATCAGACCCTCGGCGGCTCGAAGCTGACCTCGTCCGCCCGGTTTCCGGCGGCGCGGTTGCCAAACCAGCTCGAGTCGTTCTTCGTCCGGCACGAGCTTCCCGAGGGCCACCCGGACCTCGCGGCGAACAAGCCGCTGCAGGGGCCGAACCAGTGGCCGGCCGATCCGTGGTTCAAGGCGGTGGTGCAGCGATACGAGCTCGCGGTGCGCAACCTCGGACTGCGGCTGCTTCCGGCGATCGCAACAGCGCTCGGCCAGCCTGCGGATTTCTTCGCGCCCCATTTCACCAGCCCGAATACCGCCCTGAGGCTCATCCACTATCCGCCGACGCCGAGAGACCGCCCCGAGGACCTGTTCGGCGCCAACCAGCACACCGACTACGGGTTCATCACCATCCTTTCGCAGGACGACATCGGCGGCCTGGAAGTGCTGAATGAAGATGGTTCCTGGCTGCCCGTCGCCTCGGTGCCGGGAACGTTCGTGATCAACATCGGCGACATGCTCGCCCGCTGGACGAACGACCGCTTCCAGTCCACGCCGCACCGCGTGGTCAACGCATCGACCGAACGGGATCGTTACTCCATCGCGTACTTCTTCGATCCGAACCTCGAGACCGTCATCCGGTGCATGCCCGGCCTGGCGGATCCCGCGGACGGAGAACGCTACGAGCCGGTCGTCCTCGCCGACTACGTCAGCATGCGCCTGAACGCGAACTACCAGGACCGCAAGACCCAATGATCCGTCGCAACGTAGGTTCCCCTAGCTCTAATAGGAGCATAACCATGCTGGCTCGCAGAATCCTGCTGTTCGCCCTGGCGTCGCTCGTGACCTTCCCGGTGAC
This sequence comes from Burkholderiales bacterium, assembly GCA_035627155.1. GTDB lineage: Bacteria > Pseudomonadota > Gammaproteobacteria > Burkholderiales > SG8-39 > SCGC-AG-212-J23. The sequence goes on along the minus strand of DASPMF010000249.1, from coordinate 7,107 downwards.
GAGCATGGGGCAAACCTATCCGGACCGGGTGGTCCGGATCTACAACCCGTTCTCGGCCGGCGGGACCAGCGACATCCTTTCCCGGATCGTCGCCACCGGGCTGCAGGAGGCCTTCGGCCAGCCCTTCGTCGTGGAAGCGAAGCCTGGCGCCGGAGGGAATATCGCGCTCGAAGCGGTTTCCCAGGCGCGCCCGGACGGGTACACGCTCGTCATGGCGCCGGCGGGAATGACCGTCGCCACCAGCCTGTTCAAGCTCAACTTCAATCCGACCCGGGACCTGGCGCCGGTCGTGCTGGTCGGCAAGGCGCCGAGCCTGCTGGTCGTTCCGGCGCAGAGCAGCTTTCGTTCATTGAACGAGATCACGGAGTACGCGCGCGCCAATCCCGGCAAGCTCAACTACGCCTCATTCGGCGTGGGGACTACGCCGCACCTGTTCATGGAGATGCTGCTGACGCGCACCGGCGTGACCATGCAGCATGTCCCTTACAAGGGAGCGGGGCCGGCGGTGACCGATCTCATCGGCGGCCAGGTCCAGCTGGCCTTCCAGACGGCGGCCGCCGTGCTCCCGCACGTGCAGCAGGGCAGGCTGCGTGCGCTGGCCACCTCTTCCGCCGAGCGCTACCCCGGGCTGCCGAGCATCCCGAGCATCGCCGAGCTCGGCCTGGCCGGGTTCGACGAATCCGCGTGGTTCGGAATCGTGGCGCCCAGGGACACGCCGCCCGCCGTCGTGCAGAAGCTCAACGCCGAGGCGGTGCGGATCCTTCAGCGCCCGGACGTCCGGAAGCAGCTCGACACGCTCGGCGTCGTTGCAGCGCCCATGTCGGCCGAGGCCTTCGGCAAGTTCATCGCGGAGGAGGAGACGAAGTGGACCGGAATCATCCGCAAGCTCGGCCTTAAGCCCGAGTAGCGGCGGGAAGGCCGATTGCCGTCCGCCAGAAGAGACGGAGCCGAGCTCCACTGGGAAGCGCTCGGCTCCGGCCCGCCGCTCGTGATGGGCGCCGGCCTGGGCGGCACGGGCGACTGGTGGGCGCCCAACGTGGAGGCGTTGTCCCGCCGCTTCACCGTGTACCGCTTCGATCAGCGCGGCACGGGCCTGTCATCGCGCGTGCCGGTGGAATCGGTCGACCAGATGGCATTGGATTTGCTCGCCGTGCTGGACGACGCAAAGCTGCCGGTCGTGCGGTACATCGGCCATTCGACGGGGGCCGCCATCGGGGTTGCCGCGCTTCTGCGGGCGCCGGAGCGTTTCAGGTCCCTGGTCATCTACGCAAGCACCACCCACGGAGACCCGTATCGCCGCAAGGTGCTTGGCCTGCGCTCCGCGCTCCTCGAGGGACTCGGTCCGGGCCCTTACGCGGAATACACATCGCTCCTGCTGTATCCGCCGTACTGGATCAATCAGAACGCGGGCCTGCTTGCGCAGATGGAGGCGAAGGCGGCGGGCAATCTCGGATCGCCGGAGGTCCAGGCAAGTCGCTTCAGGGCCATCCTGGAGTGGGATATCCGCGAGAAGCTTCACGGGATCGGGGTTCCGACCCTGGTGGTCTGCGCGGACGATGACATCCTCACGCCGCGCTACTTCTCCGAGGAATTCGCCAGGCGGATCCCGGGCGCGCAGACCTACTGGGCGGTCCGCGGCGGCCACGCGCTTTCGCGAACGGAGCCGGAGCAGTTCAATACGGTCGTCATGGATTTCCTACAGAGGAGCTGAGCATGCCTTTCGAACCCGTAATACCCGCCGGATCGCCCCCGCCGCTTGCGCCGTACTCGCCCGGCGCGAAGGCCGGCAACGTGCTTTATATCTCCGGAACGCTGGCGCTCGACGCGGCAGGAAAGATCGTCGGCATCGGCGACGCCCGTGCGCAGACGCGGCATATTCTCGAAAGCATCAAGAGCGTCCTGGCCGCGGCCGGCGGGCGGATGACCGATATCGCGTTCAACCAGATCTTCCTGAAGGATCTCTCCGACTACGCGGCGATGAACGAGGTGTACAAGGAATACTTCCCGAAGAATCCGCCTGCGCGCTATTGCATCCGCGCCGACCTCGTCAAGCCGGAATTCCTGGTGGAGATCAGCTCGACCGCGCACCTCGGCTAGCCGGGAACGGCCGCAAATCGTCGCTGGGTCATGTAGCGGGCTTACAGGCGCGTCGCCGCTCCGCCTGGGGCCGCGCTATTGCTTGCGCTGCAGCTCCAGCGCGAAGCGCGCCGCTGCCTCGGCCCGGCGGTTGACGCGCAGCTTCTGGAAGGTGTTGCTGAGGTAGTTCTTCACCGTGTTGTTGCTAAGGCGGAGCGCGGCGGCGATCTCCTTGTTCGTCTTGCCTTCCACCACGAGCGACAGGATGCGGCGCTCCTGGGCGGAAAGCGCGTCGAGCTCCTTGCGCGCCTGCTCGGCTCCCTTCGCCAGGGTGGACATGCGGCGGCGCAGCCGGCGGATCACCTCCTGCTCGACGATCGCGCCGCCGCCGGCGGCGGCCTCGATGGCACTCAGGAGCTCCTGCTGCCGGACCTCCTTCGTGAAATAGCCCGTGGCGCCGGCGAAGAAGGCGGCGAGCACGGACTGCTCGTCGGAGTGCGAGCTGACGAAGAGGACCGCGCGCGCGGCGGCGTGGTCGAGGATCTCGCGGCACGCGTCGACGCCCGTCATGTCCGGCAGGTGCAGGTCCATCAGCACGACGTCGGGGCGAAGCTGCAGCGCGCATCGGACCGCTTCCGCGCCGGTACGGGCTTCTCCCGCGACGGCTATGTGCCCGGCCGGCTTCAGGAGCGTGCGCAGCCCCGCGAGCACCATGTCGTGATCGTCGACCAGGAGGACGGAAATGGTTTGCGCCGGCATTTGCCGCGGTTCTTTGTAGATTCTGCTGCAAAAACAGGTCCATTTGGGCCTACAAGCGCCGGCGCGCGAAACGTACGCTTTCCTCCATAACGACTGGACGGGGGTATCGGGGCGTGAGCGTATACAGAAGGGCACTGGAAAGAGCCGTCCACCTCAAGGGCGCCCGGCGCCTGGCGCAGATCCTGGCCGTTTCCCTGGAGCAGGTGGAAAGCTGGATGTCAGCCGCGGCGCCGATTCCGGGCTGGGCGGCGGAGCGGATCGTGGACGTGGTGCTGGAGGCGGATGTCTCCACGCTGCGCGCGCAGCGCGTGATGGTCGTCGATGACGATCCCGCCGGCGCCTACGGGCTGGCAAGGCTCCTGAAAATAATGGGATATCCGGTCGAGACGGCGCTCAACTGGGAGGAAGCCGTTGCCACCGCCCGACGCTTCGAGCCGCACGTCGTGTTCATCGACCTGCGCATGCCCGACATGGACGGCTGCGACCTCGCCGTCCTGCTGCGCGCCGAGCCCTACAGTCCGCGCATCATCGCGGCCACGGCGTACGGCGACCCGGAAGACCGGCAACGCACCGCCGCGGCAGGGTTCGAGGCGCACCTCGTCAAGCCGATCGACGTGTCGATGCTGGAACCATATCTGCCGCGCATGACCTAAGTCGTGCCGACTTGAGGTGTTGCAGGAATCCGCAGCACCGGTCCAGCGCCGCCCCCTATAGCCGACCCTTCTGGAGACCATTGCATGGCCACAGCCGGCCAGATCAGCGCCATTCTGAAGAAGCACGAGAAAGACCTCCTTGCCGACTGGATCAAGGAGCAGCTTGCCGCGACCAGCCTGCGCGGAGACCTGCTCAAGGAATCCGACCTGCGCGAGCAGTCGCGCTCGTTCCTCGCCGCGTTCCAGGCGGCCGCCCATTCCGGCTCGGACGACGTCAACGGGCCGGCCTTCGCGGACGTGCGCCAGCTCCTGGAGGAGCTCTCCAAGGGCCGCGCGCTCGCCGGTTTCTCGCCCACCGAGACCGCGATGTTCGTCTTCTCCCTCAAGCAGCCGCTCTTCGCGCGGCTGCGCACCGAGCTGAAGGCCGACGCCCAGGCGCTCGCGGACGAGACATGGAAGACCACCGTGATGCTCGACAAGCTCGGGCTCTACACCATGGAGGTGTACCAGGGCAGCCGGGAATCGGTCATCGACCGCCAGCAGCGCGAGCTCCTCGAGCTCTCCACGCCCGTGGTCGAGCTGTGGGAGGACGTCCTGGCCCTGCCGCTCGTCGGCACGCTCGACAGCCAGCGCACGCAGATCGTCATGGAGACGCTGTTGCAAAAGATCGTGCAGACCGGCGCCTCGATCGCCATCATCGACATCACCGGCGTGCCGATGGTCGACACCCTGGTCGCCCAGCACCTGCTGAAGACCGTCGCCGCGACGCGCCTGATGGGCGCGGACTGCATCATCAGCGGCATCCGGCCCCAGATCGCGCAGACCATCGTCCACCTCGGCGTGGACCTCGGCGAGGTCACGACCAAGGCGACGCTGGCCGACGCCTTCCTCATGGCCCTCAAGCGCACCGGCGCGCGAATCGAGAAGAAGGCGGCGGCGCCGGAGCGCCAATGAACGAACGCATTCCCATCCTCAAGATGGGTCAGTTCCTGCTGGTCACCATCCAGGTCGACATGCACGACAAGCTCGCGCTTACGCTGCAGGACGACCTGACCTCCCGCATCGCGCAGGAGCGTGCGCGGGGCGTGCTGCTCGACATTTCCGCGCTCGACGTGGTGGATTCCTTCATCGGCCGCATGATCGCCAACATCTCCTCAATGGCGCGCGTGCTCGACGCCGAAACGGTCGTCGTCGGCATGCAGCCCGCGGTGGCGATCACGCTGGTCGAGCTCGGCCTGCCGCTCGAGGGCGTGCACACCGCGCTGAACGTGGAAAAGGGGATGGCGCTCCTGCGGCGCCGGCTGGAGAGCGAAAGCTGAACGCGCCTGCCGGCGAGCTGGTGCTCGGAATCCGCTCGGCCGAGGACATCGTCCGCATGCGCCAGGTGGTGCGCGAGCATGCCGTCGTGCACGGCTTCTCCCTCGTCGACCAGACCAAGCTCGTGACCGCGGCGAGCGAGCTGGCGCGCAACATCCTCAACTACGGGAAGGGCGGCGAAGTGCGCCTCTCGGTGGTCGCGCAGGGTCCGCGCCGGGGCCTGAAGCTGGTTTTCTCCGACCGGGGGCCAGGGATCCCGGACATCGCGCTCGCCATGAAGGACGGCTACACGACAGGATCCGGGATGGGCCTCGGTCTGGGCGGCGCGAAGCGTCTGTCCAACGAGTTCCACATCGAGTCGATCGTGGGGGCCGGGACGCGCGTCACCATCGTGCGCTGGAAATGACGCCCGGCGCGAGCTCGCTGTCCTCCCGGCACCAGCGGATCGAGCTCACCGACCCGACCGGCGTGGCCGAAGCGCGCCGGGCCGCCGCGCGCCTTTCGACGGTGGCGGGCCTCGATGAAACGACCGCGGGGCGAGTTGCGCTCGCGGTGACCGAGGCCGGGACCAACATCGTGAAGCACGCCGGCGCGGGCGTGATCCTCACGCGCATCCTGGAGGACGACGGCGCCTTCGGCATCGAGATCCTCGCGTTCGACAAGGGGCCGGGCATCGCCAACGTCGGCGCCAGCATGCGCGACGGCCATTCGACGGCGGGCACGCCGGGCGGGGGCCTCGGGGCGCTGCAACGCGCGGCGAGCCGGTTGGATCTCTGGACGCGCCCTGGGCAGGGGACCGTGGTGCGGATGGAGATCTGGAGAACGCCGCGCGCGAGCGCGCCGCGGCTCCCGGGCGGCGCGTTGTGCGTCGAGAAGGCGGGGGAGGACGTGTGCGGCGATGGGTGGTGCGTCGTGCAAGGGCGCGGCAGCGTGGCCTGCTTCGTGGTGGACGGCCTTGGCCATGGGCCGGACGCCGCCGAAGCGGCGCGCGTGGCCATCGAGACGGTGCAGGCCAGCGCGCAGCTCGATGCGCCGGACATCATGGACGCCGTGCACCGCAGCCTGCGGCCGACGCGCGGGGCCGCGGCGGCGCTTGCCAAGCTGCAGCCGGAAAGCGAGCTGTGCACGTTCTGCGGCATCGGCAACATTTCGGTGAGCATCCGCGACGGCGCCGCCACACGCCCGCTCATGTCGCACAACGGCATCCTCGGCCATCAGGTGCGGAAAATGCAGGGGATCAGCTATCCGTTCCACTCCGATGCGCTCCTCGTGATGCACAGCGACGGCGTCGCCACAAGATGGGACCTCGGCGCCTATCCGGGCGTCGATGCGCGCCATCCCGCGATCGCCGCGGCGCTCCTCTATCGCGATTTCACGCGTGGCCGCGACGACGCGACCGTGCTCGTCGCGCGCAACGCAAGGCGGCGGGCATGACCATCCGACTCGTCACCGTCGCCATCCAGGGCGAGCAGGACGTGGTCAACGCGCGCCAGCGCGCGCGCCAGGTCGCCGCGCTGCTCGGCTTCGAGAGCCAGGACCAGACGCGCATCGCCACCGCGGTTTCCGAGATCGCGCGCAATGCCTTCCGCTACGCCGGCGGCGGCGAGGTCGAGTTCTCCATCGAGGGCGAGCGCACGCCCCAGCTCCTTTCCATGCAGGTCCAGGACCGCGGGCGCGGCATCCCGAACCTCGACCAGGTGCTGCGGGGCGCCTACCGTTCTACCACCGGGATGGGCCTCGGCATCGTCGGGGTGCGGCGCCTGATGGACCACTTCGCGATCCGCTCCACGGCGAAGGGCACCACGGCGGTCCTGCAGAAGATGCTGCCGGATAACGCGCGGCTTTTCACGCGGGCCGACGCCGCGCGCCTCGTCGCGGCCCTCGCGGTGCACGCGCCCTCGTCGCCGCTCGACGAAGTGCAGCAGCAGAACCGCGAGCTGATGCGCGCGCTGGAGGAGCTGCGCGAGCGCCAGGACGAGCTGCTCGAGGTGAACCGCGAGCTCGAGGACACCAACCGCGGCGTGGTCGCACTGTACGCGGAGCTGGAAGAGCGCGCCGACTTCCTGCGCCGCGCCGACGAGACGAAGTCGCGCTTCCTCTCCAACATGAGCCACGAGTTCCGCACGCCGCTCAACTCGATCCGCGCGCTTACGCAGATGCTGCTCGACCGCCTGGACGGGCCGCTCAACGCCGAGCAGGAGGTGCAGCTCAACTTCATCCGCCGGGCGGCGCAGAGCCTGACCGAGCTGGTCGACGACCTGCTCGACATCGCGAAGATCGAGGCGGGGAAGATCGACGTGCG
>DASPMF010000248.1:0-4043 GCA_035627155.1 Burkholderiales bacterium | reverse complement strand
GCCGGCGTCGCGCCGAACAAGTTCCTCGCCAAGATCGCCTCGGGCTGGCGCAAGCCCGACGGGCTGACCGTCATCGCGCCGGAGCGCGTCGAGCGGTTCCTCCAGCAGCTTCCCGTCGAGGCGCTGTGGGGCGTCGGCCCGGTGACGGCGAAGAAGCTCCACGGCGCCGGCATCCGCACGGTGGTCGACGTGCGAAGCGCCGATCCGCAGCGCCTGCGCGGCCTGGTCGGCAGCCTCGCCGACTGGCTGGTCGAGCTCTCGCACGGCCGGGACGATCGCGAGGTGTGCCCGGACCGGCCCACCCGGTCGGTAAGCGAGGAGAGCACCTACCCGGAAGACCTGGTCGACGCCGAAGTGATGCGCAGCGAGATCGAAGGCATGGCGCGCGCCGTCGCCGCGAGCCTCGAGCGCAAGCGCCTCACCGCCCGCACCGTGACGATCAAGGTGCGCTACGCCGACTTCACGACCGTGACGCGCAGCTACACCTGCGAGCCGCCGACGCGCGACCCGGCGCGGCTTGCCGAGCGCGCCGCGGCGCTCCTCGATCGCACCGAGGCCGCGCGGCGTCCGGTGCGCCTGCTCGGCGCGGGCGCCCACGGCCTGGTGGAAGACGAGCGCATGCCTGCGAAAGTGGAGGAAGCCGTCCTGATCTAGGCGGGTAGAATCCCCCCGGCCGATGGTCATCCAGTCGCTGCTCGACACCGACCTGTACAAGTTCACGATGATGCAGGTCGTCCTGCATCATTTCCCGGGCGCGCAGGTCGAGTACAAGTTCCGCTGCCGCACCGAGGGGGTCGACCTAAGGCCCCACCTCGACGAGATCCGCGCCGAGATCGGCAACCTCTCCAGCCTGCGCTTCACCGACGAGGAGCTCGCCTACCTGCGCGGCCTGCGCTTCATGAAGTCCGACTTCGTGGACTTCCTGGGGCTCTTCCATTTCAACCAGAAATACCTGCGCGCGGAGCAGGACCCGCAGGCGACCGGCGGCATCGACATCACGATCCGCGGGCCCTGGCTGCACACCATCCTGTTCGAGATCCCGGTCCTCGCGATCGTCTCGGAGGTCTATTTCCGCCGCACGCAGCCGAAGCCCGACTACGCCGAAGGCCGCCGCCGGCTGCAGGTGAAGATCGACATGATCCGCAAGGTCGCGGACACCGACTTCAAGATCTCCGACTTCGGCACGCGGCGCCGCTTCTCGCGCGACTGGCAGGAGGAGGTGCTGCAGACCCTCAAGCGCGAGGTGCCGGAGCGCCTCGCCGGCACGTCCAACGTCTGGTTCGCGGTGCGCAACAACCTCTCGCCGCACGGCACGATGGCCCACGAGTACATGCAGGCCTGCCAGGCGCTCGGACCGCGGCTGCGCGACTCGCAGACCTTCGCCTTCGACAAATGGGCGCAGGAATATCGCGGCGACCTGGGCATCGCGCTCTCCGACACCTACGGCCTGGACGCCTTCCTGCGCGACTTCGACATGTATTTCTGCAAGCTCTTCGACGGCGCGCGGCACGACTCGGGCGACCCGATCGAGTGGGGCGAGAAGATCATCGCCCACTACCGCAAGAACCGCGTCGATCCACGCACCAAGCAGCTCATCTTCTCCGACCAGCTGGATTTCCCGCGCGCCATCGAGATCGCGAAGACCTTCGGCGGCCGCGCCATCACGTCCTTCGGCATCGGCACCAACCTGACGAACGACCTGGGCTACGCGCCCATCAACATCGTCCTCAAGATGACCGAGTGCAACGGCCAGCCGGTCGCGAAGGTCTCCGATGCGCCCGGCAAGACGGTCAGCAAGGATCCGGGCTACCTTGCGTACCTGCGCCAGGTGTTCGGCCTGGAGCCGGCGGAGAAGAGCTGAAGGCCCTGCCAACCGCAGGCGCGGTCCTGGCCGCCTGCTTCGTCCTCAACATGCTGGGGCGCGGAATGGGGGACACGTACGCCGTGTTCCTCCTGCCGCTCGAGCGGGAGTTCGGCTGGACGCGCTCGCAGGTCACCGGCGTGTACTCGATCTACCTCCTGGTCAACGGGTTCACCGCGCCGCTGGTGGGGATGGTGTTCGACCGCCTCGGGCCGCGCTGGGTGTATGGCGTGGGCGTCGCGTGCCTCGGCGCGGCCTTCACGTTCGCCGCTGGACTCACCGGCATCGCGCAGTTCTACGTCTTCATCGGCGTGATGGTCGGGGTCGCCGTCAGCCTGAACGGCATGGTGCCGGCGTCCGCGCTCCTCTCGCGCTGGTTCCGCGCCCGCCTTTCGACTGCGATCGGCATCGCGTTTTCCGCGGTGGGGGCGGGCACGCTCCTCTTCGTGCCGCTCGCCCAGTACCTCGTCACGGAGTACGACTGGCGCACCGCATACCGCGCGATGGGAATCGGCCTGCTCGTCCTCGCGCCGGTGATCGCCTTCGCCATCCCTTGGCGCACCTTCCAGGCCGGCGACCCGGCGCTGCAGGGGAGCCGCGCCAGGGCGACGGGGGCGGGCGCGAGCGTGCGCGAGGCGCTGCGCACGCGCGTGTTCTGGAGCCTCGCGCAGATCTTCTTCTGCACGGCGACCGCGATGTTCTCGATCCTGGTGCAGCTCGTCGCCTTCCTCATCGACGCAGGATACAGCCCGCTCACCGCGGCGACCGCTTACGGCGCCCTCGGCATGCTGTCCGCCTTCAGCGTCATGATGAGCGGCCCGGCTTCCGAGCGCTTCGGCTACCGCCAGGCGATCACCGCCAGCTTCGTCGGCACCGGAACCGGCATCCTGCTCCTCGTCGCCATCACCTCGGCGCCGTCGGCGGCGCTGCTCTTCGTGTTCGTGCTCGTCTTCGGCTCGTGCATGGGCGTGCGCGGGCCGATCGTGTCCTCGGCGAGCGCGCGCATCTTCGCCGGGCCGAACGTCGCGACCATCTACGGCGGCATCTACTCGACCAACGCGCTCGGCGCAGCGTTCGGCGCGTTCATGGGCGGGCTGCTGCACGACCTGACCGGCGGATACGTCGCCGGCCTCGCGATGGCGCTCGTCTTCGTCATCCTCGCGGCGCTGCCGTTCTGGACGCTGCCGGCGCTACGCCACTTCCGCTAGCTACCAGCGCAGCCCGCGCGCCTTGAGCAGCGGAATGGCGAGATCCGGGCGGTCGGTGATGAGGCCGTCGATCCCGAGCGCTAGCATCCGTTCCATCACCGCCGGGTCGTTCACGGTCCAGACGAGCACCTTGAGCCCGAGCGCATGCGCTTCCTGGAGCGCGGCCGGCGTGAGGTCGTTGTAGAACACCGACCAGTACGCGCCGCCGGCGGCCTTGATCATGCGCGGCACCGAGCCGTGCTCCGAGAACCTGAAGCCGGCGGTCCACGGCGAGCCCGCCGCGTTCCCGGCCTGGATGTTGTCCATGCGCCGCTGGATGCTGAGGTACACCGTGGGTATCTCGGGGGCGACCTTCTGCACCACCTGCAGCGTGCGCCAGTCGAAGGAGAGGACCTGCGAGCGCTCGGCCACCCCTGCCTTGCGGATCGCGTCCACCACCGCGCGTGCGAACGGTTCGGGCGCCGCAGTTTCCGCCGGCTTCTCCGGATGCACCTTGGTCTCGATTGCAAAGCGGACCTTTGCGTTTCCCCTGACCAGCTCGAACAGGTCGGCGAGGCGCGGAATGCGCGCGCCGTCCAGAGGTTGCTGGTCGGGGTAATTCCGCGCATACGGCGTTCCAGGCTTCAGCCGGCCTACGTCGTACTTTTGCAGCTCTTCCCAGGTCAGCGAGTGGATCGGCGGGCCGCGCTCCTCGAGGAACCGGCCGGAGCCGTCGCGCGTGATGTCCGGGTTGAGCGTCGGGTCGTGGTGGATCACGAGCACGCCGTCCCTGGTGATCGCGATGTCGAGCTCGAGCGTGGTCACGCCGAGCTCGAGCGCCTTCTCGAACGCCGGCAGCGTGTTCTCCGGCAGCAGGCCGCGCGCGCCGCGGTGGCCCTGCAGGTCGATTGTCTGCGCTGCCGCGCCCGAGGCGGCCAGGAGCAGCGGAAGAAGGAATCGCTTCATGACCATGGCGCGAGTATAGGCGGGAGCGC
>DASPMF010000247.1:0-7554 GCA_035627155.1 Burkholderiales bacterium | reverse complement strand
CTCGGCGAGCGCGTGGCGCGCTTCCATGCTGCCGGTGGCGAACGCGCGCCATTCCTCGCCGGTGGCGCGCGCCGGCAGCTGCACCGCCGCGCCGGTGCGCCACCCGTGCTGCTTGAGGAAGTTCGCCACGCTGCCGATGGCGTCGATCGGGCTGCGGCTGAGGTCGATGCTGCCGCTCCGGTCGAAGTCCACGGCGTAGCGGCGCGCGCTTCCCGGCATGAACTGCGGGATGCCGAAGGCGCCGGCATACGAGCCGCGCAGCGCGAAGACCTCGAGGCCCTCGTCGCGCGCGAGGAGCAGGTAGCTCTCGAGCTCCTGGCGGAAGAAGCTCGAGCGCGGCGGGTAGTCGAACGCGAGCGTCGCCAGGGCCTCGACCACGCGCCAGCGCCCGGTGTTCTGGCCGTACAGCGTCTCCACGCCGATGATCGCAACGATGTAGTGCGCCGGAACGCCGAACTCCCGTTCCGCGCGCTCGAGCGTGCGGCGGTGCTTTTTCCAGAAGGCCACGCCGCCAGCGATGCGCCGCTCGGTCATGAACAGCGACCGGTAGTCCTGCCACGACCTGACCTTCTCGGACGGCGTCGCGATCGCCTCGAGGATCGGCGCAACCGGTCGCACGCGCGAAAAGAGCCGGACGAGCTCCGCCTCCACGAACCCGTGGCGCTCGACGAGCTCGTCGATGAATTGCCGGACTTCCGGACGGTGGACGTACGCGTCCGTATGCGTTTCGGCGCGCGCGCCGAAGGCAAGGAAGGCGAGGAGGAACGCCAGCGCACGCATCAGGTCAAGCGCAGCTCGCGCACCAGGCGTCGCAGCTCCGCGACCCGCGCCGTCGCCGGCCGCTCGCCATAGCGCAGGCGGATGTAGAGGGCGCCGATGCGCAGAATGGCGCTCCGGGCGCCCGGCAGCGCGCGCGCGGCGCGTGTCGAATAGTCCCGCGGGCCCTCGTGCGGCGCCCGCTCGAGGCCGCGCGCGGCCAGCTTGCGGCAGAAGCTCCGCCACGCCGCCTGCACGGGATCCGGGCGCGCGAGGCGCCGCAGAGACCACGCGAGGAGCCCTGCGGTAATCACGCCGAGCACCGTGAACAGCGCGGCGGTGAGCTCGCGCCAGTCCGCGTCGGGAATGCCGACGAAGCTCAGGACGTCACGCTGGCGATCGGCGTTGTAGCCCAGTACCCAGACGTTCCACTGGTGGGCGACCGCTTCCCAGCGGTGCCGCAAGCCGCGCAGCCACTCCAGGTCGGTCCGCGTTAGGTACGGGAGCGGCGTTGCGTTCGGCAGAGCGCCGGCGAGTCCGTTGTCGACGCGGCGGGGATTGCTCGCGGCGGTCGGATCGATGCGCATCCAGCCGCGTCCGGCGAGGAAGACCTCGGTCCACGCATGGGCGTCGGACTGGCGCACGGTGATGATGCGGTCGAACGTATTCGCCTCGCCGCCCTGGTAGCCCATGACTACGCGCGCCGGAACGCCGGCGGCGCGCATGAGGAAGACGAACGCCGAGGCGAAATGCTCGCAGAAGCCTTCCTTGGTCCCGAACAGGAAGTCGTCCACCGCGTGCTCGCCCAGCAGCGCCGGCTCGAGGGTGTAGACGTAGCGGCCGGCGCGCAGGAACTCGATCCCGCGCTCCACGACCTGCTCGGGCGAGGCGCCGTTTGCGCGCCATTCTCCACCGAGCGCCCGGGCCCGGGGGCTCGAGCCCAGTGGCAGACGCATCGCCCGTCGCAGCATCGCGGGAGATTCTTCGGCGTTGTGCTCGGCTACGGCGATGGACTCGATCTCGTAGCGCACCCGGCTGCGTACGGGGCCTTGTGCGACGATGGTTCCATCCGCGGTGAAGCGCGCGCGCTCCGGCAGCGTCGCCGGGGATTCGAGCGAGAACAGCCATTCGCGCTGATGCGGCTCGAGGACGACGCTGTAGCGGTAGCGCGGGCTGCCGTCCTGCACCGGCTCGTGCTCGCCGGTGATCCCCCATCCCGCCTTCCACGTACGGCCGTCGAAGTCCCACAGGACCGGTCCGCGCCAATAAAGCTGACGGTGCGGCGGCGGCTCGCCTTCGAACGCGGCGCGAAAGGCGATGGCGTCGGAAAGCACCAGCTTGGACAGGTTGCCCGGGGCCATGGTGTCGGACAAGCCGGAAACGCCCGTGTGCGCATCCTGCGGAAGCCCCCAGAGCGGCCCCTGGACGCGAGGAAAGAGCAGGAACAGCACGAGAGCCGCAGGCACCGCGTGCAACAGCACGAGGCCGGCAGTGCGGGCATTCGCGCGGAACGCGCGCTGCGGCGCGCTGAATCCCACCAGGGACGTAGTCAGCATGAAAACGCTGACCCCCATGGTGGCGGCCGTGGGAATCGACTGGGTCGAGAGGAAATTGGTGATGACCAGGAAGTAGCCCAGGAACACGGCCACCGCCGCATCGCGGTGCGTGCGCGTCTCGAGGAGCTTGAGTTCCGAGAAAAGCAGGAGCAGCATGACTCCGGCCGAGCGGCCGAACAGCGTCCTGCCCTCGATCCACACACCGATCATGCCGACCACGGCCACACCGACGAGCAGCCAGCGCGAGGGAAGCGGTCCGCGGTTCAGCGTGAAGTACACGCGCCATCCGTAAAGGCAGAGCGTCAACCCGGTCAGCCACAGCGGTGCGCGCGAAGCGTGTGGGATCAGGACGAGTGCGAGCGCGGCGAGGAGCCACGCCAGGTCGCGCGGCCCCACCATGCGTTGCTCCGGCGCGAGCGGATGCGGGGCGGCCGCCGGTTTCATTCGTGCCCTTCGAAAAGCGCGAGGGCGCGCAGGCAGGCTGCAGCATGCAGCTCGCCGCGCTCGGGGGCGATCTCCGTCCCGGGGATGCGCAGCCCGTACGTCGCACCGGTGCTCTCTGCAAGAAGTACCCAGCCCGTCAACCGCGACAGCCGCTGCTCGAGGTCGAGCGACGCGGGAAGCGCGCGCCAGTCCAGCCACAGTTCCCGCGCCGCCTCGCCGGAGAACTGCTTGGTCAGCATCTTGTCGTTGCGCGCGAGCGCCTTCCATGCCACGTGCCGCGGGGAATCGGAAAGCTGGTAGTTGCGCAGCGAAGCGAAGTCCTCGTTTCCGAGCGCACGCGCCTGCGCGGTGCCGGTCGACGCATCCGCGATCGCGGGCGGCAGGGGCGCGCGGTCCGGGCGCGGATAGACTAGGCACCGCGCGTCCGGCTCCACGTAGCTCCAAGCCCGGAACAGGCCGAGCGGAAAGCGCGTCTCCAGCATCACGCGGCCGAGCGGCAGCCAGCCGCGGCGCTTCGCCGGAGCCGGCAGCACCGCCTCCGCCTGGCCGTGCGCCGGAATGTCGACGACCGTCTGCGCTCCGGATCCCAGATGGCGGGCGAGGATCGCCGGCCGGTCGAAGCCCGCCGGATTGTCCAGGACGAGGCGGAATTGCGCGGTGTCGCCGGCGTACACCGGCGGCGCGCGGCCTACGCTCACCGCGACGCGGGCCAGGTTGCGGGCGGTGTGCACCATTCCTGCCAGCCCGCTTCCGGCGAGCAGGAACGTGAGCGCGAATCCGAGCGATAGGGCGTAGTTGATCGAGCCGACCAGCAGCACGACGAGCGTCACGCCGAAGAGCACGCCGAGCCGCGCCGGCACGATGTAGACCCTACGGTGCACCAGCACCACGGCGCCGCGCTCGGGAGGCGTGAACCCGTAGAGCCAGTTCGCGACGCGCGGATTGCGGTCTAGGAGGGCCCCAAGCATGTCAAACCGTGGCAGCGCTAAGCCGTCGGACCGTCATACTTCCAGCGTCCCTTCCATGCGCCGAGCACCAGGTTCGGATACTCGGGCCTGCCGAGGCTGCCGTTGTAGCGGCCGAGCGCCCGGAAGTAATCGCCCTTCTCGATGTCCAGATAGTGCCGCAGGATCGCGCACCCGTAGGCGATGTTCGTGCGCATGTGGAAGAGGTTGTGCCGCGGATGGCCGATGAGCTTGACCCAGAAGGGCATGACCTGCATGTAGCCGCGTGCGCCGGCCGAGGACACGGCGTATTTGCGGAAAGCGCTCTCCACCTCGATGACGCCCAAAACGAGCTGCGGGTCGAGCCGGGCTCGCAACGCCTCGTAGTGCACCGTGCGCAGCAGCTCGAGGCGTTGCTTGCGATCCGGAATCCGCTTCTCCAGCCGGCTTTCCATCGCGCTGATCCAGCGCTGCGCATCCGCGGCCGAGCGGAAATTCATCGTGGCGGGGGCCCGATCCGAGACGAGGCTCGAAAGGCGCTGCCGCACGCTGTCCGCGAGCGGCTCGTATTGCTGCGCGCCCGCCAGCGCCGGCATCGGCAGCAGGGGCGCCAGCACGACGAGGAGAAGCGCGGCGCTCGCTTTCACGCGGACAGCTTGGCCTCGAGCAGCGCCCGGATGCCCTCGAGCGCGCGATCGTCCGGCTTGGCGTCGCGCCGGCCCTTGTACTCGGCCGTCCCGGCGGCCAGGCCTCGCTCCGAAAGCACCACGCGATGCGGGATTCCCATCAGATCGGCGTCCGCGAAGAGAACGCCCGGGCGCTCGTCGCGGTCGTCGAGCAGGACGTCGATGCCCGCGGCGCGGAGCGTCTCATACAGCTGCTCGGCGGCTTGGCGCACCGGGCCGCCCTTGTGGTAGCCGATCGGGACGATCGCCGCCTCGAACGGCGCGATCGGGGCCGGGAAGACGATGCCCTTTTCGTCGTGGTTCTGCTCGATCGCCGCGGCGACGATGCGCGTCACGCCGATGCCGTAACAGCCCATCTCGAACGGCTTCGATTCGCCGTTCTCGTTGAGGAAGGCGGCCTTCATCGCCTCGGAATACTTGGTGCGCAGCTGGAAGATGTGGCCGACCTCGATGCCGCGCAGGATCTCGAGCTGCCCCTTGCCGTCCGGCGAAGGATCGCCCGCCACGACGTTGCGGATGTCCGCGACCTGCGGCTCCGGGAGATCGCGTCCCCAGTTCACGCCCGCAAGGTGCGCGTCCGGCTCGTTCGCCCCGCACACGAAGTCGCTCATGGCGGCGACGGTCCGGTCGGCGATCACCGGCACGCCGTTCAGGTCGACCGGCCCGAGATAGCCGGCCGGTGACCCGAAGCGCGAGCGGATTTCCGCTTCGGTTGCGAACCGGAATTTGTCCAGCCCCGGCAACTTGGAGACCTTGATTTCGTTGAGCGCGTGATCGCCTCGAACGAGGAGCAGGTGCAGGACCGCTCCTCCTTCGGCATCGACCGCCAGCACCACGGACTTCACCGTGCGTTCCAGCGGCAGCCCCAGCAGCGCGGCGACCTCCTCGCACGTCTTCTTCCCCGGAGTTGGCACCTTTCGCATCGCTTCCGCGGGTGGTTTGCGCGGCGACGCGGGAGCGAGCGCTTCGGCAAGCTCCACGTTCGCGGCGTACTGCGATTGCGGCGACCAGGCGATCGCGTCCTCTCCCGAGTCGGCGAGGACGTGGAACTCGTGCGAGCCGGTGCCGCCGATCGCGCCGGTGTCGGCGGCGACCGCCCTGAACTTCAACCCGAGCCGGGTAAAGATCCGCGTGTACGTGTCGTACATGTTGCGGTACTCGCGCTGCAGGTCTTCATACGTGGCATGAAAAGAATAGCCGTCCTTCATGACGAATTCCCGTCCGCGCATGATGCCGAAGCGCGGGCGGCGCTCGTCGCGGAATTTCGTCTGGATCTGGTACAGGTGCAGCGGCAGCTTGCGATAGCTCTTGAGCTCGGCGCGCGCGATGTCGGTAATGACCTCTTCGGACGTCGGCTGGATGACGAAGTCGCGCTCGTGGCGGTCCTTGAACCGCAGCAGCTCGGGCCCATAGGCGTTCCACCTGCCCGACTCCTGCCACAGTTCCGCCGGCTGGACGACCGGCATGGAGATTTCGACCGCCCCGGCGCGGTTCATCTCTTCGCGGACGATGTTTTCCACCTTGCGCTGGACGCGCAGGCCGGTCGGCAGCCACGTGTACACGCCGGCGGCCAACCGGCGGATGAGACCCGCCCGGAGCATGAGCCGGTGGCTCACGACCTCGGCTTCCGCGGGGACTTCTTTCAGCGTGGAGACAAGGAATTGCGATGCGCGCATCAGGGATTGCCGGCGGCGAAGTTCGTGAGGAAGGCGGCGGGAAACCGCATTGAGTTTGCCGCTCAGCTGTGGAAAAATCGATTCGATTCTAGCTTAGAGAGGCAGCCCGTATGCTGGACCGGGACGGCTACCGTCCGAACGTCGGCATCGTACTCGCCAACCAGAGGAACGAGGTCTTCTGGGGCAAGCGGGTGAACCAGCACGCCTGGCAGTTCCCGCAGGGCGGCATCAAGCACGGCGAAACCCCGGCCCAGGCGATGTACCGCGAGCTGGAGGAAGAGATCGGGCTGCATCCGCGTCATGTCCGGGTGCTCGGACGCACGCGCGAATGGCTGCGCTACGACGTACCGGAGAAATGGGCTCGTCATCGCGGCGACGGCGCGGGCGCCACGGAGCCGCAGGGCCGCACCCCGTACCGCGGGCAGAAGCAGATCTGGTTCCTCTTACGAATGGTGGGGCGCGACTGCGACGTGCGGCTGCGCGCAAGCGGTCATCCGGAGTTCGACGCGTGGCGCTGGAACGAGTACTGGGTGTCCCTCGAGAACGTGATCGACTTCAAGCGCGAGGTCTACCGCCAGGCGCTTCTGGAGCTCCATCGCTACCTGCACGCGGACCGACGCACGAAGGCGCGCGCGGCCGACGTCGCTGCATAGGGCGGCTCGATCGGCGGAATGGGCAATATCGATTGGCGCCGCGCGCCGGGTCTCCGTAGCCTCGGCCCATGCCCAACTGGAAGACGACTGACATGATCAAACGCGAATCCCTGCTGCCGCTCGAGGTCTATGCGCGCGAGCGAAGCGCTTTCCGGGCGCGGGTCATCGCGCACAAGAAGAACCGCACCGTCCACCTCGGCGAGCATCTGACGCTGCTCTTCGAGGACGAGCTCACGATCCGCTACCAGGTCCAGGAGATGCTGCGTATCGAGCGTATTTTCGAGGAGGCGGGCATCCAGCATGAGCTGGACGCCTACAACCCGCTGGTTCCGGACGGACGCAACTGGAAGGCGACCATGCTGATCGAGTATCCGGACCCCGACGAGCGGCGGCGGATGCTCGCAATGCTCAAGGGCATCGAGCGGCGCGTGTGGGTGCGGGTCGGCGACGCGCCGCGGGTCTTCGCGATTGCCGACGAGGACCTGGAGCGGGAGAACGATGAGAAGACCTCTTCGGTTCACTTCCTGCGCTTCGAGCTGGACGAGCCGGCGTGCGCACGGGTGAAGTCCGGTGCCTCGATCTCCGTCGGCGTCGACCATCCGCAGTACCGCGTCGCGCTCGAGCCGGTCGGCGACGAAGTGCGCGCCGCGCTGGCAAGGGATTTGAGTTGAAGGGCGCTTTGCTTGCGGCGCTTGCCGTAGCTCTCGGTGCCTGCTCCCAGCCCGATCGCATGCGCAGCGACTGGGAGAGCGAGAACGCCCCGTGGCTGGCGAAGTCCGGCGATGCGGCCCGCACGGTGCCGTTGCCACCTTACCCCCGGGCCGCAGACCTCGTCGAGT
>DASPMF010000246.1:0-26637 GCA_035627155.1 Burkholderiales bacterium | reverse complement strand
GAAGAACGCAAGTGCCCAGCTCAGCATGACTCGACTCCTTCCGGGTAGATGGGTTGAAGCAGGCGGAGCGCAGCAAACTTCATGCCGGTGCAGCATGGCGCGCGACGCCCTGTCGGATGTAACGCGGTTCGTGGTCTGTAAGAACTACCGGCCTTCGCGCACACGCTGCGCAGCCGCGTCGAATATCCTCTACAGAGCGTCCCCGGCACGCGTCCTGCTCGGCGAGCGCTCATGCACTCCGACCGCGTCCTGCACCAAGCCGTTCCCACTCGGAGCCTGCCCGCCGAAGGCATTCCGGCGATGGTGTGGAGCGCCCGGCCCGACATGTCGTGCGAGTACCTGAGCGAGGAGTGGCTGCGCTTCACCGGACTGCCGGCCGCGCTGGCGCTCGGCGACGGCTGGTCGCGCGGCGTGCACCCCGAAGACCTCGCGCGCTGGCTGGACACCTGCGTGCGCGCGTTCGACGCGCAGGAGCCCTTCTGCATGGAATACCGCCTGCGCCGCCATGACGGCGAGTACCGCTGGGTTCTCGACCGCGGCGTGCCGCGCTTCGCGCCCGACGGCGCCTTTGCCGGCTACGTCGGCGTGTGCGTGGACATCGACGACCGCAAGCGCTGCGAGCACGAGCTCGCCCGCGCGCTCGAGCGCGAGCGCAAGCTTCGCACCGCGGTGGAGGAGGCGGGCCGCCTGCGCGACGGCTTCCTCGCCACGGTGCTGCACGACCTGCAGTCGCCGGTGCAGGCGATCGCCACGTGGGCGCGGCACCTGCGCGGGCAGGTGCTGCCGACCAGCGAGGCCGCGGACGCGCTGGATGCGATCGAGCGCAACGCGCTTTCGCAGGATCGCATCATCTCGGACCTCCTCGACCTCTCGCGGGTCGCCTCGGGCGTCGCCCCGGTGCGCCGCCATGCCGCGAACGAGCCGCTCCTCGCCGGCACGCGCATCCTCGTGGTGGACGACGACCCCGCCGCACGGGAAAACCTCGAGAAGGTGCTCGCGATCGCAGGCGCGGAGGTGAAAGCCGCCTCCGGCGCCGACGAGGCGTTGGAGACGCTGCGCGAGTACCGCGCCGACGTCCTCCTTTCGGGGCTGCGCATGTCGACCGGCCAGGGCTATTCGCTGATCCGCGCCGTCCGCGGGCTGCCCGCGGAGCGCGGCGGCTGCATGCGCGCCGCGGCGCTGACGCCGGCGGAGCGCCCCGAAGACGGCCTGCGCGCCGTCGCGGCGGGCTACGACGCGCAGCTCGCCAAGCCCGCGGAGCCCGTCGCGCTCCTCGCCACCATTTCCAGACTTGCGGAGGCACCATGAAGACCACCAGCATCCTTGCGGCCGCGCTGGCCGCCGTCGCGCTCGCACTGGGCGCCTGCAGCACCACCAGCCAAGGCGAGGGCGACCGGACCGCCGGCACCTACGTCGACGACGCGACCGTTACCGCGAAGGTGAAGACGGCCATCGCCACGGACGTCGGCGTGAAGGCCGCGGCAAACGTCAACGTCGAGACGCACAAGGGCACCGTGCAGCTGTCGGGCTTCGCAGACTCCGCGGAGCAGGCCAGCCGGGCCGTGAGCGCGGCGCAGAAGGTGAGCGGGGTGAAGACGGTGCAGAACGACATCCGCGTGAAGTAGCGGCCATGAGACGAATCGCAATCGCGACGGCCCTGCTTCTTTTCGCGGCACCGGCCGGCGCGCAGCAGGAACAATCACAGGAACAGCCGCAGGAAGGGCCGCAGCAGCAAGTCGATGCGCACACGGAGTTCGTCAAGCGGGTGCAGATCGCCTTGCACCTGCAGGGCTTCGATCCGGGGCCGCTCAACGGCGTGAACGCCGGCGCCACGCAGGCGGCGCTCGCACAGTTTCAGCTCTCGCGCAACCTGCCGGCGAGCGGAAACCTGGATGAGCAGACCCTGGAGGCCCTCGGAGTCGCGCAGCTGATCGAGGAGAACGCGAGCACGGGCGCGGGAATGCCCCTTGCACGGCCCTGAGGTTTCCCGAGGGCTTCAAAGAGGAGACTCCATGCAGACCTCTTCCGCCGCCAAGGCGCAGGACCTGCCGCAATTCGAGCTGCCGCCACTGCCCTACGCGCAGGACGCGCTCGCGCCGGTCATCTCGGCCGAGACGCTGCAGTTCCATCACGGCAAGCACCACAAGAAGTACGTCGACACCATGAATCAGCTGCTGCGCGACAGCCCGATCGCCGCGCGCACGCTCGAAGACGTGGTGAAGGCGAGCAGCGGAAAGCTTTTCAACAACGCCGCCCAAAGCTGGAACCACAGCTTCTTCTGGCAGTGCCTCTCGCCGAAGGGTGGCGACCCGTCGCCGGCGCTGCGCCAGGTGATCGAGAAGGACTTCAACGGCCTGGACCACTTCAAGGCCGACCTCGCCAAGGCCGCCAGCGGCCAGTTCGGCTCCGGCTGGGCGTGGCTGGTGCGCCGCAACGGCAAGCTGGAGATCACCACCACTGCGAACGCCGAGACGCCGATGGCCAAGGGCATCCAGTGCCTGCTCACCATCGACGTGTGGGAGCACGCGTACTACATCGACTACCGGAACGATCGCGACAAGTACCTCTCCGAGCTGATCAGCAAGCGGCTCAACTGGGAGTTCGTCGAAAGGAACCTCAATGCGGCTGGATGAGGTGCGGGCGCATTTTCCCCGCTGCGGCGCAGTCAGCGAGGCATTGAAAAAGGCCGTCATGGAAGCCCATGACGGCCTGTCGAGCCTGAAGAAGGAAGCGAACTAGCTACGCAGCGCTGAGCGGGGCGCGCGGGTCGAAGTCCTTCCACGACCCGTCGCGCCAGGTGCCCTGCGTGCGTCCGACGTCGCGGGCGCCATGGCGGTGCAGGATGTCCAGCGCGCGGCGCTCCATCTCCGGCCGGTCCACGTTGATCGCCACCATGCGGCCGCCGTGGTCGATGGTCTCCACGCCGGCGGGGGCTGCGTACTTGTTGCTGTCGCGCATCTTGGACATGGTCCCGGCGAAGGAGCCGATGTACGCGCCGAGGCCCGCGCCGAGCAGGATGGCGACCACGCCATATTCGGAGGACGTCACTGCGCCGGCAGCGGCGCCGATGACGGCGCCCAGCCCGGCGCCGGCGGCCGCGCCCCAGCCGCCCTTGCGAGCGCCCTGGTCGGAGTACTGGTCGCCCCCGGTCGGCAGGCGCTGGTTCTGTCCCGGCGGCCCGACGTAGAAGGACTCGTACTCGCCGCTGCGAAAGCCTTCGCGCGCGAGCGCCGCCAGCGCGGCGTCCGCATCCACGGTGTTCTTGAACCTGCCTGCAACGATTCGCGACATCGATCGGTCTCCTTAGGCCCGGGCCGGCTGCCGGTTGGCGAGGCGGCCCGACTTGGTGTCGGCGCGGCGCACGTCCACGCTCGGCATGCGCATCAGCGCGCGGTACTTGGTGATCGTGCGCCTTGCAACTCTCAGGCCCTGCTGGGCGAGCAGGCGCGCGAGCTCGGCGTCGGAAAGCGGCGCTTGCGGATCCTCCGCGGCGATGAGCTCCTTCATCACGGCGCGCACCGCGGTCGCCGAGGCGGCGCCGCCGCTGTCCGTCGCGAGCTTGCGGGAGAAGAAATGCTTGAACTCGAACAGGCCGCGCGGCGTGGCCATGTACTTGTTGTTCGTCACGCGGCACACCGTCGACTCGTGCAGCCCGAGCTCGCCGGCGATCAGCTTCAGCGTGAGCGGCTTCATGGCCACCTCGCCGTACTCGAAGAACCCGCGCTGCCGGGCGACGATCGCGTCGGCCACGCGCTGGATGGTGGCGAAGCGCTGCTCGATCGAGCGCAGCAGCCAGCGCGCTTCCTGCAGCTGGCGGGTGAGGGAGGCGTTCGACGCCCCGCGGTGGGAAATGGCGTCCGCGTACGCGCGGTTCAGCCGCACGCGCGGCAGCGACGCCGGGTTGATGATCGCTACCCAGCGGTCCCGGTTCTTGCGCACGAGGACGTCCGGCACCACGTAGCGCGCTTCCTGCGCGCCGAAGCGGCCGCCCGGCTTCGGGTCGAGCGAGCGGATGAGGCCGCGCGCCACGTGCAGCGACTGCTCGTCGCAACCGACCGCGTGCTGCAGGCGCGCCCATTCCCGGTTCGCGAGCAGCGGCAGGTGGCCCTTGACGATTGCCATCGCGACGGCGCGCCCGCGCGTGTCCTCCGGAAGCGCCTGGAGCTGGAGCAAAAGGCACTCGTCGAGGGTCCGCGCGCCCACGCCCGCCGGATCGAGGCTCTGCACGAGCCGCAGCGACGCGTTGAGCTCCTCGACGCGCACGTCGTATTCGGGCGGAATGAGCGCCGCGAGCTCCTCGAGCGTCATCTTGAAATAGCCGTCGTCGTCGAGGCTGTCGATGATCATGTGGGCGAGCGCGCGGTCGCGATCGCCCATGGACGAGATCATGAGCTGGCGGCGCAGGTGTTCCGGAAGCGTAGGCTCGGCGTCCGAGATCCCGCCCCAGTCCTCCTGGTCGCGGTCGACGGAGCCGGAGGAGCTGGTCTCGCCGGAAACGCGAAGCTCGGGTTCCGGCTCCGGAACGGTCTCGATCTTCTCTTCCTTGCCGCCGGCCGGCGCCTCGGCGTTCTCCTCGAGGAAAGGATTGGCGTCGAGCGCCTGATCCATTTCCTGCTGGAACTCGAGCGCGGACATCTGCAGGAGCTTGAGCGCCTGCTGGACCTGCGGTGTGAGGGTAAGGTGCTGGCGCAGTCGGAGCGCGATGGCTGGGCCCATGGTGTTCCTTTCTGGCCTCCTTCCTGCAAGGGCTGTGCCAGCCGCGCCTGCGGCACCGTGCGCAGCGCCGCCGCTGTAAACGTTTCGCCCGCCGGTAGCAATTACCGGTCCGAGACTTGCAGAAGGACCCGCATGGCGAATGGATTGCAGCGCTATAGGGAGATGCGCGACTTCCGCATCACGCCCGAGCCGCGCGGCCGGAAGGTCGCCTCGCGCAAGGCGGGGCTGCGCTTCTACGTGCAGCGGCACCACGCGACGCGGCTGCACTACGACTTCCGGCTCGAGCTCGAGGGCACGCTGAAGAGCTGGGCGGTGCCGAAGGGACCGAACCTGGATCCTTCCGTGAAGCGCCTCGCGATGCAGACCGAGGACCATCCGCTCGAGTACGGCGAGTTCGAAGGGACCATCCCGGCCAGGCAGTATGGCGCAGGCGACGTGCTCCTCTGGGACCAGGGCGAATGGATCCCGGAGGACAAGGATCCGGTCGAGGCGCTGCGGAAGGGACGGCTGCATTTCGAGCTCAGGGGAAAGAAGCTGGCGGGCAGCTGGATCCTCACGCGGACGCGCGGAGAAGAGGGAAAGCCGGCCTGGCTCCTCATCAAGCGCAACGACGACGAAGCGCGCAGCGGCAACGAGGCCGAGATCACGGTGCTGCGTCCGGAGAGCGTGAAGGAAGCGCCGAAGGCCGCGAAGCGCGCGAAGAAGCTGCGCTCGCGCACCCGGGAGACCTGGGTGCCGGATTTCGTCGCCCCGATGCTCGCCACGCTGGTGACCGAGCCCCCCAAGTCCGGGGACTGGGTGTACGAAGTGAAGTACGACGGCTATCGCATGCTCTGCCGCATCACCGAAGGCTCGGATGGAAAGCGCGGCGTGCACTTCTTCACCCGCACCGGTAACGAATGGACCGCGAAGCTGCCGCACCTTGCAAAGGAGGTGGCGGCGCTCGGCCTGAAGGACAGCCTGCTCGACGGCGAGATCATCGTGCCGCGCGCCGACGGCCGGTCGGACTTCCAGGCGCTGCAGAACGCCTTCGACCGCGGAAACGACGCGCGCATCGTCTACTACGTGTTCGACGCGCCCTACCTCAAGGGGCAGGACATCCGGGAGCTCGCCCTCACCGAGCGCAAGAAGCGCCTGGCGAAGGCGCTGAAGGACAAGCCCCACGTGAAGTGCAGCGAGCACCTTTCAGGCGACGCGAAGGACGTGCTCGAGCAGGCCTGCAAGCTCGGCCTCGAGGGCCTGATCGGCAAGCAGGCGGACTCCACCTACGCCTCCGGCCGGTCCCGGTGCTGGATCAAGCTGAAGTGCCGCCAGCGCCAGGACTTCGTCATCGGCGGGTTCACGCCGCCGCAGGGCTCGCGCCACGGCTTCGGCGCGCTCCTCGTCGGCTTCTACGACGCACGAGGCAAGCTGCAGTACGCGGGGAAGGTCGGCACCGGATTCGACGACGCCTTGCTTTCATCGCTGACCCGCAAGTTCGCCGCGCTGAAGAAGCCGGAAAGCCCGTTCGAGAAGCCCCCGCGCGAGAAGGGCGTGACCTGGCTGCAGCCGAAGCTCGTCTGCGAAGTCGCCTACACGGAGAAGACCAACGAAGGGATCCTCCGGCAGGCCTCCTTCATGGGACTTCGGGAAGACATTTCGGCGAAGTCCGTCGGGGAAGAGAAGGCCGTGCCGCCGCCTTCCGAACCGGAGGTCTCGCTCAGGATCACCCACCCGGACCGCGTCGTCTGGCCTTCGCTCGGCATCACGAAGCTGGATCTCGTGAAGTATTACGAAGGCGTCGGCGAATGGATCCTGCCGCACGTGAAGGACCGGCCGCTTACGCTCGTGCGGTGCCCTGACGGAGCAGAGAAGGAATGCTTCTACCAGCGGCACCTCCTCATGGGCGCGAGCCCCGGCCACCTCCTCACGGTGAAGCGGGAAAAGAAAGGCCGCAGCGCCTACATCTACACGAACACGCTGCACGGCATCCTGAGCGCGGTGCAGAACGGCGCGGTTGAGTTCCATACCTGGGGCGCCACCGTGCCGGACATCGGGCTGCCGGACCGCATCACCATGGACCTCGATCCCGGTCCCGGAATCACGTGGGAACAGCTCGTGGAGGCCACGCAGCTCGTCAAGGTGCTGCTCGACCAGCTCAAGCTGAGGTCCTTCCTCAAGACGACGGGCGGCAAGGGCCTGCACGTCGTCGCGCCGATCGAGCCGAAGCTGCCGTGGGACGACGTGAAGGAGTTCACCCGGCTCATCGCCGTGATGCTCACGCGCGCACGTCCGGACCTCTTCCTCGCGAAGATCTCCAAGGCCGCCCGCGAAGGAAAGATCTTCGTCGACTACCTGCGCAACTCCGAGACCGCCAGCGCTGTCTCCGCCTATTCCTCCCGGGCGCGCCCCGATGCCGGCGTCTCGACGCCGGTGTCGTGGGACGAGCTCGGCGACGAAGACCTGCGTCCGCTCCACACGATCCAGACGGTGCCCGCGCGGCTGAAGAAGCTGAGGAAGGATCCGTGGGCGGACTACTGGACCATTCGGCAATCCATTACGGCGGAGATGCGCAGCGCGCTTCAAAAATAGGGACAGACCGTACTTTTCTCATCTGGCATCCGCCGCGGACGCGCCGGCACACAGGGGAGGAGGAGGATGCCGACGACATCCGGGCGGACCATGGCGCGGGATGCAGGCCGCGTGCCCGAGTGCCGCCCGCACTGTCGCCAATTTTTCCTAGTAGACGATCGGTTGTGTCGGCGGCCGGCGACGGAAATTCTTTCCGCTTTCTCCGATCGATTCCTCAGGCCCTTGATGCGCCAGGCCTTTTCGCGCGGCGTAGGCATGGAACGCAAGTTGCGTGCCGTTTGCGGCTGGAAACCCAGAGCGAAATTCCTACATCGACAAAGCGAGACCCATGCCCCATCTCCTCATCGTAGACGACGACCCGGAAGCGCTGGAGTGGCTGACGGAGCTGGCGAAGGCGGAAGGCTTCACCGTGTCCGCCGCCGATTCGCTGCGCCAGGCGCGGATTCACATGTCCCGCCTGCAGCCGGACGTGCTGCTCACCGACCTGCAGCTACCCGACGGGCAGGGCATCGAGCTGGTGAACGACATCGAGGATCGCGCCTCCACCGAGCTCGTGCTCATCACCGGCCATGCGAGCGTCGACAGCGCCGTGGCCGCGCTGCGCGCCGGCGCGACGGACTATCTCGTGAAGCCGGTCGACGTGGAGCGCCTGCGCGCCATCCTGCGCCGCGTGCCGCGCTCCGGCGAGCTGCGCCAGGAGATCGGCGAGCTGCGCGACGAGCTGCGCCGCCTTGGCCGCTTCGGCCACATCCTGGGCTCCTCGCCGCCGATGCAGAA
Organism: Burkholderiales bacterium; assembly: GCA_035627155.1. Classification (GTDB taxonomy): domain Bacteria; phylum Pseudomonadota; class Gammaproteobacteria; order Burkholderiales; family SG8-39; genus SCGC-AG-212-J23. The sequence goes on along the minus strand of DASPMF010000246.1, from coordinate 18,573 downwards.
GCTGTACGACCAGCTGGGTCGCGTCGCCCCGACCTCCGCGACCGTGCTCCTCATGGGCGAGAGCGGCACGGGCAAGGAGCTCGCCGCGCAGACCCTCCACGACCTCAGCCGCCGGAAGAAGGCTCCGTTCCTGCCGCTCAACTGCGGCGCAGTTTCGCCGAACCTCATCGAGAGCGAGCTCTTCGGCCACGAGAAGGGCTCCTTCACCGGCGCCGACCGCCAGCACAAGGGCTTCTTCGAGCGCGCCAACGGCGGGACGTTGTTCCTCGACGAGATCACCGAGATGCCGCAGGAGCTGCAGGTGAAGCTGCTGCGCGTGCTCGAGACCGGCACGTTCACGCGCGTCGGGACCACGCAGCCGATCAGCACGGACGTGCGCCTCATCGCGGCGACGAACCGCAACCCGGAGCAGGCCGTGCAGGACGGCAAGCTGCGCGAGGATCTCTACCATCGCCTCAACGTGTTCCCGATTTCCATGCCGCCGCTGCGCGACCGCACGAGCGACATCGAGCTCCTCGCTCAGCACTTCCTCGACGTGCTCAACAAGCAGGAGAGCCAGCACAAGGCGTTCACGCCGGCCGCGGTCGCCGCGCTCTACGCGCACAGCTGGCCCGGCAACGTGCGCGAGCTCAAGAACTACGTCCAACGCGCGTTCATCCTCGCCGACGAGATCATCGACGCGGACCTCGCGCCCACCGCGGTGGCCGCCCCCGACACCGCCCCGATCCTCACCGTGCGCGTCGGCACCACGCTCGACGAGGTGGGCCGCCGGCTGATCGAGGCGACGCTCGCTGAGTGCGGCTCGAAGCGCAAGGCGGCGGACATGCTCGGGATCAGCCTGAAGACGCTCTATAACCGGCTCGCGGCCTACAAGGCCGGCGACCTCGCCGAGGACGACGAAGATGCCCCGCAAAAGTCCGCCAACGACGAGCACCGCCGGGCAGCGTAAGGCCGCCCTTCCGGGCACGCCCTCGACCCGCCCGGGCGGGGTGCCCCTCAAGGGGCGGCACATCGAGCGCGCCCGCAAGGACGTAGAAGAGGGCCGCAAGGACACCGAGCGCCGCGGGATCCCGAGCGACGTGCCGCGGCGCCGCGGATAGGAACGCGGTTTGCTAAGCCGTTACGCCACTGAACTGATTTCAACGCTACGAGAGGACACCATGGAACCGAAGGGCAACGGCGGCGCGCAGCGCAACGTCGAGAAGGGCATCGAGGGCTACAGCAAGACCGCCCACCAGGCGGTGGACCGCGCGGCCGAAGCCGCCGCATCGATGGCCGGACGGCTCGGCGAGCGCGCCGAAGCGCTCGGCATGAAGGGCGAGGAGCTGCTCGAGATGCGCGACCAGTGGATGGAGAGCGCCCGCGAATACGTGCGCGAGCATCCCGTGCAGGCGCTCGGCATCGCCGTGGCCGCGGGATACCTTCTCAGCATGATGATGCGCTCGAAGTAGCCGGCCGTGGAGCGGCTCGGCGCCGCCGCGCGGCCCGCCACGCTCGGCGGGCTGCTCGGGCACATCTTCAGCGAGGCGAAGAGCCTCGTCACGGACTATGCGGAGCTGGCGGTCCTCGACGCGCGGCGCGCGGCGCTCAACCTCGCCTGGCTGCTCGGCGCGGTGCTCATCGTCGCCGTGCTGCTGATCACCGCGTGGATGGGGCTCGTCGCCGCGCTCATCATCTGGCTCTCCAGCGAGGTCGTGCCCTGGGGCTGGGCGATCGTCATCGCGGCGGGGCTGAACATCCTCGCCGCCGGCGCGCTCGGCCTGTGGATGCGCCAGCTGATCAAGGACCTGCCGTTCACGGCGCTGCTGCGCCAGCTGCGCGGCGAGGATCCGCCGCCGGCGCCGCTCAATGCCGGGGGACCGAAATGAAAAGCATCGACAAGGAAATCCACGACATCGAACGGCGCATGGCGTACCGCCGCCACGAGATCGCCGACACGGCGCGCGTCGCCAGGTCGCGCGCCATCGGCAGGATGCTCTCGCCAGCCGGAATCGCCGCCGCCGCGGCGCTCGGCTTCGTCGCCACGCTCGGCATCATGAGGAAGCGCCACAGCCCGCGCGTGGTGCGCGTCAAGGAAGAGAAGGGCGGCAAGGTCGCTGGCGCGCTCGGGCTGCTCATGCCGGTCGCGATCGCGATCATCCGCGCCCAGTTCGGCAGCCCGGCGGGCATGGCGCAGTTCGTCCTGGAAAAGATGAACAGGTCTCCGCGGCGCGCGTCGCCGCGGGGCGACATCCGCGCACCGGTCCATCCAGCGCCCTAGCCAACCCCGCCGCGCGGCGATACGCTCGGCGGGACACATGCGGCAAACCGGCTCGGTGCCCAACCGCGGCGACCCTTCGGATCTCCGCCCCGGATCGGGATCCCTCGCGCCGCGGCTCCAACGCTTCGCCAGCGCCTCGATCGTCGTCACTGCAGCCATCGCGGCGCTGACGCTCTGGGGCTGGGCGCTCGGCGCGGCGGAGTTGCGCCATTTCGGCGCGACGACGATCCCCATGCCGCCGGGCGGCGCGATCGGCTTCATGCTCGTCGCCTGCAGCTTCTACGCCGCGCAGCGCGACGACGCGCGCGGCCGGCGCAGCGCGCGCATCGCGGCGGGCGCCGCCTTCATCGTCTCGCTGCTCTCGCTCGCCGAGCACTTCGCGGACGTGGCGCTCGGCATGAGCTTCTCCTTTGCCTCGCGCTGGGCCGGCCATCCGACCGCGACCATGTCGCCGGCCGCGGCGCTGACCATGCTGCTGCTCGCGATCGCCGCGCCGCTCGCGCGCGACCCCAAGGTGCTCGGCGTGCCGGTGAACAGCCTGGTCGCATGGGTGAGCGGCGGGGTGGGCGCGTTCGCGCTCCTCGGCTTCAGCTTCAGGCTGTTCAGCATCGACTACCAGCTCGCGCCGCTGCTCGGCTTCTCTCTACCGCAGGCGCTCGCTACCGTCGCCGCGGCGGCGGCGTTCGTCGCCGCGCGGCCGTCGCGCTGGCTGCTTCGCATGCTGCACGGCGAGTCCGGCGGCGACGAGGTGGCGCGCTGGCTGATCCCGGCCGCCTTCGTGGTGCCCATCGCCTTCGCGTGGGTGCGCCTGCTCGCCGAGCGCGTCGGACTCTTCGGCGAGGCCTTCGGCATGGCGCTCTTCACCGCGGTGATGATCGCGGCGTTCAGCGCGCTCGTGCTGTGGGTGGCCCGCACCCTCGACCGCAGCATCCGCGAGCGCGAGGAGGCACAGGAGCAGGCCGGCGAGCAGCGCGAGTGGCTGCATGTCACGCTCGCGAGCATCGGCGACGGCGTGGTGGCGACCGACGCAAAGGGGCGCGTGCGCTTCCTCAATCCGGCGGCGCAGCGCCTCACCGGCTGGCGCGCCGCCGAGGCGGCGGGCCGCCCGGTGACGGAGCTGGTGCAGCTCTTCGACGAGCGCAGCGGCGCGCCGACCGAATGCCCGCTGCACCGCGCGCTGGTGATGCGCGTGGCGGCGGCCGCCGGCGGCGAGCCGGCGCTGCGGGGTCGCGACGGGACGGTGCACGCCGTGGACGTCAGCGCGACGCCGATCGCCGATCCGCAGAGCGCCGGGCTGCTCGGCGCGGTCCTCGTGCTGCGCGAGGCGTCGGTGCAGCGCAAAGCCGAGCGCGCCATGCGCGAGGCCTACACCGAGCTCGACCAGCGCGTCGTGCGGCGCACCGCGGCGCTGGAGCGCGCGAGCGCGGCGCTCCGCGAGCGCAACGCGCTGCTGAACGCCATCACCACCAGCACGCCGGACCTCATCTACGCGAAGGACCGCCAGGGCCGCATGCTGATGGCCAACCCGGCCTGGATGAACGCGATCGGCCGCGCCGTGGTCCCGGCGGACGAGCGCTCCGGGCTGGACGACACCGACCGCGTCGTGCTCGAGAGCGGCGAGACGATGATGATCGAGCAGAGCCTGCCGGGCGCGGCGGGCGCCGAGCGCATCTACCTCGCGACCAAGTCGCCGCTGCGCGACGAGCAGGGCCGCATCCTCGGGCTGATCGGCATCGCGACCGACATCACCGACCGCAAGCAGGCGCAGCGCGAGCTCGAGAAGCTGGTGGTCGCCGAGCAGCGCCTGCGCGCCGAGGCCGAGCGGGCCAACAAGGCGAAGGACGAGTTCCTCGCCATCGTCTCGCACGAGCTGCGCTCGCCGCTCAACGCCCTGCGCGGGTGGAGCCACCTGCTGCTCAGCACCCAGCCCTTCGAGCCGACGCTGGTCGAGCGGGCCGCGAAGGCGATCAAGCGCAACGTGGACCATCAGACGCGCCTCATCGACGACCTGCTCGATACCTCGCGCATCGTCAGCGGCAAGCTGAACATCGAGCGGCGCGTGGTCAACCTGGTCGAGATCGTCGCCGCGGCGCTCGACGCGGCGCGCCCGACCGCGGCGGCGAAGGAGATCGAGCTGCGCTTCCGGCCCGTCGAGAGCGCGATCTCGGTCACCGGCGACGCCGGGCGGCTGCAGCAGCTCGCGTCGAACCTGCTCGCCAACGCGGTGAAGTTCACGCCGGAGCGCGGCGCGATCGAGCTGAAGCTGCTGAAGAACGGCGACCGGGTGCAGCTCATCGTCAAGGACAACGGGATCGGCATCGCGCCCGAGTTCCTGCCGCATGTCTTCGACCGGTTCACGCAGGCGGACACGTCGGCGGCGCGCCGCGCCGGCGGCCTGGGCATCGGCCTCGCCCTCGTGCGCCACATCGCGCTGCTGCACGGCGGCCAGGTGCGCGCCGACAGCCCGGGCGTCGGGCGCGGCGCCACGTTCACCGTGGAGATCCCCGCGGTGGCGCAGCCCGTGCGCCTTCCGGGGCAGCGCGTCGAGCGGCGCAGCCTCGCCGGGGCGCTGCAGGGCGCGCGCATCTGGATGGTGGACGACGATACCGACGCGCACGAAGTCGTGGCGCTGACGCTGCAGCAGACCGGCGCCACGGTGGAAGCGTTCGGCTCGTGCCGCGAGCTGGTCGGCGCGCTGGAGAACGCCTGGCGCGGGCGCCAGGCCGCGCGCGCACCGCAGGTGCTCCTCGTCGACCTCGCCATGCCGGGCGAGGACGGCTTCGAGACCCTGCAGCGCGTGCGTGCGCTCGAGGCGGCCTGCGGCCTGGAGCAGCCGCTCCCGGCCCTCGCCCTCACGGCGTTCACCCAGATCGAGCGCGAGCGCCTCAAGGCTTCCGGCTTCCGCGATCGCGTCGACAAGCCCGTCGACGCCGACAAGCTCGTCGCCGCCATCCGCTCCGCCCTCAACGACACCGTCGAAGAGCGCCGCAAGCTCGCCTCCGCCCCCTAGATCGGGGTCAGGCACCGAACTCACGAACCCCCTCAGGGACGGTCCACGTGCCCCAGGGGGCGCGCGACGTGCTCGAGGCTCTTGCGCTCGGCGTCGACGCCGAGGAAGAAGGCGACGAGCGCGGCGAGGCACATGAGCGCGGCGGCCAGGCCGTAGGCGCCGAACAGGCCCTGGCGGCTGCCGCTCTCGATCATCGCGCCGTAGAGCGGCGGGCCGGCGAGGGCGAGGGTCGTCCCGGCGGCGTAGAAGAGCGAGATGGAGACGGCGCGGATCTCGACGGGGAAGATCTCGCTCACGGTTAGATAGGCGGAGCTCGCCGCTGCCGAGGCGAAGAAGAAGATGCACGACCACCCGACCGCGAGCCCGGTCGCCCCGACGATCTCCTTCGAGAACAGGTACCCGATCAGCAGCAGGCCGAGCCCCGACAGCGCGTAGGTGGAGGCGATCATCCGCCGCCGCCCCCACTCGTCGAAGAGGCGCCCCAGCACGAGCGGCCCGAAGAAGTTGCCGAGCGCGAAGGGGAAGATGTAGTAGCCGATGCGCTCGTCCGGCACGCCGTAGAAGCGCGACAGGACGAGCGCGTAGGTGAAGAAGATGGCGTTGTAGAAGAAGGCCTGCGTGGACATGAGCGTCAGGCCGAGGATGGCGCGCCGCGTGTAGCGCACCGCGATGGTGTGCGCGATGGCGCGCCACGTGATGACGACCTGCCGGATCTCGATCGGCGCATGCTTCGCCGGCGCCACGCCGATCTCCTTCTCGATCGCCGCGACGATCGCCTCGGCCTCCGCGCCGCGGCCGTGCATGAGGAGCCAGCGCGGACTCTCCGGCACGTGCCGGCGCACGAGCAGGATGGCGAAGGCCAGCACGCCGCCGAGGAGGAACGCGAGCCGCCAGCCGTAGCCCGGATCCACGAGGCGCTCGTCGAGGAGGAAGATGGACAGCACCGCCCCGAGCATGGCGCCGATCCAGAAGCTGCCGTTCACCGCGAGGTCCACCGCGCCGCGCACGCGCGCCGGGATCAGCTCGTCGATCGCGGAGTTGATGGCCGCGTACTCGCCGCCGATGCCGAAGCCGGTGAGGAAGCGGCAGAAGGCGAACGACCAGAAGTCGAACGAGAACGCCGTGAGGACGGTCGCGGCGAGGTAGACCGAAAGGGTGGCGAGGAACATGCGCTTGCGCCCCAGCCGGTCGGCGAGGCGGCCGAAGTAGAGCGCGCCCAGCACCGCGCCGGCGATGTAGGCGGACGCGGCCCAGCCGATCTGCGCGGCGCCCAGGCCGAGGGTGTCCGGGCGCTGCAGGTTCGGCCCGATCGACCCGACCACGGTCACCTCGAGCCCGTCCAGCAGCCAGCTCACGCCCAGCGCGAGGACGACCCGCCAGTGCCAGGCCGACCACGGCAGCGCGTCGAGCCGCGCCGGCACGTCGCTGACAGTCGACACAGGAGCCCTGGTTCCTTCCGGATTTGCGTGCGCGGGGTGCATGGCCTACATTTTCGACCGATGAAGTGGAAAAAAGTGACGCGCTGGCAAGCGTCCGGGGTCCACTTGCTCATCAGCGCGGCGATCGCCGCCGGGGCCCTGGCGCTCATGCTCCTCGTCTGGTACCCGCATCCGCTCTTCAAGGCGGCGGGCGGGGACGACCTGCTCCTGATCCTCGTCGGGGTGGACGTGATCATCGGCCCGCTCATCACCCTCATCATCTTCAAGCCCGGCAAGAAGGGACTGAAGTTCGACCTGCTGGTGATCGGCGTGCTGCAGCTTTCGGCGCTCGTGTACGGCGTGAGCATCGTCTACCTGGCGCGCCCGGCCTACATCGTGTTCGTGAAGGACCGCTTCGAGGTCGTCACCGCGGCCGAGCTGCAGCCCGAGCACCTGGCGGAGGCGAAGTTCCCCGAGTTCCGCGCCGTGCCGGTGACGGGCCCGCGCTGGGTCTACGGCGAGTTCCCCACCGACCCGAAGGAGCGCACGCGGTTGCTGGAGCTCAACCTGTCCGGCTACGACATGCAGCACTTCCCGCGCTACTTCCGTCCCTACGAGCCGCATCGCGCGGACATCCTGGCGCGCGGGCAAACCATCGAGCGCACGCGCAAGACCGAGCCCAAGGCCGGCCGGGTGGTCGACGCGTGGCTCGCCGAGACGGGAATTTCGCCGGACTCGGTGCGCTACCTCGACCTGCGCGCGCCGCGCTACTGGGTCGCGGTGCTCGTCGACGCGAAGACCGCCGAGCCGGTCAAGATGCTGATCTACGACCGGCTTTGAGGGCGAGGCGCCCGAAGTAGAAGGTGAGGAGCGCGGCGAGGGCGAGCAGCGTGCCGTAGAGCGCCGAGGGGAGCGTCGGCTCGCCGAAGGTGCGCGGCGCGCAGCCGCCGCCGAAGCAGTCCAGGTACACGCCATGGAACGCCATGGTGTAGGCCTGCGAGACGAAGAACAGGCCCACGAAGAAGCAGGCGAAAGCGGCGACGTGCAGGAGCGTGGCGCGCATCAGCGGTACTTCGCCGAGGAGATGAACATCGAGAAGGTCTCGCACCACACGACGACGGTAGTGTACTGGGCGACGTCGAGCGCCTCGGGCACCGGCAGGATGAAGTTTTCGAAGGTTTTCACGTCGCCCACGCGCGCGGCGCCGGCCTTGACCTTGAGGAAGTCGTCGCGGGTCTCGACGAAGTCGCGCGAGAGGTAGAGCTTGTAGTCAGGGCCGGGCGAAACGCGGCCTTCCAGCGCGATGGCGCGGGCGCTCACTGAGACCGTGCCCTCACCCCAGTGCAGGAAGTCGCTGCCCTTCTGGTCGCGGCGGAAGGTGCCCGTGAACTTCGCCGACGCCGCCGCCTGCCGCACGTCCTTCGTGCTCGGCCCCTCGGGCGCGATCAGGATCGGCAGCAAGTACACGCCGAGCCCGAAGCCGACCGCGAGGGCGGCGAAATGCGTGGCGGCGAGGAGGAGGGTGCGCTTCAGGCGCGGCGGCTCCACAGCAGCTGGAATTCGAGCTCCTCCGAGTCCGCGGTCCGCTCGTGCTCGATGTTGAACGTCGCATCGGCCGGAATGTGCAAACGCTCGGAAGCGACCTGGATCGTGAACGGCTTGCCGCTCTCGATCGCGTCGGCGAGGCGCCGCAGCTTGGCGACGAAGGCCGCCCGCGGATAGTGCCGCGTGAGGTCCCGGCGCCTAGCCATTGGCCGCCTTGCGGCAACCTTCGGGCTTGAACACGCGCTCCGTCGAAGCCGGAAACTTCGCCAGCCGGTCGGCGGGCCGGCGCGGACGCGCGACGAGCTCGCCTCCGCAGTTCGGGCACTTGCCGCGCAGCACGCTCGTTGCGCATTCGCGGCAGAAGGTGCACTCGAACGAGCAGATCAGCGCCTCGGTGGACTGCGGCGCCAGATCGAGGTCGCAGCATTCGCAGTTCGGCTTGAGCTTCAGCATCGTCTCTCTCCTTTCACCGGCGCTTGCTGCGGATCTCGCGCGCCGCTTCCTCCAGGACCTCGTTGTGGTACTGGTTGATGCCCCGGCACTTGAGGCCTATCTGGTGCAGCGCCGGCGTGACCGCGTCGCCCTTGTCGCGCAGCGAGTCGTAGTAGCGCTTGGCGGCCTCGACGTTGCCCTTCACCTTGTCCGCGTCCGAGAGCGCGAGCGAAACGCGCGCGTAGGCGTTGCTCGCCTGGTGGAGGGAATCGGCAAGGCTGTCGCCGTCCTCGTTGGGCAGCGGCGGCGCGGAGAGGGCGCTGATGTAGAGCGAGACGGAGCAGAAGGCGAAGTCGTATGCGGCCGCGGCGCGCGGCGTGCATTGCGCCTGCGGCTCCTGGACCGGCAGGGCGATGCGGCACTCGGCGGCCGCGCCCGTCGCCGCTCCGAAGAGCACCAGCGACAGCGCGTTACGCATCCCGGATCTCATGCAGCCGCGCATCCCTTTCGCATGCCGCCCCTTCGTAGCCGCACTCCACGATTTGCGCAAGATACACCGGAAGGAACGCCGCGATCGAGCCCGCCTGCTCGTACTGGTGAACGTGGCGCAGCTCGTGCGAAACGAGGCGCCGGGTGCGGTAACCGTGGCAGACGAAGATGGCATGGCGGAGCGTGAGGCCCGCCATCCCGGGCGCCAGCAGGCCCGCCTGCGTCGCTGCGGCGCGCAATTCCGCGTCCTCGGGCATGGGCAGCGCGTCCACGTCCACGATCCGCACGGCATCTACTTCGAAACAGGGGGCGGCGGCTGCCCTTCGAAGCGCGGCAGGTCCGGGTCGATGTGCGCCCAGGCCGGCGCGGACCTGGTCCAGATCGCGGCCTGCGGGGTCGCGATGCCGGGATCGTCGAGCGTCCCGGCGCGCACCACCACCAGGTTGGGGCGCTCCTCGGCGGTGCTGAAGAGATGCACGCCACACGCAGGGCAGAACCGCCGGTGCATCCTGCGCCCGCTATCCGCGGTCAGCGGGAAGTCTCGCAGCTCCCCCGTGACGGTCAGCGCATCGGCCGGAAAGGCGAGGTTGATCGTCGCGTTGCCGGAGGCGATGAACTGGCACACGCGGCACCAGCACGCGCGCACGACGAGCGGCTCCGCGCTCGCCACGTACCGCACTTTCCCGCACAGGCATCCGCCTTCGATCTTCATGGCCGCCGGTATACCACGCGTGGGTTCAATCGACGATGAAGAGCCGCGCGCCCGCAGCGGTATGCGAGCGGTGCGGCTCCGCGTCGTCGGCGACCTGGTAGCTCATCCCGGGCCGCAGCGTGAAGCTGCGACCGTCCTTCAGCTCGGTGTGGAGCTCGCCTTCGATGCAGAGCAGGATGTGGCCCTTGGTGCACCAGTGGTCCGCCGCGTATCCGGGCGTGTACTCCACCATGCGTACCCGCACCGCGCCGAAGGTCCGCGTGCGCCAGTACGCGAAGCCGGTTTCCCCCTTGTGCTCCGTGCGCTCTACGGTCGACCAGTCCGTCGTGCCGAATGGAATGCCTGACATCCGCATCGCGTGCTTCCCGGTGTTGGGATGGCCGGAGTCTAGAACGGAACCTCGTCCCCGCGGGGGTGTCTGCAACCGGATGGCGATCCTGCAAACGCGCTGGCTGGCGCTGGCCGCGCTCTTCCTGCTGGCGGCGTGCCGGGGCGACGTGCCGCCGGTGCAGGCCGACGCCGCCGCCCGCGAGCAACAGAAGCAGGCGTTCGTCGAAGCGCTGAAACCCCGCCGTCCCGGCAAGCCGGTGGTCGCGGTGCTCGCCCGCAACAAGGCGACGGAGACGACCGACTTCCTGCTGACCCATGCGGTGCTCAAGCGCTCGGGCGTCGCCGAGGTGCACGCCATCGCGCCGCAGCGCGGACGCGTATCGCTGTATCCGGCGCTCGAGGTCGAGGTTGCGGAAGACCTCGCCGCCTTCGACAAGGCCCGTCCGGACGGCCCGGACTACGTGATCGTCCCGGCGATGCTCTACGAGGAGGACCAGGATCCCGCGATCGACGCTTGGCTGCGCAAGCAGGCCGAGCGCGGAGCGCGCCTTGTCAGCGTGTGCGCCGGCGCGCTGGTCGTGGCCCACGCAGGGTTGCTCGACGGGCGGCGCTTCACGACGCACTGGTTCTTCCGCGAGCGGATCCTCGAGGCGCATCCGAAGGCGGTCTACGTCCCCCACCAGCGCTACGTCGTCGACCGCGACGTCGCCACGAGCACCGGCATCACCGCCTCCGTGCCGACGATGCTCGCGCTCGTGGAAGCGATCGGCGGCCGGGAGAAGGCCGCCGCGCTCGCCGCGGAGCTGGGCGTCGACTCATGGATGCCCGTGCACGACAGCAACGCCTACGGCCTGAGCTTCGAGCGCGGCTTCCATTACCTCCTCGCCAAGGCCGCCTTCTGGCGCAACGATCGCCGGGCGGTCGACGTATCCGAGGGCATGGACGACATCGCCCTGGCGTTCGCCGCCGATGCCTGGTCCCGCACCGGCCACGTGGAAGTCGTCGCTTCGGCGCCCGGGCCGGTAAAGCTGCGCAGCGGCCTGATCCTCGCCGCGCAACCGGCGCCCGAAGGCACGCCGAGGATTTCGCTCGCGGCGTCGGCGAAGCCGGTCGAGCAGCTCGGGCGAACCCTATGCGAGATCGAGGAACGCTTCGGCGCTGCGCGGCGCGAGTGGACGATGGTGGAGCTGGAGTACGGCGCGACACCGCCCTGCGCAGCGGGCGCCTAGCCCGGCCTGCGGATCTCCCAGCGCGCGGGCTCCCGCGACTCGAAGAGCTCGATCAGCAGGTCGTCCGGCCCGGCGACCATCACATACCTGAAGGCGCGCTCCTCGCGGACCGGGTTGCGGAGTTGAATCCCTTCGCTGCGCAGGCGCGCCACCAGGCCGTCCAGGTCGTCGGTCTCGATGCCGATGTGGTGCATGGCGCCGCCTCGCGGCGCCTTCGGCGGCTGGTCGTAGAGATGGATGAACGCGTTGCCGAGCGCGAGCCGCACGTTGCGGACGCCCGCGGCTTCCTCGTCCCAGACCACGCGCGCCCCGAACAGCCTGCCGAAGAATTCGATCGTCGCCGGAACATCCGACGCGAAGAGGTGCACGTGATCCAGTCCGACGCGCATTCAGCTGCCTTGGCCCTCGTGCGCGCGGCGGAACAGCCATCCGGACGTCGCGAACAATGCGATAAAGAAGCCGTTCAGCAGGATGAGCTCGAGGGGTCCGCTCCATGGCAGGCCCAGCCGCGCGATCAGCGCGATCGCGGCAACCAGCGCCTGGGCGAGCGCCATCGCAACCAGGGCGCGCGCCATGCCCAGCGGACGCAGGCGGGCGATGGCCGCCCCCGCAATCCCGATCGCCAGCACCCCGAAGTACATGATGTTGGCCGGGTCCCCATCCCGGCCGATGATGCCGACGCCGAGGCTCAGCCAGACGAGCATGCACGACGCTGCGATCGCAAGGCCCATCGCGGCGCGGTAGGAGCGCTTGGTCATTCGCCTTATGCGCTCGCGCTGCGCCGGCGGGGCGCGAGGACGCCGAGCACGCCTGCGACGATGAACAACGCCGGAACATCACCCGCGAGGTGCCCTCTTTCGGTGGGATCCGCAATAGCCTGGACCGTCATGATTCCGGCGTGTACCGCGCTCGACCACACCGTGAACCAGATGAGGCTGAGGTGCGCCTCGGGCTCCCGCGCGGCCAGGATGAGGAACACGCCCAGCGTCGCGTAGATCCCGATCATCATCTGCTCGTACTCGCCCTGGGCCGGCGTCCACGCCCAGCCGGAGGGCCAGACCAGCATGAGCGGGTAGAGGAGGAGGGCGACGGCGCCGAAGACGACGAGCGCCGCCTGCAGGTACTTGCGACGATTTAGATCTTCCAAGTCCATGACTCTCTCCAGGGCCTCCGGCTCAAGACGCATTCCGAGTTGCCGGCTGGCAACGAGAGAAGCCGGCTGACCCGGAAAAGCAATGGCAGCACAAAGTAGAGGCCGGCGATCGCTCCGGCATAGCGCTCGCGGGTGAACAGCCACGCCGCGAGCGCTGTGCCGCACTCCTTGCGGCAGGACGTTACGCGCAAGGGGATGGGTGCGCAACGCGGTGCGCGGAAAGAATCAACCAAATGTCCGGCGGGAAACCCCCGCTCGGGTCAGTCGAAGTCGAAGAGTTCGCCGAGGAAGCCTTCGCGCTTCTTCTTGCGGTAGCCGGGGCGGTTGTCGTTGCGGAAGGATTCCCGCTCCCCGGGTTCTTCGCGGTACTTCGGCTGGGCGGCCTGCGAGGCGGCGGGGGCGGCGCGGTCGATGAGCTTGTCGAGCTCGCCGCGGTCGAGCCAGACGCCGCGGCACTGCGGACAGTAGTCGATCTCGATGCCCTGGCGCTCGGCCATGGTGAGGGTGACGGTTTTGCAGACGGGACAGTTCATGGGGGTTCCTTTTAGAGCAGCACTTCGACTTCGGCCTGGCCGTCCCGCGAGAGCAGGCTCACGGCGACGCTCTGGTCCTGGCGACGGAAGAGGAGGTCGAGGTACGCATCGCCGACCTGCAGGCGCTTGACCGACAGCCAGTCGAGCGCGCCCGGGAGGCGGGGGCGGCGCAGGATCACCTTGCGCTGCTTGGCGTCGACTTCCATGCCGAGGCAGGCCTGCAGCATGGCGATCGGCGCGCACGCGGCCCACGCCTGCGGCGCGCAGGCGACGGGATACAGCGTGGGCGCCTTGTCGCGCTTGCGCTCGAAGCCGCAGAAGAGCTCCGGCAGGCGGCGAAGGTGCATGTGCGCCGCGGCGTCGAAGAGCGCGGTGGTGAGGCCGAGCGCCGGGTTGCAGTGTCCGTAGCGGGAGAAGCCGATGCCGGTGAGCGCGTTGTCGTGCGGCCAGACGGAGCCGTTGTGGTACGAGGTCGGATTGAAGCGCTTCTCGCGCGAGGAGAGGGTGCGGATCCCCCAGCCGGTGAAGAACTCGCGAGCCATCAGTCCCTGTGCGACGCGCGCCGCGCGTTCCGGGTTCACGATTCCGGTGAAGAGCAGTTGGCCGGCGTTGGAGCTTCGCACCTTGCAAGGCTCCTTGTCGCCGTCGAGGGCGAGGGCGTAGGTGCCGAGGTCCTCGCACCAGAACGCGGACTCGAAGCGGCGCTGGATCTGCTGCGCCTTGAGGTTGAGCTCGGCGGCGAGCGCCGGGTCGCCGAGGTCCTCGGCGACGCACGCGGCGACGCGCTGCGCGAGATAGACGTAGCCTTGCACCTCGCAAAGCGCGATCGAAGGCGCGGCGAGCCGGCCGTCGGCGTGCATCACAGAGTCCTCGGAGTCCTTCCAGCCCTGGTTGCGAAGGCCGGTGTCGCGCTTGCGGCCGTATTCGACGAACCCGTCGCCGTCGCGGTCGCCGAAGCGCGTGATCCAGTCGAGCGCGGCCTTCACGTTCGGCCAGATCGCCTGCAGCGTTTCCTTGTCGCGCGTGCGCTGCCAGTAGAGGCCCGCGAGCGCCACGAAGAGCGGCGTGGCGTCCACCGAGCCGTAGTAGCGGCCGAAGGGCACCTCGCCCAGGCGCGCGAGCTCGCACTCGCGCACCTCGTGCAGGACCTTGCCCGGCTCCATGTCGGCGGCCGGATCCTCCGCGGTGCCCTGGTGCGCGGCGAGGAAGCGCAGCACCCCGCGCGCGATTTCCGGCTGGAGCCACAGCATCTCCAGCGCGGTGATCAGCCCGTCGCGCCCGAACGCGGCGGAGAACCACGGCACGCCGGCGTACGGGTAGGGGCCGTGCGCCGTCTCGGTGGTGAGCATCGCCAGGTCGGCGAGCGAGCGGGAGATGACCGCGTTATAGGCGCTGTGCGAGGTCTCGACTGCCGCCGCAGATTCGCGCGCGAGGGCCAGCGTGCGCCGCGCCTTGCGCAGGGCCGGAAAGAAGCGCGTCTCCGCCTTCGGGAGCGCGTCCCGCGGCGCGCCTTCCTGGCAGTGCACCGTCACGGCGAGCGCACGGCGTTCGCGCGCGCCGAGCAGGAACTCGAATTCGGCGCGCGACTGGGTCAGCCGCGCCGGCGCGGGCGAGAAGCACAGGCGGGTGGTGCGCGGCACGCCGTCGAGCGCCTCGTAGACGAACGCCACTTCGGAGCCGCCGCGCGCCTCGAAGCGCACGTTGCCGCGCCCGCCGCGCGGGTAGCCGCGGATCTCGAAGAGGTCGGCGAAGTCCGCCGCGAAGTCCAGCGCGAGGCGCAGGCGGGTGCGCCGGTGTGCGTAGCTGGAGATGGTGAGCAGTTCGTGGCACCCCGCGTTCCACAGGAACTTGGTGCGCAGGATGTGGAAGGTGTCCTTCTGCAGCACGACCTCGTCGCCTTCGTAGAGATCAGGGTTCGTGAGGTCGACGTCGAGCGTGACGTTGTCGTTCTGCACCGTGGAGCTGAGGATCAGCGGCCGGTGCCGGCCGTCGATCGACAGGACGAGCCGCGAAAGGAACCGCGTGTCGTGGTGGAAGAGGCCGCTCGGGCTGCGCGGCAGCTCCACCACGTCGCCGAACTCGTCGAACATCGCGAACGTGTCGCCGTGCTTGAGCGTGCGCCGGCTCGAGGCGGCAAGGGAGACGACGCCCGGGATCAGGACGGGCCCGGATGCCGCGGCTTCGGCGTCGACCTCGCGTCTCATTCCGGCCCGCTACGCGCGCACCGCGCGCAACGCCTGCACGCGGCTGCGCGCCAGCGTGCGGTAGACGGCGAGGTAGTCGCGCGCCATGCGCTCGACGGAGAAACGCTGGTCGAAGCGCGCGCGCACCCGCGTGCGGTCGAGCCGCGCGGCCTGCTCCACCGCCTGCACGGCGGCGTCGATCGAATCGGCGAGGAAGCCGGTCAGCCCGTTCTCCACGATCTCCGGCGCGGCGCCGCGCGGCCAGGCGATCACCGGCGTGCCGCAGGACATCGCCTCGATCATCGCCAGGCCGAAGGGCTCCGGCCAGTCGATGGGGAAGAGCAGGGCGAGCGCGTTGCCGAGGAAGGCGGGCTTCGCCGCCTCGTCCACCTCGCCCACGTACTGGACGAGCTCCTGCGATTCCTGAACCAGCGGCCGGACCGCCTCGCGCCAGTAGCGCTCGTCCGGGCCGTCGATCTTCGCCGCGATGCGCAGGCGGACGCGGCAGCGCTTCGCCACTTCGATCGCACGCTCGATCCCTTTTTCCGGCGAGATGCGGCCGAGGAAGGCGAGGTAGCGCCCGGCGCCCCGCGGCGCGGCCGGGTTGAGCGGGCACACCTCGGTCGGCAGCCCGTGGTGCACCGTGGCGGCCCAATGCCCGTGCGGCGCCGGCGCGCGCTGGGCGGCGGATATGGAGATGAGCGGCATCTCCGGATAGGCGGCGAGCACTTCCGGCAATCCGGGCAGGTCGAGCCGGCCGTGCAGCGTGGTCACCGACTTGTGCGCAAGCGAGCGGAAGAGAGGGAAGTGCACGGGGTCGATGTGGAAATGCAGCACGTCGAACTGGTGCGCGCGCTGCTTCACCTTCTCGAGCATCACCATGAGCTGCGGCAGCGGGTCGCGGATGCCGTCGAGGCGCTGCGCGCGCGGCGCGCAGGCGACGAGCTCGCCGGAGGTCTGGGAATCGGCGCTGGCGAAAAGGGTGACGTCGTGCCCGAGGCGCACCAGCTCCTCGGTCAGGTAGGACACGACACGTTCCGTTCCGCCATAGAGGCGCGGCGGCACGCTCTCTGCAAGCGGCGCGATCTGCGCGATTTTCACCGTCGGAACCGGATGCAATCCACGTGCCGCACGCAGAAAATCCACCGCACTGCACCAAAGGCGCGTAGAATGCGCGACCTCTTGATTCTTGGCGGTTTTTAATGCCCCGCGCGATCCGCAACGTAGCCATCATCGCCCACGTCGACCACGGCAAGACGACGCTCGTCGACAAGCTGCTCCAGCAGGCCGGCACCTTCGCCGCGCACGAGCACGTTCAGGAGCGGGTGATGGACTCCAACGACCTCGAGCGCGAGCGCGGCATCACCATCCTCGCCAAGAACTGCGCGGTGCGCTACGAAGGCACCCACATCAACATCGTCGACACGCCGGGCCACGCGGACTTCGGCGGCGAGGTGGAGCGCGTGCTGTCCATGGTGGACGGCGTGCTGCTGCTCGTCGACGCGGTGGAAGGCCCGATGCCGCAGACGCGCTTTGTCACGCGCAAGGCGCTGGCCCTCGGCCTGAAGCCGATCGTGGTGGTGAACAAGGTGGACCGCCCGGGCGCCCGCCCCGACTGGGTCGTGAACCACACCTTCGAGCTCTTCGACAAGCTGGGCGCCACGGAGGAGCAGCTCGACTTCCCGGTCGTCTACGCCTCGGCCCTCGAAGGCTGGGCGACGACCGACGTGAAGGAAAAGACGGATACGCTGAAGCCCCTGTTCGAAGCCATCCTGAAGTACGTGCCGGTGCGCGACGAGAATCCGGACGAGCCGCTGCAGCTGCAGATCTGCTCGCTCGACTACTCGAGCTACGTCGGCAAGATCGGCATCGGGCGCATCCGCCGCGGGCGCATCCGGCCCGCCCAGGAAGTTTTCGTCCTGCATGGGGACGATTCTTCCCCGATGAAGGCCAAGATCAACCAGGTGCTGAAGTTCGAGGGCCTGGAGCGCAAGACGGTCGACGAGGCGGAGGCGGGCGACATCGTCCTCGTCAACGGCATCGACGAGATCGGCATCGGCACCACGCTGTGCAGCCTCGACAAGCCGGAGGCGCTGCCGATGCTGAAGGTCGACGAGCCGACGCTGACGATGAACTTCCTCGTCAACGCCTCGCCGCTCGCCGGCAAGGAAGGCAAGTACGTCACCAGCCGCCAGATCCGCGAGCGCCTGGAGCGCGAGACGAAATCGAACGTCGCGATGCGCGTCGAGTACCCGTCCGACACCGACACGTTCATCGTGCACGGCCGCGGCGAGCTGCACCTCACGATCCTGCTCGAGAACATGCGCCGCGAGGGCTACGAGATCGCGGTCTCGCGCCCGCGCGTCGTCTACAAGGAAATCAACGGCGAGAAGCACGAGCCCTACGAGGTCCTCACCGTGGACGTCGAGGAAGCGAACCAGGGCGGCGTGATGGAGGAGCTGGGCCGGCGCCGCGGCGAGCTGCTCGACATGCAGCCCGACGGGAAGGGGCGCGTACGCCTCGACTACCGCATCCCGGCGCGCGGCCTGATCGGCTTCCAGGGCGAGTTCATGACGCTCACGCGCGGCACCGGCATCATGAGCCATGTGTTCGACGAATACGCGCCGGTGAAGGGCGACATCTCGGAGCGCCGCAACGGCGTGCTCGTCTCCCAGGACGACGGCAACGCCGTGGCCTACGCGCTATGGAAGCTGCAGGAGCGCGGCCGCATGTTCGTCAGCCCGGGCGACCCGGTGTACGAGGGCATGATCATCGGCATCCACAGCCGCGACAACGACCTCGTCGTCAACCCGATCAAGACGAAGCAGCTCACCAACATCCGCGCCTCGGGCAAGGACGAGGCGATCGACCTCGTCACGCCGATCCAGCTCACGCTGGAATACGCGGTCGAGTTCATCGGCGACGACGAGCTGGTCGAGATCACCCCGAAGTCCATCCGCCTGCGCAAGCGCCACCTCAAGGAGCACGAGCGGCGCCGGGCGGACCGCGCCGCCGCCTAGAGATCGGGGTCAGGCTCCGATCCCGGCCGCCAGGTCGGGATCGCGCGGGGCGCCCTGCACCTCGAGCTGGTTGCGCACGCCCCGGATCCCGGGAACGGCGAGGATCGCGCGCAGGATCTTGTCCCGCTCCGATGCGCTCACCGCGCCCGTGAGCACCACGTTGCCGTCCAGCACGCGGACCTGCAGGTTGTCGGAAGCCACCACCCCGGTGCGCTGCAGGCTGACCTGCACGCGCTGGCTGAGCAGCGTGTCCGACGGC
>DASPMF010000245.1:0-5004 GCA_035627155.1 Burkholderiales bacterium | reverse complement strand
GCAGAACGGCGTCCTGCCGGATGCGCCCTTCACCCCGGAGCGCTGGGACAGCGTCGACGCCGACGTCTCGATCAACGCCGGCAAGATCGAGCGCCCCGCGCAGCTGCCGATCGAGAAGCTCGGCGCCCGCATCCAGATGAAGGACCGCGTGCTGACGCTCAACCCGCTCGAGTTCGGCATTGCGGGCGGCCGGCTGGCCGGCCCCGTGCGGCTCGACGGCACCGGCGAAACGATCAAGGCCGACGTGAAGATGCGCATCGACGGCCTGCAGCTCGCGCAGATGTTTCCGACCATCAAGCAGAACCAGGCCTCGGTCGGCACGCTGACCGGGCTGATCGACCTGTCCGGCACCGGCAACTCGGTGAGCCGCATGCTCGGCAGCGCGAACGGCGCCATCGGCGCCTACATGGACGGCGGCAAGATCAGCCGCTTCATGATGGAGCTGGTGGCGCTCGACCTCTGGGACGCGGCGCGCCTGAAGCTGAAGGGCGACGAGCCGATCGAGATCCGCTGCGCGATCGCGGACTTCTCGGTGAAGAAGGGCGTGATGAGCACCAACGCGTTCGTCTTCGACACGTCGGTGGTGCTCGTGGAGGGCGGCGGGACGATCAACCTGCAGAGCGAGGCGATGGACCTGAAGCTCAATCCCAAGCCCAAGGACTCGAGCATCGCCTCGCTCAACAGCCCGCTCTTCGTGCAGGGCACGTTCGGCGAGCCGAAGGTCGCGCCCGACATGGGCAAGCTCGCTGCGAAGGGCATCGGCGCGGTGCTGATGGGCATCATCAACCCGGTGCTCGCGGTGCTGCCGCTCTTCAAGGAAGGCAAGGGCGAGGACAGCAACTGCTCGGCGCTGATCGCGAACTCCACCGCGGGAGCCTCTCGCCGCCCGGCGCGTTGAGCTATATTCGCGCGGAGGGGGTCGCATGGAAATTCCGCGCAGCTACAACGCAGCAGCAGACCTGGTCGAGCGCAACCTCGCCGCAGGCCGCGGCGGGAGGGTCGCCTTCGTCGACGATGCAGGAAAGTGCACCTACGCCGAGCTCGCGGAGCGCGTGAACCGCTTCGGCTCGGGCCTGCTCTCGCTCGGCCTCGAGATGGAGAACCGCGTGCTGATCGCGATGGTGGACACCATCGACTGGCCGGTCGC
Source organism: Burkholderiales bacterium (assembly GCA_035627155.1). GTDB lineage: Bacteria > Pseudomonadota > Gammaproteobacteria > Burkholderiales > SG8-39 > SCGC-AG-212-J23. Next base: position 3,857 of record DASPMF010000245.1, on the reverse strand, counting down.
CTTCCTCGGCTCGATCCGCGCCGGCATCATCCCCATCGCGGTCAACACGCTGCTCACCACGAAGGACTACGAGTACATGCTGTCCGACAGCCGCGCGAAGGCGCTGCTCGTCTCGGAGCAGCTCCTGCCGCAGTTCGCCCCGCTGCTCGGCAAGCTGCCGTTCCTGAAGCACGTCATCGTTTCCGGCGCGGATTCCCATGGGCATCTTTCCTTCACGGAAATCCTGGGAAAGGGAAAACCTCAGCTTCCGGTTGCGCCCACCACCCGCGACGACGCGTGCTTCTGGCTCTATTCCTCCGGCTCGACCGGGATGCCGAAGGGCACGGTGCACGTGCATTCGAGCATGGCGATGACGGCCGAGCTCTACTCGAAGGGCGTGCTCGGCATGAAGGAGTCGGACACGATCTTCTCCGCGGCGAAGCTCTTCTTCGCCTACGGACTCGGCAACTCGCTCAGCTTCCCGCTCTACGCGGGCGCGACTTCGGTGCTGATGGCCGAGCGGCCCACGCCCGACGCGGTGTTCAAGCGCCTCACCGAGAGGAAGCCGACCATTTTCTTCGGCGTGCCGACGCTTTATGCCGGGATGCTCGCTTCAACCGCCTTTCCCAGGAAGGAGACTCTTTCGCTTCGCGCTTGCGTCTCGGCCGGCGAAGCGTTACCCGAGCAGATCGCGAAGACGTTCAAGGACCGCGTCGGCGTGGACATCCTGGACGGCATCGGCTCCACGGAGATGCTGCACATCTTCCTCTCCAACCGCCCCGGCGACCTGCGCTACGGAACCACCGGCAAGGCGGTGCCGGGCTACGAGGTGCGGCTCGTCGACGAGAGCGGCAAGGAGGTCGCGCAGGGCGAGCTCGGGGAGCTGCAGATCAAGGGGCCGACGCACGCGATGTGCTACTGGAACAACCGCGAGAAGAGCTTCAGCACCTTCGTCGGCGGCTGGACGAAGAGCGGCGACAAGTACAGCGTCGACAAGGACGGCTTCTACGCCTACGGCGGGCGCTCCGACGACATGCTGAAGGTCTCCGGCATCTGGGTCTCGCCCGCGGAAGTGGAGGCGGCGCTCGTCTCCCACGAGGCGGTGCTGGAGGCGGCGGTGGTGGGACAGGAAGACGAGCAGAAGCTCGTCAAGCCCAAGGCGTACATCGTCCTCAAGCCCGGCCATACGGCGTCGGAGGACCTGAAGGCTGCCCTGCAGCAGCACGTCAAGTCGAAGCTCGCGCCCTACAAGTACCCCCGCTGGGTCGAGTTCCTCACGGAGCTGCCCAAGACCGCCACCGGCAAGATCCAGCGCTTCAAGCTCCGGGTGTAAAAATTGCTATGCTCTGGCCATGGCGACGAGACCTGACCAGAACGAGCTGAAGATGGACCCCGGATCCCTCTACCTCGAGGAGATCTTCACCGACCGGCGCATCGGCACCATCCGGCGCATGACGCCGGTGAACAAGGACGGTGCGCGCGACGACGCGCGGGCGATCCTCTACGTGGGCGAGACGCAGGTGATGACGCCGGCCGGCGCGCTGCCGATCGGCTTCGAGATCGGCGCGGGCTCCCTCGGCGAGGCGGCGGAAAAGTTCGGCGCGCTCGCCAAGGAGGCGATCGAGAAGACGGTGAAGGAGCTCCAGGAGCTGCGCCGCCAGGCGGCGTCGTCCATCGTCGTGCCGCAGGGCCCGGTGCCGGGCATCTCGGGCGGCGGCGGGGGCCTCGGCGGCGGCGGGAAAATCCAGATTCCTTGATCGAGGAAGAAGTCCGCGAGTGGATCGGCGGCGCGTCGCGCGTCGTCGTGCTGACGGGCGCCGGCATCTCCACCGACTCCGGAATCCCGGACTTCCGCGGCCCGCAGGGCGTGTGGACGAAGAACCCGCTCGCCGAGAAGCTCTCCAACATCCACCACTATCTCGCCGAGCCGGAGGTGCGCAAGGCGGCCTGGCAGAACCGCCTGACGCATCCGGCCTGGACCGCGAAACCGAACGCAGGTCACCTCGCGCTGGTCGAGCTGGAGAGGACGGGCCGGCTGCATGCCCTCATCACGCAGAACATCGACGAGCTGCACCAGCTCGCCGGCAATTCCGCGGAGAAGGTGATCGAGGTCCACGGGACGGTGCGCCGCTTCGTGTGCTGGGGATGCGGCATGCGCGGACCGATGGAGAAGGTGCTCGAGCGCGTGCGCGCGGGCGAGGCGGATCCGGCGTGCCGTGATTGCGGCGGGATTTTGAAGAGCGACACCATTTCCTTCGGCCAGAACCTGGTCCCGGAGGTGATCGACCGCGCGATGAAGGCCGCCTCGCAGGCCGAAGTGTTCATCGCGGTGGGATCGAGCCTGCAGGTCTACCCGATCGCCGGCGCGGTGGACCTCGCCGACCAGGCCGGTGCGCGCATCGTGATCGTCAACGCCGAGCCGACGCCCTACGACCGCATCGCGGACGCGGTCTTCCACGACTCCATCAGCAAGATCCTGCCTCGCTTTATTCCAGGCTCAGGAACCGCCTAGCGTTACCGGAGGTGATCGCGGAGACGGTCGCCGCGTCGAAGCCGGCCTTGTGCAGCGTCGGCAGCGGATCGGCGTCGCCCATCGCGAACGGATAGTCGGAGCCCAGGCACACCTGCGAGGCGCCGTACGTCTCGACGAGGAAGCGGATCGCCTTGGCATCGAACACCAGGTCGTCGTAGAAGAAGCGCCGCGCGACCGTTTCGGGCGATTCGGAGAGCGTCTCCTGGATCTTCGGAAAGGCGCGCCAGGCATGCTGGAGGCGCGGCAGGAGGATCGGCAGCGCGCCGCCGCCGTGGCTGAAGGCGATCTTCAGCTTCGGGTGGCGCATGCCGATGCCGCCGCCGATCATGGAAGCGGCGGCGAGCGCGATGTCACCGGGGAAGCACACCGCCTGCTCGATGAACGGGCCGACGATGCGCTCCTGCCCGGCGGGGCGCAGCGCGTGCACGAACACCGCCGCGTCGAGCTTCACGCATTCCGCGAAGAACGGCTCGAAGCGCGGATCGCCGATGGAAGTGCCGTTCACGTGGCTTGCGATCTCGACGCCGGCAAGACCCAATTGCTGCTTCGTGAAATGCAGTTCCTGGATGGAAGCATCGAGATCCTGGAAAGGCACGCAACCCAGGCCGACGAAGCGGTCAGGGCCTGCACCGACCATCTCGGCGATCTGCTCGTTCAGGTAGCGCACCATCGCGCGGGCGTCGTCGAGCGGCAGCCAGTACGAGAGCAGCTCCGGCATGGGCGAGAGGGCCTGCCGGCCCACCTTCTGCCGGTTCATCTCGTCGATGCGGCGCGGCACGCTCCAGCAACCGTCGGACACGGTGCGGTAGACCTTCCCGGAGATCATCACGTGCTTGTGGCAGGCGTGCGCGTCCGCCATCGAGGGCCAAGGCACGTCGCGGTTGCGGCCCGCATAGGCCGGAAAGCGCTCCGGCACCACGTGCGTGTGGATGTCGATCGCGTCCGTCAGGAGGTCTTTCATCCCCGGATTATCTTTGACCCCCGCCTCAGGCCGGGGGTGGGGGCGGCGGGGCGCCGGGAGGCGGGGGCGGGGGAACGAGGGAACGGCGGCTCTGGCTGCGATTGATGTGGCCCCGCAGTGGGCTGTGATGCGGGTCGTAGCCCGAGGCGCTCGGGATCTTGTGGCCCTTCGCGTACATGCACTGCTGGTAGCCCATGTCGTAGCGGTGCTGGAGCGAGCGGCTCGACTGGCTGCCGGCGCCGGTTCCGGCGAGGGCGCCGCCCGCGCCGCCGAGCGCCGCGCCGGCCGCCACCGAGCGGCCGCTGCCGCCGATCGCCGCGCCGGCGAGGCCGCCGATCACGACGCCCGCCGCGGTGCTACGCGCGCCGGCGTCCGCCGCCGCGC
>DASPMF010000244.1:0-7163 GCA_035627155.1 Burkholderiales bacterium | reverse complement strand
TCCTGGCTGGCGAAGTGGAGCGGGATCGCTGGTTGACCCCGGCTGAGGCGGAGCGGCTGATTGCTTCCTGCCCAGCGCATCTTGCGGCGATCGTGCGGTTTGCGCTCGCTACAGGCTGCAGGGCTTCGGAGATCACCGGCTTGGAGTGGTGCCGCGTGGACCTGGAACGCAGGACCGCATGGCTTAACCGCACCAAGAATGGAACGCCGCGAGGCGTGCCGCTGAATCGAGATGCGGTCGCCGTTCTAGAGGCGCAGAAGGGTAAGCACGTTCGCTACTGCTTTACGTACCGTGGAGAGCCGATTCGCTGGGGCGTGTGCAATACAGCGTGGCTTGAGGCGGTGAAGCGCGCGGAGCTAACCGACTTTCGCTTCCACGACTTGCGGCATACCTGGGCGTCTTGGCATCGGCAGGCGGGAACGTCTACCGACGAGCTGAAGGACCTGGGCGGCTGGAAGTCGCGGGTGATGGTGGATCGCTACGCGAAGTTCGGGACGGAGCATCTTTCGTCTGCGGCTTCGCGGATCGAGTCCGACAGGGTGCAAGGAAACGTAGTAAATCTTTCAAGCTACGTTTTCGCTACGGTGGAGAAGCGCAGGAAGGCTTAGACTGCGCTAACTAGCTGAAAGAAGTGGCTCCCCGAGCAGGGCTCGAACCTGCGACCTGCGGATTAACAGTCCGTCGCTCTACCGACTGAGCTATCGGGGATCCGAAAGAAGGGGCGGATTTTAGCATCATGAAAACGGCTTTTGCCCGGCGCGGCTGGAAGTTCTGGCGGTGGCCGGTTGTCGCCGCCGCGGGCGTCGCGGCGCTGGGCGCGTCGATTCCGCTCCTCGTGCCGGTCTCGAGCTTCATTCCGGAAATCACGCGCGTCGCATCCGAAAAGATCGGCCAGCCTGTGAGCGTCGCTGACCTGCGCCTGTATCTTTTTCCAACGCCGCGTGTCGTCGCGAGCGGCATTTCCGCCGGGAAGGGCGCGGAGGTCTCGGTCGCGGAGCTCGAGATCGTTCCGGACTTGCTGTCGTTCTTGTCCGGTCCGCGTTCGATCCGGCTCGTGCGCGCGCGCGACGTCCGGATGAAGCAGGCGGCGTTTGCGATTCCGGGTGCCATGCCGAAGAGCGGGGGCGGCGGCGATGCGGTGCTGGTTCGGCGCATCGAGCTGCGCAGCGTCACGGTCGAGCACGCGGCGGTGAAGCTGCCTTCCCTCGACGTGGACCTGGAGCTCGGCGAAGGGCTGACGCTCGCACGCGCCCGCATTCAGTCCCGCGACGGGGCGCTGCGGATTTCCCTGGAGCCGGTCGATGGCGGATCCAAGGTTGCGCTCCACGCGACGCAATGGACGTTGCCCGCCGGCGCGCCGATCCGCTTCGACTCGCTCCTCGCGGAAGGCCTGCTCAAGGGGCAGGGTATCGATCTGGCGAGGATCGAAGGCACGCTCTACGGGGGGACGCTGAAAGGCTCCGCCCGGGCCGATTGGAGCAGGCAATGGCAACTATCGGGAAAGGCTTCGCTAGCCGGGATGGAATTGCTGCCGGTGCAGATGGCGCTCGGCAAGCCAGCGCAGTTCAGCGGACGGCTGAAGGCCGATGCCACCTTTTCCTCGCGGGCGCGCACGCCGGACAAGCTCGGCGACGCATTGCAGCTGGACGCGCCGTTCGAGATCAGCGGCGGCATCTACCACGGCTACGACCTGTCGAAGGTCGGCGGGCTGTCGGCGAAGCTGGACAAGGGCGGCGACACGCGCTTCGACGAGCTTCGCGGCAAGGTGCAGCTGCGCGGGAAAAGCGTCAAGGTGGATCCGCTGTGCGCGCGCTCGCCGTCGCTCTCGGCCGCGGGTAACGTCGATATCGGGGCGAACCAGGAGCTGGCCGGAAAACTCGACGTATCGGTGGGGAAGACCGGCGGCTTCGTCGGCATCCCGGTCCAGCTCAAGGGCACGACGTCCGATCCCTGGTTCATGCCTAGCAAGGGCTACCTGATCGGCGCGGCGATCGGCACCGCCGTTCTGCCGGTGATCGGGACCTCGATCGGCTCCTCGCTCGGCAGCCGGTTCGAAGGCAGGACGGACTGCAAGTAGCCGCTAGCGGATGACCGACGCGATTGCGTCGGCGACGTAGTCCACGTTCTTCGTGTTGAGCGCGGCGACGCAGACCCGGCCGCTCTCGATGGCGTAAATGGAGTATTCCTTGCGCAGCCGAAGCACCTGGTCCTTCGTCAGGCCGGTGTACGAGAACATGCCGCGCTGGCGCAGGATGAAGCTCCAGTCGGCGCCGGGCACCCGCTTGTGGATGCCGTCGACGATCGCCTTGCGCATCGCCTTGATGCGATCGCGCATGCCGCCGAGCTCCTGGTCCCAGAGCTTGCGCGAATCCGGATCGGACAGGATGGACGCGATGACCTGGCTGCCGTGCGTCGGCGGGTTCGAATAGTTGGTGCGGACGATCCGCTTGACGTTCGACAGCACGCGCTTCGCTTCCTCTTCGCTTCCGGTGACGATGCTGAGGGCGCCGCAGCGCTCGCCGTAAAGCGAGAAGGATTTCGAGAACGAGGTCGAGAGGAACACCGGGCTCATCGCCTCGGAGAAAAGCCGCGCGGCGTATGCGTCGGCTTCGAGGCCTTCGGCGAAGCCCTGGTAGGCGAGGTCGAGGAAGGGGATCAGCCCGCGGGATTGGACGATCCCGAGCACCTCGCGCCACTGCTCGTTCGTCAGGTCCACGCCCGTGGGGTTGTGGCAGCAGGCGTGCAACACGACGACCGCACCGGCGGGCAGCGCGTCGAGCGAGCGCTTCATGCCGGCGAAATCGAGGCCGCGCGTCTTGGGCTCGAAGTAGGCGTAGTTCTTGACCGCGAAGCCGGCCGCCTCGAAGAGCTGGCGATGGTTCTCCCAGCTCGGGTCGCTGATCCAGGCCTCGGCCTGCGGGGCGATCTGGCGCAGGAAGTCCGCGCCGATCTTCAGGCCGCCGGTCCCGCCGAGCGCCTGGACGGTCACCACATTCGCCTTTGCGGACCCAAAAACCAGCTCCTGGACGGCGCGGTCGTAGGCCTGCAGGCCATCGATCGGCAGATAGCCGCGCGGCGGGGACGTCTTGATGCGCGCTTCCTCGGCGCGCCGGACGCACTCGAGGACGGGAATCTTGCCGTTGTCGTCGGTATACACGCCGACGCCAAGGTTCACTTTCTTCGGGTTCTGGTCGGCGACGAACGCTTCCGTGACGCCGAGGATCGGGTCCGCCGGCGCCATCGGCACCGCGGCAAGTACCGTTGGACGAGAGGCGGAAGCAGGCGAGTGGGGTGCGTTCATCCGTTAAAATGCTCTGTTAGGCAAGCGAATTCTACGTGGTCGCAACTTTTCCCGACAGCCCCTTCCGCCTCGCCCAGCTCTTCGCGCCCGCGGGCGACCAGCCCGAGGCGATCGCCAAGCTTGCAGAAGGCATCCAGGACGGCCTCGCCTTCCAGACGCTGCTCGGCGTAACCGGCTCCGGCAAGACCTACACGATGGCGAACGTCATCGCGCGGCTCGGCCGGCCGGCGCTCGTCCTCGCACCCAACAAGACTTTGGCCGCGCAACTGTACTCGGAGTTTCGCGAGTTCTTCCCCGAGAACGCGGTCGAGTATTTCGTCTCGTACTACGACTACTACCAGCCGGAGGCGTACGTCCCGGCGCGGGACCTCTACATCGAGAAGGACTCCTCGATCAACGACCACATCGAGCAGATGCGGCTTTCGGCGACCAAGTCCCTGCTCGAGCGCCGTGACGTCGTCATCGTCGCGACCGTATCGGCCATCTACGGCATCGGCGATCCGTCGGAGTACCACGGCATGATCCTGCACCTGCGCGAGGGCGAGAAGCTGTCGCAGCGGGACGTGCTTGCGCGCCTGGTCGCCATGCAGTACGACCGCAACGAGCTCGATTTCCGCCGCGGCACCTTCCGGGTCCGCGGCGACGTGATCGACGTCTTCCCGGCGGAGCATGCCGAGCACGCGGTGCGCATCTCGCTGGACGACGACTCCGTGGAGAAGATCGAGGTGTTCGATCCCCTGACGGGCCGCGTGCTGCATCCGATGGCGCGCTTCACCATCTATCCGTCCAGTCACTACGTCACGCCCCGGGAAACCACGCTGCGCGCGATCGAGGCCATCAAGGCGGAGCTGCGCGAGCGCATCGAGTTCTTCCAGCGCGCGGGCCGGCTGGTCGAGGCGCAGCGCATCGAGCAGCGCACGCGCTTCGACCTCGAGATGCTGGCCGAGCTCGGCTTCTGCAAGGGCATCGAGAACTACTCGCGGCACCTGTCCGGGCGCGCGCCGGGGGAACCGCCCCCGACGCTGATCGACTACCTGCCGCAGGACGCGCTGATGATCATCGACGAGAGCCACGTCACGATCCCGCAGCTCGGGGGCATGTACAAGGGCGACCGCTCGCGGAAGGAAAACCTCGTGGAGTACGGGTTCCGCCTGCCCTCGGCGCTGGACAACCGCCCTTTGCGCTTCGACGAGTTCGAGAAGGTGGTGCGGCAGACCGTTTTCGTATCCGCCACGCCGGCCGACTACGAACGGGAGAAGTCCGGGCAGATCGTGGAGCAGGTGGTCCGCCCCACCGGGCTCATCGACCCGCAGGTCATCGTGCGTCCGGCGTCCACGCAGGTGGACGACCTCCTGTCGGAAATCAACCTTCGCGTGAAGAAGTCCGAGCGGGTCCTCGTCACGACCCTTACGAAGCGCATGGCGGAGGAGCTGACGGAGTACCTCTCCGAGCACGGCGTGAAGGTCCGCTACCTCCACTCCGAGGTCGAGACGGTCGAGCGCGTGGAGATCATCCGCGACCTGCGCCTGGGCGAGTTCGACGTGCTGGTGGGCATCAACCTGCTGCGCGAAGGGCTGGACCTCCCCGAAGTGTCCCTGGTGGCGATCCTCGATGCCGACAAAGAGGGGTTCCTGCGCTCGGAGCGCTCGCTCATCCAGACCATCGGGCGCGCCGCGCGCCACCTGAACGGCTCGGCCATTCTCTATGCCGACCGGGTCACGGACTCGATCAAGCGCGCCATCGGCGAGACGGACCGGCGCCGCTCGAAGCAGGTGTCCTACAACGCGTCGCACGACATCACGCCCAAGGGCATCAGCAAGCGCATCAAGGATCTGATCGACGGCGTGTACGACCCGGAATCCGCCGAAGGGGTGGCGGCCGCGCAGCAGGAAGCGCGCTACGAGGCCATGTCGGAGAAGCAGGTCGCGCGCGAGATCAAGGCGCTCGAGAAGAAGATGCTCGAGCACGCCAGGAACCTCGAGTTCGAGGAAGCGGCGCGCGCGCGCGACCGGCTGTCCGAGCTCAAGAAGCGCATTTTCGGCGTCGAGCTCGCCTCCGAATGAAGGTCCTGTTCGTCTGCACCGGCAACATCTGCCGGTCGCCGACTGCCGCCGGCGTGTTTGCCGATCTCGTCCACAGGGCGGGGCTCGGCGGGACGATCGAGGTCGAATCGGCCGGGACGCACGACTACCACGTCGGCAGTCCGCCCGACCTGCGAGCCCAGGACCACGCACGCCGGCGCGGCTACGACCTCAGCCGGCTGCGGGCGCGACAGGTGCGCAAGCGCGACTTCGGCCACTTCGACCTGATCGTCGCCATGGATAGCGGCCACCTGCGGGTGCTCGAGCGCAACTGCCCGCCGGAGCATCGCGCCAAGCTTCGGATGCTGATCCCCGGTCGCGACGTGCCGGACCCCTACTACGGCGGTCCGGAAGGATTCGACCGTGTGCTGGATCTCGTGGAGGGCGCCTGCGTGGCGCTCCTCCAGGAGATCCGGGCGAAGGCCTAGCGCTTCGTCTCGACCTGCTGCAGCTCCTCGTCCTGGGGCTGCGGCGGACGGGACTTCTCTCGACGCGGCCGGCCGAGGTGTGCCGGCTGCTCCGCCTCGTAGACCGGCGCCGGCGGCGCTTTGGACCGGTCGGTCTCGATCATCACCAGGCCTGCGTCGTCCAGCAGCTTCTTCGGATCGGCGCGGGCGATCTCGACCGCGATCGCCGGCTTGCGCTCGTCGTGCCGTGGCGGTTCCTGGTTGCGCGGCGCTGCCCGTTGCGGGTCTTCCTGCTGCGGCTCCTCATAACGGGGTTGCTCGCGCGGTGCTTCCGGCTTGACGACGAAGGCGGGCGGTTCGCCCCTGGACGGTTCGACGCGGGACGGCTCCGTGACCGGCTCGCTCGACTCGTTCCGGCTCTCCAGCTCGTGGATGCGCCGCTGGGCTTCGATCACCTCCGGGTCGCCGACCTGTTGCGGCTCGCGCGTGCGCTCGCCGCGGTTCCGGTCGCGCCCGCGGCCGCGACGGCCGCGCCGGTGCTCTTCGCCCTCGCGCTCCGGACGCGGCTGCGCGTCCGGCGGAAGCTGGTGGAACTGCGGCGCCTCGCCTTCGGTCAGCTGGGGCGCAGCAGGCTGCTGCGGGCGCGGCTCGGGTTGCGGACGAGGCTGCCCCTGCTGCGGCGGCCGGCCGCCGTGCTGTTGCGGACGGCCCTGCTGCTGCTGGGATTGCAGGCCGCGCTCGGGGCGCGGACCGCGATCCGGACGGCGCTCGTTGCGCTGTCCATCGCGCTGGCCGTCGCGCTGTCCATCGCGTTGGCCATCCCGCTGGTGCGGCTGGCCATTGCGGCGGCCTTCGAGCCGGCCCTGCTGCGGGCGGTCGCCACGGTGCTCGTCGCGCCGGCCATCGCGGCCGTCGCGGCGTCCGCCGCGTTCGGAGCGGTCGCGGCCGCCGCGCTGCGAATGGTCACGCCGCCCTGCGTCGCGCTGCCTTTGCGCCTGGGCGCCGCCGGTCGTGGATTGGACCGCGGGCGCGGCAGTGGCCGGTGCGGAAGGCTTGAACAGGCCGAAGATGCGCGAAAGGAAACCGGGGACGATCTCCGCCACCGCCGCTGCGGGGGCGGAAGCGGCGGGGGCTGCCTGGGCCGGCTGCGGCGCCGGCTCGGTGATCATCGGGGCGGGCTGGTTGGGGGTGATGCCCTTCACAACGGGCTGCTGGCGCTCGAGCTTCGCCTCGTCTTCCGCGCCCGGTGCCTTGGGCTCCTCGGGGCGCTCGACCATCTCGTAGCTCGCCGGCACGTGCTCCATCTCGTTCAGCTCTTCGTGGCGCAGGCGCTGCACCTTGTAGTGCGGCGTCTCGAGGTGGGGATTCGGCACG
>DASPMF010000243.1:0-2930 GCA_035627155.1 Burkholderiales bacterium | reverse complement strand
CCGAATCGTTCGCGCCGATTTACGTAAAATTGGGCCATGCCTAGCCCCGACGAAGCGAAGAGGGTCCTCGAAGCGGCGCTCCTGGCCTCCCAGGAGCCGCTGCAAGTGCAGGAAATGAAGCGGCTTTTCGACCAGGAGCTCGGCGTGGACATCGTGCGCAAGCTGCTCGAGGAGCTGCGCGTGGAATGGCAGGATCGCTCGATCGAGCTGGTCAACCTCGCGAGCGGCTGGCGTTTCCAGACGCGCGCGCAGTTCCAGCCGTATCTCGAGCGGCTCCTGCCGGAGAAGCCGCCGCGCTATTCCCGCGCCGTCATGGAGACGCTCGCGATCATCGCCTACCGCCAGCCGGTGACTCGCGGCGACATCGAGGACATCCGCGGTGTCACCGTTTCGACCCAGATCATCCAGGCGCTCGAGAACCGCGGTTGGATCGACACGGTCGGCCATCGCGAGACGCCCGGCCGGCCCGCGCTCTACGCGACGACCCGGAAGTTCCTCGATGACCTCGGGTTGCGCTCGCTCCAGGAGCTTCCGCCGCTTGAAGAAATCGCCAAGACCCTCGAGCTCCACCCTTCGCCTGCGCCAGAGGGCGAAGCCGCCGTCCCCCAGTCCAGCGACGACGCGGAGCCCGAGCCCGCAGAGCAGCAGCGCACCGGCACCAGCGGCTGAGCCGCAGCGGCTTCAGAAGCTGCTTGCGGCCGCGGGCGTCGGCTCCCGCCGGGAGATCGAAACCTGGATCGAGGCCGGCCGCGTCCGGCTGGACGGCGAGCCGGCCAAGCTCGGCGACCGCGGGACTTTCGACAGCCGGATTGAAATCGACGGTAAACGCGTCACGCTTGCCAGACCGGCGCGGGCACGCGTGCTGCTGTACCACAAGCCGGTCGGCGAACTGGTAACGCGCAGCGACCCGCAGGGCAGGCCGACGGTCTTCGGGCAGCTTCCGCCGGGGCGCTGGGTCGCGGTGGGTCGCCTGGATATCAATTCCGCCGGGCTCCTCCTGCTGACCGACTCGGGCGAGCTCGCCAACCATCTCATGCACCCCCGGTACGCCGTCGAGCGTGAATATGCGGCACGCGTGCAGGGGCGGCTCTCTCCCGCAGATCTCGAGAAGCTGCGCGCCGGCGTCGTCCTGGACGATGGCCTTGCCGCGTTTGCACGCATCGAGCCGATGCGCGAGCGCGAGTCCGGCGGAACGAACCGCTGGTACCGCGTGGTCCTCAAGGAGGGTCGCAACCGCGAGGTGCGGCGCATATTCGAAGCGGTCGGAGCGCGGGTCAGCCGGCTCCTTCGCGTGCGTTACGGCTCGATCGAGCTTCCGCGCGAGTTGCCGCCCGGCAAGTGGCTGGAGCTGTCCTCCGAGCAGGTTTCCGGGTTGTCTGGACGCTGAAAAGCGGTTAAACTTCAAAAGCTTTAGAGATGATTCACAGGGATGGGCTTCGGCCCATTTTTTGTTTGTATGGCAGCACTTGAGGCGAAGATCGAGCCCGCAGTAGCGGGGCTGGGGTACGAGCTGGTCGACGTCCAGGCGTCGAACGGCGGGCGGCTGCTGCGCGTGTTCATCGACAAGCCGGGGGGCATCACCGTGGACGACTGCGCGACCGTGAGCCATCAGCTCACGCGCGTCCTTCCGGTGGAAGGGGTCGATTTCGAGCGGCTGGAGGTCTCCTCGCCGGGACTGGACCGGCCGCTTCGCAAGCTGGGCGATTTCGCGCGCTTCGCCGGGCAGAAGGCGGAGCTGCGCATGCGTACGCCGGACGAAACCGGCCGGCGCAAGTTCGTGGGCGTCCTGCGGGGCGCGGAAGAAGGAATAGTGCGCGTGGACGTGGATGGGCGGACCGTGGAGCTGGAGCTCGCGGACGTGGACCGGGCGAAGCTGATCCCGGCGCTTTGACAGTACTGTGAGGGAACCGTGGCGGCAGCGACCAATTTAACGGCAGGGAATCGTGAGCTGGTGATGCTCGTGGACGTGCTCGCGCGCGAGAAGAACGTGCCGCGCGACATCGTCTTCGGGGCGCTCGAAATGGCGCTCGCCTCGGCGACGAAGAAGAAATACTCCGAGGACATCGACGTGCGCGTCGCCGTGGACAAGAACACCGGCGCATACGAGTCGTTCCGGCGCTGGAAGGTCGTGTCCGACGACGACATGGAGACGCCGGTCCCGCACGCCATCCACATCGAGGACGCCCAGCAGCGGGATCCGAACCTCAAGGTCGGCGACTACGTCGAGGAGCCGCTGCCCAACGTCGAGTTCGGCAGGATCGGCGCGCAGACCGCCAAGCAGGTCATCCTGCAGCGCATCCGCGACGCCGAGCGCGAGCAGATCCTCAACGATTTCCTCGGCCGGGGCGACGAGCTCGTGACCGGCACGGTGAAGCGCATGGAGCGCGGCTCGGCGATCATCGAGTCCGGCCGGCTCGAGGCGCTGCTGCCGCGCGAGCACATGATTCCGAAAGAGAACCTGCGCGTGGGCGACCGGGTCCGCGCATGGGTGGCCAAGATCGACCGCCAGGCGCGCGGCCCGCAGCTCATCCTCTCGCGCACCGCGCCGCAGTTCATCATGAAGCTCTTCGAGCTCGAGGTCCCGGAGATCGAGGAAGGCCTCCTCGAGATCAAGTCGGCGGCGCGCGACCCCGGCATCCGGGCAAAGATCGCGGTCTTCACCAACGACAAGCGCATCGACCCCATCGGCACGTGCGTAGGCATGCGCGGCTCGCGGGTGCAGGCGGTGACGCAGGAGCTCGCCGGCGAGCGCGTGGACATCGTCCTGTGGTCCGCCGATCCAGCGCAGTTCGTGATCGGCGCGCTGGCGCCGGCCGAGGTGTCGTCGATCGTCGTCGACGAGGAAAAGCACGCCATGGACGTGGTCGTGGACGAGGAAAACCTCGCCGTGGCCATCGGACGCAGCGGCCAGAACGTACGCCTCGCCTCCG
>DASPMF010000242.1:0-4667 GCA_035627155.1 Burkholderiales bacterium | reverse complement strand
GGAGACGAGGCCGCAGCGCTCGGCTTCCTGCGCGTCCATGTTGCGCGCCGTGAGGCAGAGGTCCATCGCCTTCGCCTTGCCGGCCGCGCGCGGCAGGCGCTGCGTGCCGCCCGCGCCCGGCATGATGCCGAGGTTGATCTCCGGCTGGCCGAATCTTGAGTTCTCGGCGGCAATGACGATGTCGCACATCATCGCGAGCTCGTTGCCGCCGCCGAGCGCATACCCCGCCACCGCGGCGATCACCGGCTTGCGGATGCGGCGGATGTGCTCCCAGTCGCGCGTGATGTAGTCCGCCTTGTAGGCGTCCATGTAGCTGTAGCCCTGCATCACCGCGATGTCCGCCCCGGCGGCGAAGGCCTTCTCGCTGCCGGTGATGACGATCGCGCCGATGGCGTCGTCGGCGTCGAATTCCTGCAGCGCGCGGCCGACCTGCTGCATGAGCTCCGGATTGAGTGCATTCAGCTGCTTGGGGCGATTCAGGGTAATCAGGCCAACTCGCGCCGCGCGCTCTGGGCGCTCGACGCTGATCAGGTCATAGCTCATGGGTCGGGATCACCTTGGCGTAAGCGCCGTTCAGGGCGGCGAGGAAGGCGGCGTGCACGTGCTTCGCCGGCACCTTCTCGCCCCCGTAGGCCTGCGCGCGCGTCGCGCAGGCATCGCCAAGCAGCGTGATCTTGTAGCCGAGGTCCGCCGCATGGCGCACCGTCGCGTCCACGCACATGTGGGTCATCATCCCGGCAACCACGAGGTTTTTGACGCCTTGCTTTTTAAGCTGCTCCTCCAAGGCCGTGGAGCGGAAGGAGTTAGGGAAATTCTTCTCTACCACCACCTCCCCGGAAGCAGGCGTCACGGACCCGTGAATATCGGCACCTTTGGTGCCGGGCAGGAAAAACGTCGCGCCCGGACGCACCGACAGGTGGCGCACATGGATGACCGGCAGGTTCTCGTTGCGGAATTTCTGCAACACCTTGCCGGCGTTCGCGCCGGCGGCATCCGAGCCCTCGAGCTCCATCGCGCCGCCGGGGAAGTAGTCGTTCTGGATGTCGATGATGAGCAATGCCGTGTCAGCCATGCTTCCTCTTCTTCATTTCGGAAAGGGGGATGGATCCGGGGGCGTCGATGCGCTTGCGCCCCGGCTCGGGCGCGGTGAGCGCTTCCACTTCCTGCATCGTGCCGCGGCTGCGCTCGGCGAGCTGCTGGTAGAGGAGCATGTTGTTCTTCTTCCAGTCGACCTCCGCGGCGGAGAGCTCGCGCAGCACCTTGGCGGGAATGCCCGCGGCGAGCGCGCGCGCCGGGATGCGCGCCTCGGCCTTCACGAAGGCGAGCGCCGCGACGACTGCGTCCTCACCGACCTCCGCGTTGTCGTTCACGACGGCGTTCATGCCGACCAGCGCGCCGCGGCCGACGACGCAACCGTGCAGCACGGCGCCGTGGCCGATGGTCGCTTCGGGACCGACGACCGTGTCCTTGCCGGGGAAGCCGTGCAGCATGCAGGTGTCCTGGACGTTCGCGCCTTCCTCGACCACGATGCGGCCGAAGTCGCCGCGCAGGCAGGCGGCCGGGCCGACGTAGGCGCGCGGCCCGACGATCACGTCGCCGATCAGCACGGCGCTCGGATGCACGAAAGCGCTCGGGTCGACGACCGGGACGATTCCGTCGATCGCATAGACTTTCGGCATGCCCAAATTGTAAGCTGTCCGCTATGTCTTCCGTCCTGGTTTCGCTGGATGCGGGCGTGCTCACGGTCACGCTCAACCGGCCCGACAAGCTCAACGCCTTCAACCCCGAGATGCACAAGCTGCTGCGCGAGGCGCTGCTGCGCGCGGCGGACGAGCCCGAGGTGCGCGTCGTCGTGCTCACCGGCGCGGGCCGGGCGTTCTGCTCGGGCCAGGACCTTTCCGAGCGCAACGTGAGCCCCGGCTCCGCGCCGATCGACCTTTCGGTGTCGCTCGGCTCCAACTACAACCCGCTGGTGCGCCGTATGCGCGAGCTGCCCAAGCCGATCCTCTGCGCGCTCAACGGCACGGCGGCGGGCGCGGGCGCCAACGTCGCGCTCGCGTGCGACGTAGTGTTCGCCGCACGCTCGGCGAGCCTCATCCAGTCCTTCTCGCGCATCGGCCTGGTGCCCGATTCCGGCGGCACGTTCTTCCTGCCGCGCCTCGTCGGCCTGGCGCGCGCCATGGGGCTCGCGCTCTTCGCCGAGAAGCTCTCCGCGGAAGACGCGGCGCGCATGGGGCTCATCTGGAAAGTGGTGGACGACGCCGAGCTCATGCCCGAAGTGACGCGCATCGCGCGTGAGCTAGCCGCCGGGCCGACGAAGGGCTACGGGCTGGTCAAGAAGGCGCTCTATGCCTCGGGCGGCAACACGCTCGACGCGCAGCTCGACCTCGAGCGCGACCTGCAGCGCGAGGCGGGCTTCTCCGAGGACTATCGCGAGGGCGTGGCCGCGTTCCTGCAGAAGAGAAAACCGGTGTTCAAGGGCAAATGAACAGTTTTCCTCTGGAAGAAATTGAAACGGCGTCGAGAGACGAGCTGCAGCATCTGCAACTGCAACGATTGCAGTGGACGCTGAAGCACGCCTACGAAAACATCCCGCACTACCGAAAGAAGTTCGACGCCGCCGGCGTGAAGCCGCAGGACTGCCGCTCGCTCCAGGACCTCGCGAAGTTCCCGTTCACGACCAAGGCCGACCTGCGCGAGACCTATCCGTTCGGCATGTTCGCGGTTCCGATGGACCGCATCGTGCGCATCCACGCCTCGTCGGGCACCACCGGCAAGCCGACCGTCGTGGGGTACACCCAGAAGGACCTCGACATGTGGACGCACGTCATGGCTCGCTCGATCCGCGCCGCCGGCGCGCGTCCCGGCGACAAGGTGCACGTCGCGTACGGCTACGGCCTCTTCACCGGCGGCCTGGGCGCGCATTACGGGGCCGAGCGCCTGGGGCTGGCGGTGATTCCGCTCGGCGGCGGGATGACCGAGCGCCAGGTGCAGCTCATCCGCGACTTCCAGCCCGACATCATCATGGTGACGCCGAGCTACATGCTGGCGATCGCCGACGAGATGGAGCGCCAGGGCCTCGACCCGAAGAAGGCGTCCCTTCGCATCGGCATCTTCGGCGCGGAGCCGTGGACGAACGAGCTGCGCGCCTCGATAGAAAGCCGCACGTCCCTCGAAGCGATCGACCTTTACGGCCTGTCCGAGGTGATCGGCCCCGGCGTCGCGCAGGAATGCATCGAGTCGAAGGACGGGCTCACCATCTGGGAGGACCATTTCTACCCCGAGGTGGTGGACCCGCAGACCGGAAACCCGCTGCCCGACGGCGAGAAAGGCGAGATCGTCTTCACCTCGCTCACCAAGGAAGCGCTGCCGGTCATCCGCTACCGCACGCGCGACCTCACGCGGCTCCTCCCCGGTACCTCGCGCACCATGCGCCGCATGGAAAAGATCACCGGGCGCTCCGACGACATGCTCATCATCCGCGGCGTGAACGTGTTCCCGTCGCAGATCGAGGAGCTCATCCTCAAGCAGCCGGAGCTGAGCCCCCACTACGTCCTGGAGCTCTCGAAGGACGGCCCGCTGGACCACCTGACCGTGGTCCTCGAGGGAAGCGAAGCCGGCGCGCGGGCCCTGCAGCACAGTATCAAGGCCTACATCGGCATCAGCGCCGACGTGAGGATCGGCGCGGTTGAGCGCTCCATAGGGAAGGCGAAACGCGTGATCGATAAGAGAAAGTGATGAAAGGCCTGTCCGGAAAGACAGTCCTCGTCACGGGCGGCGGCGGCGCGATCGGCGCGGCGATCTGCAAACGGTTTGCAGAAGAAGGCGCTTCAGTCCTCGTTTGCGACGTCAATGAGGAAAACTGCAGGAGAACCGCAGAAGCAGTCAAAGGCAAGGCGCTGGCCTTCGACATTACGGATTACGCCGCGGCGAAGAAGGCGATCGGCGACGCGCAGGTCGACATCCTGGTGAACAACGCCGGGTGGGACCGCTTCCAGAACTTCCTCGACACGAAGCCCGACGAATGGGAGCAGCTCATCGCGATCAACCTGCGCGGGCCGCTCAACATGCACCACATCGTGGTGCCGCAAATGGTGAAGCGCGGCGCGGGGCGCGTGATCAACATTTCCTCCGACGCGGCGCGCGTCGGCTCCTCGGGCGAGTCGGTGTACTCGGCCTGCAAGGGCGGCATCCTCTCCTTCTCGAAGACGCTCGCGCGCGAGCTCGCCCGCAAGGGCGTCACCGTCAATGTCGTCTGCCCGGGCCCCACCGACACGCCGATCCTGCGCGGCTTCCTCGGCGAAGGCGAGGCGGGACAGAAGGTTTATGACGCCCTGGTGCGCGCGATCCCGATGAAGCGCGTCGGCCAGCCCGCGGACATCCCGGGCATCGTCGCGTTCCTTGCCTCGGACGAAGCGGCGTTCATTACCGGACAGGTCATCAGCGTCTCAGGCGGCCTGACGATGGCCGGCTGACGCCTCAAGCGCGAGCAGCGCCTTCTTCTTCGGCAGGCCGCCGGCGTAGCCGGTAAGCGTGCCATTGGTTCCCACGATGCGATGGCAAGGCACGATCACGCCGATCGGATTGCGCCCGGTCGCCGCGCCCGCGGCGCGCGCGCAGTTCGGGAACCCCGCGCGGCGCGCCAGCTCGGCATAGGTGATCGTCTC
>DASPMF010000241.1:0-2090 GCA_035627155.1 Burkholderiales bacterium | reverse complement strand
GAGGCGGAGGTGGAGTACGAGGACCGCAAGGACCCGGCCATCGACGTCGCCTTCGAGGTTTTCAAGGAAGACTTGCCGAAGTTGTCGGCAGCATTTGGAAGAACGGCCGTTTCGGAAAAGCCGATATTCGCCGTGATCTGGACCACCACGCCGTGGACGCTGCCGGGCAACCAGGCGCTGAACGTCCATCCTGACTTCACCTACAACCTGGTGGACACCGAGCGCGGACTGCTGATCCTCGCCTCGGAGCTCCAGGAGAAGTGCCTCGCCCGATACAAGCTCGAAGGCCGCCCCCTTGCGTCCTGCAAGGGAAGCGCGCTGGAGAAGATCCGGTTTCGCCATCCGTTCTACGACCGCACGGCGCCGGTTTATCTGGGCGACTACGTCACCCTCGAATCCGGCACCGGCGTCGTGCACTCCGCGCCGGCGTACGGCGTCGAGGACTTCGACTCGTGCCGCCGCTACGGGATGAAGGACGAGGAGATCCTCACGCCCGTCATGGGCGACGGGCGGTTCGCCCAGTCCCTGCCGCTCTTCGGCGGGCTGTCGATCTGGGATGCCAACGCGAAGGTTCTGGGCGTCCTGAAGGAGAAGGGCGCGCTCCTGGCGAGCGAGACGTACACCCACAGCTACATGCATTGCTGGCGGCACAAGACGCCGGTCATCCTGCGCGCCACCACGCAATGGTTCGCCTCGATGGACCGCAAGCCGCAAGCCGGCCCGAGCCTGCGCGAGACCGCGCTGCGCGGCATCGAGCAGACGAAGTTCTTTCCCTCCTGGGGCCAGGCACGCCTGCACGGCATGATCGCCAACCGCCCCGACTGGACGCTGTCGCGCCAGCGGCAATGGGGCGTTCCCATGCCGTTCTTCCTGCACAAGGAGACCGGCGCGCTGCATCCGCGCACCGCGGAGCTGCTCGAGGAGGTCGCGAGGCGCGTCGAGAAGGGCGGCATCGAGGCCTGGCAGCGGGTGAGCGCGGAGGAGCTCCTGGGCGCTGACAGCGCCGCTTACGAGAAAAGCCGCGACACGCTCGACGTCTGGTTCGATTCCGGCACCACGCACTACACGGTCCTGCGCCGCTCGCATCGCGAGCAGTCCGCGTATCCGGCCGACATGTATCTCGAGGGCTCGGACCAGCACCGCGGCTGGTTCCATTCATCCCTGCTGACCGCCTCCATGCTGGACGGGCATCCGCCATACCGCAGCCTGCTCACGCACGGCTTCGTCGTCGCGGGCGACGGGCGCAAGATGTCCAAGTCGCTCGGCAACGTCATCGCGCCGCAGAAGGTGTCGAGCACGCTCGGGGCCGAGATCCTGCGCCTCTGGGTGGCGAGCACGGATTATTCCGGCGAGCTTTCCATCTCGGACGAGATCCTGAAGCGCGTGGTCGAAAGCTACCGCCGCATCCGCAATACGCTGCGGTTCCTGCTCGCGAACACTTCGGATTTCGACGCGACCAAGGACGCGGTGCCTGTGGCGCAGCTGGTGGAAGCGGACCGCTACGCGCTCGCCCTGACGGCGCAGCTGCAGCAGGCCGTCGCGGACGACTACGAGGGCTACCAGTTCCATCTCGTCATGCAGAAGCTGCAGGCGTTCTGCTCCGAGGACCTCGGCGCCTTCTACCTGGACGTTCTGAAGGACCGGCTCTACACGTGCGGCGCGCGGTCGCAGCCGCGCCGCTCCGCGCAGACCGCGCTCTGGCACATCACGAACGCGCTGATCCGCCTGATGGCGCCGGTGCTGAGCTTCACGGCCGAGGAGGCCTGGGCGGTGTTCCGCGGCGAGGCGGACGACAGCGTCTTCTTCCACACGCTGCATGAAGTGCCGATGCCCGGCGACGGTCCGGCGCTGCTCGAGAAGTGGCGCAGGCTGCGCGAGCTGCGCGCGCCCGCGCGCAAGCAGATCGAGGCGCTGCGCGTCGAGGGCAAGGTCGGCTCCTCGCTGCAGGCCGAAGTCACGTTCGCCGCCGACGGGCCCGACTACGAGGCCCTGAACAGCCTCGGCGCCGAGCTGAAGTTCCTGATGCTGACCTCGGCGGCACGTTTGGAGCGCGCAGCCGAGGCCGCGGTGACCGTGCGTCCAAGCGAGCA
>DASPMF010000240.1:0-7298 GCA_035627155.1 Burkholderiales bacterium | reverse complement strand
GCACCTATCGCGTCGATTCCGACGCCACGCATTCGCCGATGTTCCATCAGGTCGAAGGTTTGTGGATCGACGAGCACATCAGCTTCGCCGACCTTAAAGGCGTCTACACCGACTTCCTGCGCCAATTCTTCGAGATGGACGACCTCGAGGTGCGCTTTCGCCCGTCGTTCTTTCCCTTCACCGAGCCCTCTGCCGAAATCGACATGAAGCTGAAGGGCCGCTGGCTCGAGATCTCGGGCTCGGGCCAGGTGCATCCGGACGTGGTCCGCAACTTCGGCCTCGACCCGGAGAAGTACATCGGCTTCGCCTTCGGCTCGGGGCTGGAGCGCCTCACCATGCTTCGCTACGGGATCGAGGACCTGCGCCTGTTCTTCGACGGCGACCTGCGCTTCCTCGAACAGTTCTCATGAACATTCCCGAGAGCTGGCTGCGCGCCCTGTGCAATCCGGCGCTTTCCGGTGAAGAGCTCGCCGAGAAGCTGACCATGGCCGGGCTGGAGGTCGAGGACTACCGCGCCGCCGGCGCGCAGTTCAGCGGTGTTGTGGTCGGCGAGGTGCTCTCGGTCGACAAGCATCCGGGCGCGGACAAGCTCACCGTCTGCAAGGTGACGGACGGCGCCTCCACCGTGCAGGTGGTCTGCGGCGCGCCGAACGTGCGCAAGGGAATGAAGGCGCCGCTCGCGCGCGTCGGTGCAACCCTGCCCGGCATCGCGATCAAGGCCACGTCGATCCGGGGCGCGGAAAGCCAGGGAATGCTTTGCTCGGCGAAGGAGCTCGGCCTGTCCGATGACCATTCCGGGCTGCTCGAGATCGTCGACGGCAGGGTGGGCGACGACGTGCGCAAAGTCCTCGCGCTAGACGACCACATCCTCACCCTCAAGCTAACGCCCAACCGTGCCGACGCGCTCTCTGTACTCGGCGTCGCGCGGGAAGTGTCGGCGCTGACGGGAGAGAAGGTCTCCCTTCCCGAGATCAAGCCCGTCGCCGCGAAAAGCGCGGCCAGGCATCCGGTGAGGATCACGCACCCCGAAGGCTGCGGACGGTTCACGGGCCGTGTCATCCGCAACGTGGATGCGAAGGCGCCCACGCCGCAATGGATGAAGGATCGTCTGGAGCGCGCCGGACAACGCTCGATCTCCGCGCTGGTGGACGTTACGAACTACGTCATGCTGGAGATGGGGCGGCCGCTGCACGTCTACGACCTCGACAAGCTGAGGGGCCCGATCGACGTACGGTGGGGACGCAAGGGCGAGAACGTGCTGCTCCTCAACGAGCAGACGGTTGAGGTGGACGAATCGGTCCTGTGCATTACCGACGACTCCGGAGTGATCGGGCTCGCCGGCATCATGGGCGGCGAATCAACGAAGGCCGACGAGGGAACGCGGAACATCTTCCTCGAGTCGGCCTTCTTCTTCCCCGACGCAATCCAGGGTCGCGCCAGGCGCTTCAACTTCAGCAGCGACGCTTCGCATCGCTTCGAGCGCGGCGTCGACCCGGAGAACAACGTCGACGGCATCGAGTACGCGACGAGACTCGTCGTCGACATCTGCGGGGGCGAACCGGGACCCACGGACGATCGCGTGGTGCGGTTGCCGGAGAGAGAACCGGTGTCGATGCGCATCGCGCGCGCACAGAAGGTGATCGGGGTGCCGGTCGGCCCGGACGAGATGGCCGCCGTGTTCCGGAGGCTGCAGTTCCCCACCGAGAGGCGGGGAGAAACGTTCGTCGTCAGGCCGCCCAGCCACCGCTTCGACATCGAGCGCGAGGAAGACCTCATCGAGGAGGTTGCGCGCATCCACGGGTTCGAGCGGATTGCCGCGCAGCCGCCGCGCGCCGCGGCCACCATGCTGCCTGCGCCGGAGGGCCGGCGGACCCTTCACGACCTGCGGGAACGCCTGGCGGGCGCGGATTATTGGGAGGTCATCAATTTCACCTTCGTCGAGCCGCAATGGGAGGCCGACTTTTCCGGCGAGCGCAATCCGATCCGCCTGCTGAATCCCATCGCGGCACAGCAGTCCGTCATGCGCACTTCCCTCATCGGCTCGCTGGTGGCGAACGTGCGCTACAACCACGCGCGCAAGGTCGAGCGCATTCGCGTGTTCGAGATCGGCCGGGCCTTCCTGCGCGACCCGGCGGCGCAGGACGGGCCACTTTCGGTTTGCGGTGTGCGCCAACCCATGCGCGTTGCGGCGGCAGCCTATGGTCCGGCCCTCCGCGAGCAGTGGGGCAACGCTTCCCGGCCGGTGGATTTCTTCGACATCAAGGCGGATCTCGAGGCGCTTGCCGCGCCGCTGGCGCCGCGTTTCGAGCCCGCCGCCCATCCGGCCTTCCATCCCGGGCGCTCGGCGCGCGTGCTCGTGTCCGGCGTCGCCGCCGGCTGGATCGGCGAACTGCACCCCAAGTGGCAGCACAAGTACGAGTTGCCTCATTCGCCGGTGCTTTTCGAGCTGGACGCGGAGGCGCTCCTGGCGGTGCCGCAGGCGCGATTCCAACCCCCGTCAAAGTACCCGCAGGTCGTGCGGGACATCTCGCTGGTGGTGTCGGAGGGGGTCTCAGTCCAGGCCATTCTGGAGGCGATTTCGGCCCGAAAATCCCGCATCGTGCGAGAGGTCAGGCTTTTCGACGTGTACCGCGGGAAGGGGGTGGCGGATGGGTCAAAAAGCCTTGCTTTCCGGGTAGTTATGCAAGATACTGAACGAACCCTTACGGATGCGGAGGCAGACGGTGCCCGCGACGAGCTGGTCACCCTGCTAGGCCGAGAATTCTCCGCAACCCTCCGGAAATAAAAGGGATTCAGGGAGCCATGATGACTTTGACGAAGGCCGAGCTGGCCGACCTGCTGTTCGAGAAGGTCGGGCTGAACAAGCGTGAGGCCAAAGACATGGTCGAGGCGTTCTTCGAGGAGATCCGCGGCGCCCTGGAGCGCGGAGAAAGCGTGAAACTGTCCGGTTTCGGCAACTTCCAGTTGCGCGACAAGCCGCAGCGGCCGGGCCGCAATCCCAAGACGGGCGAGGAAATCCCGATCAGCGCCCGCCGCGTCGTAACCTTCCACGCCAGCCAGAAGCTGAAGGCCATGGTGGAGAAAGCTCGCCATGGAGCCCAGCCGGAAAAGAACTGAGCTCCCGCCCATTCCAGCGAAGCGCTACTTCACCATCGGTGAGGTGAGCGAGCTTTGCGGGGTGAAGCCGCACGTCCTGCGCTACTGGGAGCAGGAATTCACGCAGCTGAAGCCGGTCAAGCGCCGCGGCAACCGGCGCTACTACCAGCACCACGAGGTGCTGCTTATCCGCCGCATCCGTGAGCTGCTCTACGAAGAGGGCTTCACGATCAGCGGCGCGCGCAACCGTCTCGATACCGGGCGGTTGGACGGCGCGATGGCACAGGACGAAAAACCGGAACCCGCTTCCCGGAACGGTCGCGGCGCTGCGGCCGGCCTGCCGGGGACCGTCGACCTCGTGGCGCTCAAGCGCGAGCTGCGCGCGGTCATCGAGCAGCTGCAGGGGTAGAATCGAACCCGCGTCATCATGAAAACCTCGGGGCGTAGCGCAGCCTGGTAGCGTACCTGCATGGGGTGCAGGTGGTCGCGAGTTCAAATCTCGCCGCCCCGACCAACTCTTTCCAGCGATGATCTACGAGCTGCGCGTCTACCAGTGCGTCCCGGGAAGGTTGCCTGACCTGATCCGGCGGTTCGAGACCATCACGCTTCGGATCTGGGAAAAGCACGGCATTCGTCAGGCGGGGTTCTGGACCACCCTCGTTGGCGAAAGCAACCAGGAGCTGCACTACCTGCTGGAGTGGAAGGATCTCGCCGAGCGCGAGCGCGCGTGGAACGCGTTCCAGGCGGATCCGGAGTGGCACCAGGCGCGCGCCGAGACCGAGAAGAACGGTCCCATCGTGGCGAACATCCTCAACCGGATCCTCGCGCCCACGGCGTTCTCGCGGCTGAAGTAGCGGTGTCGGAGGTGCTGCAATCGCCGAGCGTGGCCCGCGTGCGCAGGGCGCTCGCGCTTTGCGGCCTCGATTGCGAGATCGTCGAGCTCCCCGGAGCAGCGCGCACCGCGAAGGCCGCGGCGCAGTTCCTCGGCTGCGAGTTGCAGCAGATCGCGAACTCCCTCGTCTTTCGCGGCCACGGGAGCGGCGCGCCGTTCCTCGTCATGAGCTCCGGGGCGCGTCGCGTCGATCTTGCGCGCCTCGAATCCATCGTCGGCGAGCCAATTGGCAAGGCCGACGCCGAGTTCGTACGCGAGCAGACCGGCTTTGCGATCGGCGGCGTGGCGCCCGTGGGGCATGCCACGCCGCTGCGTGCGTTCGTCGAGAAGTCGCTGGCGACCTGTCCGGTGGTCTGGGCGGCGGGCGGGCATCCGCATACGGTGTTCCGGCTGACTTACCGGGACCTCGTGCGCATCACCGCCGGTACCGAGGTCGATGCTGCCGTAAGCCCTTAGAATCGCTCGGTGCGGATTCTGGTGTCCAATGACGACGGGTATTTCGCGCCGGGCATCACCTTGCTCGCGGAAGCCCTGCGCCAGCTCGGCGAGGTGACCGTCGTCGCGCCGGAGCGCGATCGCTCCGGTGCTTCCAATTCGCTCACGCTGGACCGGCCCCTTACCGTGCGCCGGGCAGCGAACGGGTTCTTCTTCGTCAATGGAACGCCGACCGACTGCGTGCATATCGCGGTGACCGGCCTGCTGGAATTCGTCCCCGATGTAATCGTCTCCGGGGTGAACCTCGGTGCGAACATGGGCGACGACACGATCTACTCCGGGACCGTCGCGGCCGCGTCGGAGGGCTACCTGCTCGGCATTCCCTCGGTGGCCGTCTCGCTGACCAGCAAGACCGGGACGCATTTCGAGACCGCGATCGCCGCGGCGCTGCAGGTGGTCGGGCGGCTGAGGAGCAAGCCCTTCGGCGAGCCGGTCCTCTTCAACGTCAATGTTCCGGACATCGCGCCTGCGGCGTTGCGCGGTCAGGAGATCACCCGGCTCGGCAGGCGCCACAAGGCGGAGCCGGTGATCAAGCTCCAGACGCCGCGCGGGGACACCGCTTACTGGATCGGGCCGGCGGGCGGTGCGGCGGATGCAGGCCCCGGCACCGATTTCCATGCCGTGGAGAACAACCGCGTTTCGATCACGCCGTTGCGTCTCGATCTCACCAACCAGGCGCAGCTCGCCAAGGCACAGGACTGGTTCCAGACGTGAATCGAGCAGCCGGAATCGGCATGACGTCGCAGCGCACGCGGGCGCGGATGGTGGAGCGCCTGCGCGAGCAGGGCATTTCCGACGAGCGGGTGCTGGCAGCTATGAACGCAGTGCCGCGGCACCTGTTCGTCGAGGAGGCGCTCGCCAGCCGCGCCTACGACGACACGGCGTTGCCCATAGGATTTGCGCAGACCATCTCGCAGCCCTACGTGGTGGCGCGGATGATCGAATGCCTGGTGCGCGGGCAGAAGACGCCGGGGAAAGTGCTGGAGATCGGCACGGGCTGCGGATACCAGGCCGCCGTGCTCTCGCACGTCTTCCAGGAGGTCTATTCGATCGAGCGCATCCGTGCGTTGCTGGATCGGGCGCGGGTCAACCTGCTGGGATTGCGCCTCTCGAACCTGCGCCTCGCGCATGGCGACGGCCACGCCGGCCTCGAGAAGGCCGCGCCGTTCCAGGCCGTCATCGTGGCGGCCGCGGCCCGTGAGATTCCCGATGCGCTCATGCGGCAACTGGCGCCGGGTGGCAGAATGATCCTGCCATTGCGCGTGTCGCAACGGGACGCGCAGCGACTCGTCCTACTCGAGCGCAACGGCCGGACGCTCGTCGAGTCCGAACTGGATCCCGTGCGTTTCGTGCCGATGGAGGCGGGCAAGGCTTGAGAGTCGCTGCCAGCCTCGCCACGACGGCGGTGCTCCTCGCCGTCGCCGGTTGTGCGGTCCGCCAGGGGCCTGCGCCGGTCATCGACCGCGCGCCGGCGTCCGCCGGGCTTGCCAAGCCCGGCCCCTTGAAGCCCTCCGCCCAGCCTTCGCAGGCGGTGGCGGACGGCTACTACGTAGTCAAGCGGGGCGACACGCTCTACAGCATTGCGCTGGAGCATGGGGCCGACTATCGCGAAGTCGCGCAATGGAACGGCCTTCAGGATCCGACGCGCATACAAGTGGGCCAGCAGTTGCGGGTTACGCCACCGCCCGACCGCCCGGGTGTGCAGGTCGGGAGCGCGCGGGTCGGATCCGGGGTGGAATCGAAACCCCTCGAAACGGTCCGGCGCGAAGAGGCCAGGCCTGCACCTCGCGAGGAGCCCAAGCCCGCGGTCCGCGAGGAGCCCAAGGCCGCCGCCGATGCGCAGTTCATCTGGCCCGCCAACGGCAGGGTGATCAACGGCTTCGCCGAGCCCCGCAGCAAAGGAATCGACATCGACGGCAAGCCCGGGGACCCGATCGTTGCCGCAGCTGCCGGGCGCGTCACCTACATCGGCAACGGGATTCCCGGACTGGGCAAGCTGGTCGTTCTCAAGCACGACAACGGCTTCATCACCGTATACGCCCACAACCGGGAGATCGTGGTGAAGGAACAGCAGGCCGTGGCGCGCGGGCAGAAGATCGCCGAGCTCGGCTCGAGCGATTCCGATCGCCCCAAGCTGCATTTCCAGATCCGCAAAGGCTCCGCGGCAGTCGATCCGATGCGCTATCTGCCCGGCTCGTAGGCGGCCCGCACCGCGCCGGCGAGGTCATGCGCCGCCGCCGCATAGAACGCGCTGCGGTTGTAGCGCGTGAGTACATAGAAGTTGTGCAGCCCGAGCCGGAACTCGCTTTCCTGTCCCGGCGTCGCGAGCTCGATGAGCGCTGCCTTCTCCTCCGCAGGGAGCGGCGCGTCGGGCTCCACTCCGGCGGCGGAGAGCTCGGCGACCGTATGGCGCGCCTCGACGCTGCCCGTCGCGAAGGCGCGATAGCCCTCGCCCGTCACGCGGGCCGGGGCCTGCACCTCTCCGCCCGGTCGCCATCCGTGCTGGCGCAGGAAGTTCGCCACGCTGCCGATCGAGTCCACGGCGCTGCGGCTGAGGTCGATGGCGCCGCTGCCGTCGAAGTCGACGGCGTAGCGGCGCGCGCTGCCCGGCATGAACTGGGGGATGCCGAAGGCGCCGGCGTAGGAGCCGCGCAGCGCGAAGACCTTCAGGTTCTCGTCGCGCGCAAGCAGCAGGTAGCTCTCGAGCTCGTCGCGGAAGAAGGGCGCGCGCGGCGGATGGTCGAACGCGAGCGTCGACAGCGCGTCGATGACCCGCCAGCGGCCCGTGTTGCGGCCGTACAGCGTCTCGACGCCG
>DASPMF010000239.1:0-17976 GCA_035627155.1 Burkholderiales bacterium | reverse complement strand
GGTCCAGCAGGCCGTTTTCCTGCACGTCGAGGTAGGTGACCTCGAAGCCCTCGCGCTCCAGCGCGCGCATGGTGTCGAGCACCGCCTTGTGCTCGGTCTTCACGGTGATGAGGTGCTTGCCCTTCGTCTTGTAGAAGTTCGCTGCACCCTTGATCGCGAGGTTGTTGCCCTCGGTGGCCCCGGAGGTCCACACGATCTCCTTCGCGTCGGCGTTGATCAGCGCCGCCACGTTGGCGCGCGCCTCCTCCACCGCCTCCTCGGCTTTCCAGCCGAAGGCGTGCGAGCGGCTCGCCGGGTTGCCGAAGACCTCCGTGAGGTACGGGATCATTTTCTGCGCGACCCGCGGGTCCACGGGCGTCGTGGCCGAGTAGTCGAGGTAGATGGGAAGCTTCAGGCTCATGCCGCTACTTTCTCCGGCGCGGGCTTGTCGTCGGCGGTGCGGCCGTAGTGCTTGATCACCGAGACCGGCTTGCCGTTCTGGTGCGCCACCAGGTCGCCGAGCGTCACGGACGACAGGTACTCGTGCATCTTCTCGTTCAGCGTCGCCCACAGGTCGTGCGTCATGCAGCGGCGGTCGTCCAGGCAGTTCTCCTTCCCGCCGCACTGCGTCGCGTCGAGCGGCTCGTCCACCGCGCTGACGATCTCCGCAACCGTCAGCTCCGCGGCCGGGCGCGCCAGGTTGTAGCCGCCGCCGGGGCCGCGCACGCTCGACACGAGGCCGTGCCGGCGCAGCTTGCCGAAGAGCTGCTCGAGGTACGAGAGCGAGATGCGCTGGCGCTCGCTGATGGCGGCGAGCGTCACCGGGCCGCGGTTCTGGCGCATCGCCAGGTCGACCATCGCGGTCACCGCGAATCGTCCCTTGGTTGTAAGTCTCATTTGATCGTTCCAATACTTGAGAAAGTTGCTCAAGTATACCCAAACCCGACTGAAACCGTCAAGTTTTAACTACTTGATCGCCCTGATGTTCTTATCCTGCTCCGGAGCGCGCTCCAGGCGGTCCAGCCGCTGCTCCAGCTCCTTGGTGTATTCCACGAGCGCCTGGATCGCCTTCGCATGCGGATCCTCGAGGTCGTTGACTACGGCATACGCGGCAAAGCGCGGATCCCGGGCGGCGCGCTTGTCCTCGACGATGCGTCCGGGTATGCCGACGACCGACGCGCCGGCCGGCACTTCCTTGATGACCACCGCATTCGACCCGATGCGCGCGCCCTCGCCCACCGTGAAGCCGCCGAGCACCTTGGCGCCCGCGCCGACGACCACGCCCGGCCCGAGGGTCGGATGGCGCTTCGTGCCCCGGTAGAGCGACGTGCCGCCGAGCGTCACACCCTGGTAGATGGTGCAGCCGTCGCCCACCTCGGCCGTCTCCCCGATGACGACGCCCATGCCGTGGTCGATGAACACGCAGCTGCCGATCTTCGCGCCCGGATGGATCTCGATCCCGGTCAGCCAGCGACCGAGGTGCGAAGTGAAGCGCCCGAGCCAGCGTAGCCCGTTCATCCAGAACCAGCGCGCCAGCTTGTGGACATAGATGGCGTGCAGCCCGGGATAGCAGGTCAGGACTTCGAACCAGGACCGCGCCGCGGGGTCGCGGTCGAGGATGCAGGCGATGTCGCTTTTCAGGCGGCTCAGCATGGCGCGAATTTTAGTGGCTTTCCGACTAAATCAATCAAGTATTCCGCTTAAGCAGCGCCTTCAAAAGGCCACGCAGGATGTTCACTTCCTCGCGCGTCATTTCCGGCACGCGCGAGAAGAGCCGGCGCAGCCGCTCGGGCAGCTTGGATCCGGTGCCGGGTACGTGGAATCCGCTCTGGACCGCCGCGTCGAGCAGGTACGCGTGCAGGCCCTCGATGTCTTCGACCGTCGCGAGCTTCTCGTCCCGGAATCGAGGCGTCGTCCCGCCTGCCGCGACGTAGGTTTCGTAGGCGACCACCTGGACCGCCTGCGCGAGGTTGAGCGAGCTGAATTCGGGTGTCGCCGGAATATGGACGAGATGCTGGCAGGCGAACACCTCCTCGTTCGTCAAGCCCGCGGACTCCGAGCCGAAGACGAACGCCACCTTGTCGTCCAGGGCGGCCGCCTTCGCCCCGGCCGCGCGCACGTCGAGGACATCCGGCGACCATTCGCGCGGCCGCGCCGAAAGCGCGAAGGTGGCCGCGCAGTCCGATATCGCTTCTCCCAGGACGGAAACCACTTGCGCCTTTTGAAGCACGTCCACCGCGTGGGTCGCCATCCAGTCCGCTTCCTTGGCGGGGAAACGTTCCGGGGCGACCAGGCGAAGGTCGGTGATGCCCATGGTCTTCATGGCGCGCGCGGCCGCGCCGATGTTGCCGGGATGGCTCGGGCGGCAGAGGACGATGCGGACGTTCGAGAGGTCGATGGCCATCGGCCCCTAGAATACCGGGCGTGAAGGCCGTCCTCGCCCGCGAGCCGCTGCCCGCCGGCAATCCTCGCTCCCTGGTAGACGAAGAAATCCCGCCGCCGCCGGCGCCGGCGGGGCATGACCTGCTGGTCCGGGTGCGCGCGGTTTCGGTCAACCCGCTTGACACCAAGGTGCGCGGCGACCGCTACCACGGCGCCGCGCGCGGCGAGGCGCGGATTCTCGGCTGGGATGCCGCCGGCGTGGTCGAAGCGGTCGGCGAGCAGGTGACCGCCTACAAGGCGGGCGACTACGTGTACTACGCCGGCTCGATCCTTCGCCCCGGGAGCAACGCGGAGCTGCAGCTCGTCGACGAGCGCATCACCGGCTCGAAGCCCGGCTCGCTCGATTTCGCGCAGGCGGCGGCGCTGCCCCTCACGACGATCACCGCCTACGAGGCGCTCGTCGACCGGCTGCGCGCCCGGGAAGGCGACACGGTGCTGGTCATCGGCGCCGCCGGCGGCGTCGGCTCCATGGCGATCCAGATCGGCCGCACCCTCGGGCTGAAGGTCGTGGCCACCGCGTCGCGCCCGGAAAGCGCCCGGTGGTGCCGGGAGCTCGGCGCGGCACACGTCATCGACCATTCCCAGCCGCTGCGCGAAGGGCTTCGCGGGCTCGGCATCGCGCACGCCGACTGCGTGCTGAATTGCGCAGACCTCGACCGCTACTGGCTCGACATGGCCGAAGCGGTCCGGCCGCAGGGCAGCCTGTGCTCCGTCGTCGCCAATGCCGCCCCGGTCGACCTGAAGGCGATCCAGCGCAAGTGCGCCACCTTCGCCTTCGAGGCCATGTTCTCCCGCTCGAGCCTCGGGCTGCCCGACATGGTCGAGCAGCAGCGCCTGCTCAACCGCGTCGCCGGCTGGATCGACGCGGGCACGGTGCGCAGCACGATGACCGAGCACCTGGCTCCGATCAACGCCGCCAACCTGCGCAAGGCGCACGAGCGGCTCGAAAGCCGCCGGATGATCGGCAAGATCGTGCTTTCGGGCTGGTAAGTAGAATACGCGGCCCTCATGCACCCCATCGTCAACATCGCAGTGCGCGCCGCGCGGCGCGCCGGCTCGGTCATCAACCGCGCGGCCCTTGCCGGCGGCGTGCAGGCAACCGCCAAGCGGGCGAACGACTTCGTCACCGAGGTCGACCGCGCGGCCGAGGCCGCGATCATCGAGGTCGTCCATAAGGCGTATCCGGGCCACGCCATCCTCGCCGAGGAGTCGGGCGCGTCCGCCGGCCAGGGTGCGGAGTACCGCTGGATCATCGACCCGCTCGACGGCACCACGAACTTCATCCACGGCTTCCCGCAGTACGCAGTTTCGATCGGCGTCGAGCGCCACGGCGCGCTCGAGCACGCGGTGGTGTACGACCCGGTGAAGGACGAGCTGTTCACGGCGACGAAGGGACGCGGCGCCTACCTGAACGACCGGCGCGTCCGCGTCTCGAAATGCGCCCGGCTGAGCGAAGCACTCGTCGGCACCGGCTTTCCCTTCAAGGAGCTTTCCCGCGCCGACCTGTACCTGCGGCAGCTGCGCTCCATCATGGAAAAATCTTCCGGGGTGCGTCGTGCCGGCGCCGCAGCGCTCGACCTCGCGTATGTCGCCTGCGGGCGTCTGGACGCGTTCTGGGAGCTCGGCCTCGCGCCCTGGGACATGGCCGCGGGCGTGCTGCTCATCCAGGAAGCCGGCGGCCTCGTGTCCGACCTGCAGGGCGAGCACACCTTCATGGAATCCGGCGACGTCTGCGCCGGAACGCCCAAGGTGTTTCCGCAGCTCCTCGAGGGCCTGCGGTAGTCGAAAGAACCATAGCGGCGGATGGAAGCGCCGGGCCGCCCTCGCTTAACCTCGCAGCACGTGGAAAGCGATCCGCAGTACGCCAGCCTGCTCGGCGAAATCCAGGCCTTCTTCCGGCCGCAGCCGGACAAACCGGAAGAAACTCCCGAAGCCATCCTGCGCGCGCTCTGGTTCTCGGCCGCCGGCCAGCCGATGTCCGTGGCGCGGATCAACGGCCATCCGCTGCCGCGCATCGACGCGGAAGGCGCCGAACGCGTGCGGCGCCTCATCGCGCTGAAGCGCGACGGCGTGCCCCTGGCGCACATCACCGGCCGCCAGAGCTTCCTCGGGCTGGAGCTCTGCGCCGGTCCCGAAGCCCTGATCCCGCGCGCGGAAACCGAAATCCTCGCGAAGGCCGCGCTCGCGCACCTCGTGGGCAAGCACGACCCGGTCGCGATCGACGTCTGCACCGGCTGCGGCAATCTCGCGATCGCGTACGCCCGCGAAGGCGCCCGCGTCTACGCCGCAGACCTTTCCGAGGACGCGGTGGCGCTCGCGCGCCGCAACGCCGCGTTCACGGGCTTCGCCGGACGCGTCGAATTCCTGTGCGGCGATCTCTTCGAGCCGCTGAAGGCCCTCGGGCTCGAAGGCGCCTGCGACCTCGTCAGCTGCAACCCGCCGTACATCACGAGCGCCAAGGTGCCGAAGATGCCGGACGAGATCGCGGCGCACGAGCCCAAGCTCGCCTTCGACGGCGGGGCGATGGGGCTGTCGATCATCACGCGGGTCTTCGCCGAAGCGCCCGCCTTCCTCAAGCCCGGCGGCGCGCTGGCGATCGAGATCGGGCTCGGGCAGGGACCGCTCCTCTACAAGCGGCTCGCGCGGCTGCCGTGGGTCGCAGGAGCGCAGGCGCATCGCGACGCGCAGGGGCACATCCGGGCGCTGGTCGCGACGCGGCGCTGATCAGGCGCCGGGGCGCGACACGCCCTTCACGGCCTTGCCGGCGGTCCCGGCGCTGCTCGAGCGTGACACGTCGCCGAGCGCGACGATCCCGACCAGGCGCTTCTCCCGGTTCACCACCGGCAGCCTGCGGACCTGCAGCTGCGCCATGTTGTCGGCGACGTGCTCGATCTCCTCGTCGTCGTAGCAGTACTTCACCTCGCTCGACATCACGTCGCGCACCGGCGTCTCCGGGCCCTTGCGCTCGGCAACCGCGCGGATCGCGATATCGCGGTCCGTGATCATGCCGACCAGGCGGTCGTTCTCGCTCACCGGCAGCGCGCCGGCGTCGATCTCGGCCATCGCCTTCGCGGCTTCGGAAATCGGCTGGCCGGGATTGGCCAGGCGCACGTCGCGGCTCATCGCTTCGCTGACTTTCATGGGCACCTCCTGTGGAAGGCCGGCGCGATGCAAGCGACGTGCCCTATTCGGGCCTTTCCATGGAGAACACGCGCTCGACGAGGCTGTACTCGTCGTAGCCGCAGCGCGCGATGACCTGCATGGCGGCGGTGTCCACCCGGCCCTCCCGGATGAAGCGCTCGTCGAGGTGCACGCCGACCACTTCGCCGATCACCAGGCGCCGATCCGTGTCGCGGCCCGCCGCGTCCCGCAGGCGCACCATTTCGCTGACGCGACATTCGAGCGCCGCCGGCGAGCCATGGACGCGCGGGGCGCGGACGAGGCGCGATGGCGCGGTCTCGAGCTGCGCATGGGCGAACTCGCTCTCGCCGCGCGGGAGGGAGGCTGCGGTGGCGTTCATCTGGTCGCGCAGCGCCCAGGTGGCCATGCTCCAGACGAACTCGCCGGTCTCCACGGCGAAAGCCTGCGAGTCCTTCTCGCCCTCGCTGGAGAACCCGACGAGCATCGGGCGGGTCGAGAAGGCGTTGAAGTAGCTGTAGGGCGCGAGGTTCACGGCGCCGGACCGGCTGACCGTCGAGATCCAGCCCACCGGCCGCGGCGCGACGAGCGCCTTGAAGGGATCGTGGGGCAGCAGCGTCCGGTCGCGGTCCTGCGGCGCGTAGAAGATCAATTCGGCCTCCGTTCTTAAGCGAGCTTTAAGGTACAGGACTTGCACTATCGGGGCCCGTGCGGATCGCAAGTCCCCAGGATTTCTGGAGCGGGCTCTTCTTCGGAGGGCTCGGCCTCTTTGCGTGCATCTATGCCGCAACGCAATACAACGTCGGGACGGCGCTGCGCATGGGGCCCGGGTACTTCCCCATGGCGGTGGGCGGGCTGGTGGCCCTGCTCGGCTTCGTCCTGCTCGTCCGGTCGCTGCGCGTGGAAGGCCCGCCGGTCCCGCGCATCCTCGTCCGGCCGATCGTCATGGTCGTCATCGCCACGGTCGCGTACGGCTACCTGCTGAAGCCGCTGGGGCTGGTCGCCGCGACCATGGTGGTCATCGTGGTGAGCGCCCTCGGAGGGCACGAGTTCCGGTGGCGCGAGGCCCTCGTGCTCGCGGTGGCGCTCGCGATCTTCTCCGTGCTCGTCTTCGTCTACGCGCTCGGCCTGCCCTTGCAGCTCTGGCCCGAGGCGCTGATCGACTAGTCCCATGGAAGCCCTCGCCAACCTCGCGCTCGGCCTGCAGGTCGCGGTCTCGCCCGAGAACCTGATGTACTGCCTGATCGGCGTGCTGCTCGGCACGCTGATCGGCGTGCTGCCCGGGATCGGCACCACCGCGACGATCGCGATGCTGCTGCCGATCACGTTCAACCTCGACCCCACGTCGGCGCTCATCATGCTGGCGGGCATCTACTACGGCTCGCAGTACGGCGGCTCGACGACCGCGATCCTCGTCAACATCCCGGGGGAGATCTCGTCGGTCGTCACGGCGCTCGACGGCTACCAGATGGCGCGCCGCGGCCGCGCGGGGCCGGCGCTGGCGGTCGCCGCGGTCGGCTCGTTCGTCGCCGGCTGCTTCGCGACGCTGGTGATCGCCCTCGCCGCGCCGGCGCTCGCCGAAGTCGCCCTGAAGTTCGGTCCGGCGGAGTACTTCTCCCTGATGGTCCTCGGCCTGATCTGCGCCACGGTGCTCGCGCACGGCTCGGTCATCAAGGCGATCCTGATGATCCTCGTCGGCCTGCTGATCGGCATCGTCGGCACCGACGTGAACTCCGGGACGCTGCGCTTCACCTTCGGCGTTCCGGAGCTCTCCGACGGCGTCAACATCATCGCGCTCTTCATGGGCATGTTCGGCGTCGCCGAGATCGTCGCCAACCTGGAGATGCGCGGCACCCGCGAGGTGTTCACCAAGTCCGTCGGCAAGCTGATGCCCAGCCGCGACGAGATTCGGCGCTCCATCTTCCCCATCCTGCGCGGCGCCGGCATCGGCTCGGCGCTCGGCATCCTGCCGGGCGGCGGCAGCATCCTGGGGGCCTTCTCCTCCTACATGATCGAGAAGAAGATGTCGTCCCGGCCGCAGGAATTCGGCAAGGGCGCGATCGAGGGCGTGGCGGGGCCGGAGTCGGCCAACAACGCCGGCGCGCAGACTTCGTTCATCCCGATGCTGACCCTCGGCATTCCCGGCAACGCGGTGATGGCGCTGATGGTCGGCGCGATGATGATCCAGGGCATCGCGCCCGGCCCGCAGGTGATGGCGGAGCGCCCGCAGCTCTTCTGGGGAATGATCGTCTCCATGTGGGTGGGCAACCTGATGCTCGTGATCCTCAACCTGCCGCTCATCGGCATCTGGATCCGCCTGCTGCAGGTTCCCTACCGGCTTCTCTTCCCGTCGATCCTGGTGTTCATGGCCATCGGCGTGTACAGCGTCAACAACAATCCCATGGACCTCATCATCATGGCCGTGTTCGGCGTCTTCGGGCTCGCCTGCATGAAGCTCGGCATGGAGCCCGCGCCGCTCGCCCTGGGCGTCGTGCTGGGCCCGCTCATGGAAGAGAACCTGCGCCGCGCCATGCTGCTCGCGCGCGGCGATCCGACGGTGTTCCTGACGCGGCCGATCTCGGCCGGCTTCATCATCGCCTCGGCGCTCGTGCTGGTGCTGCTCGCGCTGCCGGTGCTGCGCAAGAAGCGCGAGGCGGTGTTTCAGGCAGAAGAGGCCGCCAGCCCGTAGCGTTTTAGTAAGCTGGGCGCTTGCCCGGCCTCCTGTCGAAAGAAGCGCTGCTCGTCCTCCTGCTGGTCCTGCCGTTCGCCGGCGGTGCAGGCGCCGCGCTTTTCCGTGCCAACGCGCGCAACGCCGCGGCCTGGCTCGCCGGCAGCGTCGGGCTCGCCGGCCTCGCCGTCACCGTTTCCTACTATCCGGAGATGTCGAGCGGCCAGGTGGTCGGCTTCGCGGCCGGATGGGTGCCCGAGCTCGGACTCCACTTCTCGCTGCGCCTCGACGGGTTCGCCTGGGTCTTCTGCCTGCTCGTCACGGCGATCGGCTTCCTCGTCGTGCTCTACGCGCGCTACTACATGTCGGCGCAGGACCCGGTGCCCCGGTTCTTCGCCTTCTTCCTGTGCTTCATGGGCTCGATGCTCGGCGTGGTGCTCTCGGGCAACCTGGTGCAGCTCGTGTTCTTCTGGGAGCTCACCAGCCTCTTCTCCTTTCTGCTGATCGGCTACTGGCACCACAACGCCGGCGCCCGCGACGGCGCGCGCATGGCGCTCGTGATCACCTCGGCCGGCGGGCTCGCGCTTTTCGCCGGCGTGCTGCTCCTCGGCCGCATCGTCGGCAGCTACGACGTGGATGCGGTGCTCGCCGCCGGCGAGCGCATCCGCGCCCACGAGCTCTACGTGCCGGCGCTCACGCTGATCGCGATCGGGGCGCTGACGAAGAGCGCGCAGTTCCCGTTCCATCTCTGGCTGCCGCAGGCGATGGCCGCGCCCACGCCGGTTTCGGCGTACCTGCACTCGGCCGCGATGGTGAAGCTCGGCGTCTTCCTTCTCGCGCGCCTGTGGCCGGCGATGGCCGAGACCGACGCATGGATCTGGATCGTCGGCACCGCGGGCATCGTCACGCTGGTGCTCGGCGCCTACACGGCGATCTTCCAGAACGACCTCAAGGGACTGCTCGCGTACTCGACCATCAGCCACCTCGGCCTCATCACGGTGCTCATCGGGCTCAACAGCCCGCTGGCGCTGGTGGCGGCGGTGTTCCACATCATGAACCACGCCACCTTCAAGGCGTCGCTCTTCATGGCCGCGGGCATCATCGACCACGAGAGCGGCACGCGAGACATCCGCCGCCTCTCGGGTCTCTACCGCTGCATGCCCGTCACCGCGACGCTCGCCATGGTGGCCGCGGCGGCGATGGCCGGCGTGCCGCTGCTGAACGGCTTCCTGTCAAAGGAAATGTTCTTCTCCGAAGCGCTGCAGGTCGAGGGCCCGGTGCGCGCGCTGAACCGCGCCCTGCCGTTCGTCGCGACGATCTGGGGCATGTTCAGCGTCGCGTACTCGCTGCGCTTCATCCACGGGGCGTTCTTCGGCCCGCCGCCCGCCGGACTGCCGCGCACGCCGCGCGAGCCGCCGCGCTGGATGCGCTTTCCGATCGACCTGCTGGTGCTCGCGTGCCTGCTGGTGGGCATGCTCCCGGCGTTCACCATCGGGCCGCTGCTCGACATCGCCGTGCGTGCGCTGCTCGGGCCGAAGGCGCCCGCCTACAGCCTGGCGGTGTGGCACGGCTTCACCACGCCGGTGATCATGAGCCTGATCGCGCTCGCCGGCGGCACGCTGCTCTATCTCGTGCTGCAAAGGACGCTCGCGCGCGGGGAAGAGCGCACGCCGCTCCTGCCGCCGATCGAGGGCCGGCGCATCTTCGACCGCGTCATGGCGACGCTTTCCTGGCGCTGGGCGCGCACGCTCGTGGGCGTGCTCGGCACGCACCGCCTGCAGCCGCAGCTCGGCCTCCTCGTCCTTGCGGCGCTCGCCGCCGGCACGTGGCCGGTCCTCGCCCGCGGGCTGGAGTGGGGCCCGCTCCCGCTCAGCACCGTCGATCCGGCTTTCGTCCTGATGTGGCTCGTCGGCGCGGTGTGCGCGCTCGGCGCCGCCTGGCAGGCGAAGTTCCATCGGCTGGTCGCGCTGGTGCTGGCCGGCGGAGCTGGACTCGTGGTGTGCCTCACCTTCGTGTGGCTTTCGGCGCCCGACCTCGCGCTCACCCAGCTGCTGGTCGAAATCGTCACGATGGTACTGCTGCTCCTCGGGCTGCGCTGGCTGCCCAAGCGCACGCCGTTCAGGTGGACCGTGGCCGGCGCGCGCGCCGCGCTGCCGCGCCGCGTGCGCGACCTCGCGATCTCGGTCGCCTCCGGCGCCGGGCTCGCCGCGCTCGCCTATGCGGTCCTGTCGCGACCGCTGCCCGACTCCATCTCGCGTTTCTTCGTCGAGCGCGCCTGGCCCGAAGGCGGCGGCACGAATGTGGTGAACGTCATCATCGTGGACTTCCGCGGCTTCGACACGCTGGGCGAGATCAGCGTGCTGGGCGTCGTCGCGCTCACGGTCTACTCGCTCCTGCGCCGCTTCCGGCCGGCGCGCGAGAGCATCGAGCCGCTCCCGCAGTACGTGCAGCAGAGCATGAAGGACGTCGCCGAGGACCTCGTCGTTCCGGGGATCATCATGCGCGCCATGTTCCCGGCCATCGTGCTGCTCGCCGCGTACCTCCTGTTGCGCGGCCACAACCAGCCGGGCGGCGGCTTCGTCGCCGGGATCGCGCTCGCGATCGCGGTGATCCTGCAGTACATGGCCGGCGGCACCCGCTGGGCGGAGGACCACCTGCGCATCCGCCCCGCCCGCTGGATGGCCTCGGGCCTGCTGCTCGCCGCGGGCACCGGGGCCGGCGCATGGTTCTTCGGCCGCCCGTTCCTCACCTCGTACGTGGCGCATTTCGATGTGCCGCTCCTCGGCGCGCTGCACGTTCCGACGGCGTTCTTGTTCGACCTGGGCGTGTTCTCGCTCGTGGTCGGGGCGACGGGGTTCATCCTGATCGCGCTCGCCCACCAGTCGGTGCGCGGCCACCGGCCGCAGCGGCGGGAACGCTGATGGAGCTCGTCCTCGCGCTCGGCATCGGCGTCCTGGGCGGCTCGGGCGTCTGGCTGCTCCTGCGCCCGCGCACCTTCCAGGTGGTGATCGGCCTGTCGCTCCTCTCGTACGCGGTGAACCTCTTCATCTTCGTGATGGGCTGGGTGCGCGGCGGCCTTGCGCCGATCGTCGGCACTTCCGCGCCGCCCGACGTGGCGCAGTTCGCCGATCCGCTTCCGCAGGCGCTGGTGCTGACCGCCATCGTCATCACCTTCGCCACCACGGCGCTCCTGCTCGTCGTCCTCCTCGCGGCGCGCGGCCTCACCGGCACCGACCACGTGGACGGGCGGGAAACGGACCGATGAGCGAGCGATGATCGCCCACCTTGCCGTCCTTCCGGTCGTGCTGCCGCTCGCTGCGGGCGCGCTGATGCTCTTCTTCGAGGACCGCCGCCACGGCGCGAAGGCGGTGATCGGCATCGCGGCCGCCCTGGCCGCCGCCGCGGCGGCGCTCGCGCTGCTCGCGCGCGGACCCGCGACGGTCGTCTACGCGCTCGGCGCCTGGCCGGCGCCCTTCGGCATCGTCCTCGTCGCCGACCGCCTCTCGGCGCTGATGGTGCTCCTCGCCGCGGCGCTCACGCTCGCGATCCTCGTCTTCTCGCTCGCGCGCTGGCATGGCGTAGGGCCGCACTTCCATTCCCTCGTCCAGTTCCTGCTCGCGGGCCTTTCCGGCGCTTTCCTCACCGGAGACCTCTTCAACCTCTTCGTGTTCTTCGAGCTGCTGCTCGCGGCGTCGTACGGGCTCGCGCTGTACGGCGGCGGCACGCCGCGCGTGCGCGCGAGCCTGCACTACATCGTCGTCAACCTGGCCGCGTCGCTCCTCTTCCTCGTCGGCGTCAGCCTGATGTACGGCGTCGCCGGCACGCTCAACATCGCCGACCTCGCGCTGCGCGTGCCGCACGTGAGCCCGCCGGACCGCGTGCTGCTGGAAGCGGGCGCCGCAGCGCTCGGCATCGCGTTCCTCGTCAAGGCCGGGATGTGGCCGCTCGGATTCTGGCTTCCCGGGACCTATGCCGCCGCCCCGGCCCCCTCGGCTGCATTGTTCGCCATCCTCACCAAGGTGGGCCTCTACGCCGTGATGCGGGTGTGGCTGGTGGTCTTCGGCGGCGGACCGGGCGCGGAGCTCCTCGCCTACGGGGGCATGGCGACGCTCGCCTACGGCGTGCTCGGGATGCTGGCCTCGCAGGACCTCGGCCGCCTCGCCGGCTACAGCCTGCTCGTCAGCTCCGGAACCCTGCTCGCCGCGGTCGGGCTGGGCGGGCCGCTCGTCACCGCCGCCGCGATCTACTACCTCGTCGCCTCCACCCTCGGCATCGCCGCCTTCTTCCTGCTGGTCGAGCTCGTCGACCGCGGCCGCGAGCCCGGCGCCGACGTGCTGGCGGTGACCGCCGAGGCGTTCGGGCTGAGCGGCGACGAGCCGGAGCCGGAGGAGGAAGTC
Source organism: Burkholderiales bacterium (assembly GCA_035627155.1). Taxonomy (GTDB): domain Bacteria; phylum Pseudomonadota; class Gammaproteobacteria; order Burkholderiales; family SG8-39; genus SCGC-AG-212-J23. Next base: position 5,352 of record DASPMF010000239.1, on the reverse strand, counting down.
GGCGTCGCCATCCCGGCGGCGATGGCGCTCCTCGGCATCGCGTTCGCGTGCTCGGCGCTGCTGATCGCCGGGCTGCCGCCGTTGCCGGGCTTCGTCGCCAAGTTCGCCATCCTCGGCGCGCTCCTCGAGGCCGACCCGGTGCCGGCCGGGGCGTGGATCCTCCTGGCGCTCCTCGTGCTCTCGGGCCTCGCCGGGCTGGTCGCCCTGGGCCGCTCGGGCGTGCGCATCTTCTGGGCCTCGGAGGAGCGGACGGTGCCGCGCGTGCGGCTGATCGAGATGGCGCCCGTCGGGGCGCTGCTCGCCGCGTGCATCGCGCTCACGCTGGCCGCCGGCCCTGCGATGCGCTTCGCCCACGAGGCGGCGCAGGGACTGCACGCGCCGGCGGGCTATGTCGAGGAGGTGCTCCCGCGCCCATGAACCGCTGGCTCCCCTATCCGCTGCTTTCCGCCGCGCTGGCGGCGATGTGGCTCCTCCTGAACGGCTCGCTCGAAGCGGCGCACCTGCTGCTCGCCGTGGCGCTGGGCTGGGGCGGAAGCCTCGCGTTCGCCGGCCTGCAGGCGCCGCTCGGCCGCGTGCGCAGACGCGCCGCCACGGTGGCGCTGCTCTTCTGGCTGATCCTCGCCGACATCGTTCGCTCGAACGTCGCCGTGGCGCGGATCGTGCTCAACCCGACCGTCCGCGGCCGAACCGCCGGCTTCCTCTCGATGCCGCTCGAGCTGCGCCATCCCGGCGCCCTCGCCGTGCTCGCCTGCATCATCACCGCCACGCCGGGGACGAGCTGGGCGCGCTACGACCGGGAGAACGACGTCCTCACCATCCACGTCCTCGACCTCGTGGACGAGCAGGCGTGGATCGAGCAGTTCAAGCACCGCTACGAGCGCCGCCTGCTGGAGATCTTCCAATGAGCTTCCTCGCCGCCGCCCTCACCGTCGCGCAGCTTCTGCTCGGGCTCGCGATGCTCCTGGCCATGCTGCGCATGCTGCGCGGCCCGCGCGCGCAGGACCGCGTGGTCGCGCTCGACACCCTGTACGTGAACGCGATGCTCCTCGTGCTCACGCACGGCATCCGCACCGGGACCGCCCTTTACTTCGAGGCGGCGCTGGTCATCGGCATGCTGGGGTTCGTGTCCACGGCGGCGCTCGCGAAGTTCCTGCTCCGCGGGGAGGTCATCGAATGACCACGGTAGCCGGGATCCTCGTCGTGCTGGGCGCGCTGCTGGCGTTCATGGGCTCGCTCGGCCTGCTGCGCCTGAAGACCTTCTACGAGCGCATCCATCCGCCGACGATGGGCACGACGCTCGGCACGGGCCTGGTGCTCATCGGCTCCATGCTGCATTTCAGCGGCCTCGGCGACCGGCCCGTGCTGCACGAAGTGCTGATCGGCGTCTTCATGACGCTCAGCACGCCGGTCACGTACATGCTGCTGGTGCGCGCCGCGCTCCACCGCGACCGCGCCGAGGGACGCGACCCGACGCAGGCGCCGGCGACGAAGGACTAAGGGCGCGTGCCCTGCCAGCCCTTCTTGGAGATGTCGAAGATGATGCCGTCGGGGTCCTTGAACTTGCGCTCGAAGTTCTCCTTCTCCTGGTCGTTGCCGAGGTCGAAGAAGAACGTTCCGCCCATCGCCTCGATCTTCTTCTGCGTGGCGGCGAGGTCGTCGACCTGGAACCCGAAGTGGTGGGCGCCGACGAAGTTCCTGGCGTCGTCGAGGCCGGAGCCTCGCTTGCCCTTGTAGTTGAGCAGCGCGAGGTTGATCGTGCCGTCGCTGAGGTAGACGGCCGAGGCGAAATCCAGCGTTTCCTCCCCGACGCGCTTCAGCTCGAAGACCTCCTCGTAGAAGCGGGCCGCCTTCTGCAGGTCCCGGACCACGATCGCGAAATGTCTCAGTCTGGCCATGCTCAGTCCTTTCCAATCTGCTCGAGGATCGCCCGCGTCACCTCGTGGCGCGGGTCCTTGAGGCACTCCATCAGCTCGAAATGGTTCACGCCCGGGCAGTCGATGAGCTTCGTCAGGCGCCCGGTCTTCCGCAGGGCGGCGGCGAAGGCCTGCGTCTGGCGGCGGAATTCGTCGGTGTCGTTCTGCGCGTACGCCATCAGCACCGGGCACTGGATGCGCTGCGGATGCAGCCCGGGACTGAGGTCCTCGGCCTCGCCCGGCTCCAGCTTCACGTAGTCGGACCGCGGGCTGAGCATCACCGGCTCGAGGAAGTACGGGCCGCTCACCAGGGTCGCCGCCTTCACGAGCGCCGAAGCGCCCTTGCCGAGCGCGGCGGCGCTGAGGTGGGCGCCGGAGGACTGCGCGCAGACGTAGAGGCGGGACGGGTCGGCGCCGAGGCCCGCCGCGTTCTCGCGCACCCATTCGAAGCCGCGCCGCACCTGGTCGACCACCGTCGGCAACCGCTCGGCCGGCAGCTTGGAGAAATTGAGGATGACGGTGTTGACGCCCGCCGGAACCCAGGCCTCGGCCGGGAACGAGTAGTCGTCCTTGGTGAAGTTCTTCCAGGCGCCGCCGTGCACGAAGACCTGCACCGGCCCGCCCGGCGAGGCCGGGAAGAAGTCGAGCACCTCGTCCGGGTGGGGGCCGTAGCGCACCCCGGCCCGGTGCGCGAGGCGCTCGCGCGTGGCCTTGCTGAGCACCGGATAGCGCCCGATGACCTCGAGCGCGTTCTTCGCCCAGGTCCTCTGGTCGAAGTTGCGGTTCAGCTCCTCCTGCGTGTAGTGCAGGAAGACGGTCTTCCCGGCGCTCATGCGGCGTTCAGCTCCCGGGGACGAACTCGTTGGTGAAGTAGGAATCCGCCGGCCGCTTGGCCTTGATCTGGCCGTACTGCATGAGGATCTCCTGCGAGCGCTCCATGACCTCCGGGGACATCCAGCCGACCGGCTTGCCCTTGGTCGCCTCGGTCTCGATCAGGTTGAACGAGAGCTTCAGCACCTGGGTCACCACGTCGCGCTTGAGCGTCGGCGCGCGCTTGAGCAGCGCGTCGATCGCCGCGTCGGGCTCCTTGCGGCCGAGCTCGATGGTCTTCTGCATCAGGCCGACCATCTTGCGCACCAGCGCCGGGTTCTTCCTGATCATCTCGTTGCTCGTGATGAGCGACAGGCCCGGCACGTTCACGCCGGCCTTGGCGAAGGGCAGCGTGGCCGACGGCATGCCGCTCGCCTCGAGCAGCGGCACCTGCAGGAAGTCGAACGACTCGATGGCGTCGACGCGGCCCTCCAGCAGCGCGGTCGGCTTGGCGGCGGGCTCCATGCTGACGAGCTGCACCTTGCCTTCCAGGTTGGCCGCCTTGATCACCGCCGGGAGCAGGATCGCGGCGCCCGAGCCGGGCGAGAAGCCGATGCGGGGGTTGCCCTTGCCGACGTCGGCGTAGCTGTTCCAGTTGTTCTTCTTGGGGAAGATCAGCGCGAACGGGCTCTGGCGCAGGTAGCCGCCGACGATGCGGATCGGCAGGCCCTGCGAGGCGAGGCCCATCACCGAGCCGGTGTCGGACGTGCCGAACATCACCGAGCCGTTGCCGACCGTCTGCGCGACGACCGCCGAGCCGCGGCCCTCGAGCACCTCGAGGTCGATGCCCTCGGCCTTGAAGAGGCCGCGGTCCACCGCGAGATACCAGATGGCGTGGTACCCGCTGTTCACCCAGTCGAGGCGCAGCGTGACCTTCTCCAGCGGCTGGGCGTGCGCCGCAACCCCGAACATCGACAGGAACACTACGATCAGACGGCGAAGCATGTGGAACCTCCTCCTGGTTGGATCAAGTTGGATGCGCGCGCTGCGATACGTGCCACGGAATCAGGATGCGCTCGACGAGCTCGACGGCGTAGAAGAACACCATCGCCACGACCGAGAGGACGACGAGCGCCGCGAAGAGCAGCGCCGTGTTGAGGTTGCCGGAGGCCTGCACCAGCACGTAGCCCAGGCCCTTGTCCGAGCCCACGAACTCGCCCGTGAGCGCTCCGACCACCGCGAGCGCCGACGCCACCTTGAGCCCGCCGAAGATCATGGGCAGGGCGTTCGGCAGGCGCAGCTTGAGGAAGATGCGGTGCGGCGGCGCCCCCATCGAGCGCGCGAGCTGGATCATGCCGGGGTCGATGGTGCGCAGGCCGACGATGGTGTCGATGACGATCGGGAAGAACGCGATCAGGAAGGCCACCGCCACCTTGGGCATCATCCCGAAGCCGAACCACACGATGAAGAGCGGCGCCAGCGCGATTTTCGGGATCGCCTGCGTCGCCACCATGGGCGGATAGATCAGGCGGCCGAGCGTCGGCGAGATCACGATGAGCATGGCGAGCGGCACCGCCACCACCGCGGCCGCGACGAAGCCCGCGAGGATGGTGCCGGTCGTCCACAGCGTGTGCACGCCCAGGGTGCGCCAGTGCTCGGCGATGGTCTGGAACACGGCGAGCGGCGCCGGCAGCAGGTAGGGCGGGATGGCGAACGCGCGCACGGCGAGGTCCCAGGCGACGAAGATCAGCAGGAAGGAGCTGACCGACCAGAGGAAGTTCTTCGCCCGCTCGTTCGCGCCCGCCGTCAATGGATCACTCCCAGCTCCTGGAAAAGGTGGTTGACGTGGCGGACGTTCGCGGCGAAGGCCTCGGTGTCGCGCACGTCCAGGCCGCGCGGACGCGGCAGGTCGATGCGCAGCACCTCGCGGATCCGCCCCGGACGCGGCGTCATCACGACGACGCGGTCGGAGAGGAACACCGCCTCGCTGATGCTGTGCGTGACGAACACCACCGTCTTCTTGGTGTTCTGCCAGATGCGCTGCAGGTCCACCTGCAGCTGCTCGCGCGTCAGCGCGTCGAGGGCGCCGAAGGGCTCGTCCATCAGCAGCAGCGGCGGGTCGTGGATCAGCCCGCGGCAGATCGACACGCGCTGGCGCATGCCGCCGGAAAGCTCCCAGGGGTACCTCGACTCGAAGCCCTTCAGGCCGACCGAGGCGATCAGCTCGCGCGCCCGCGCCTCGTGCGGGCGCGGGTCCTGGCCGCGCATCTCGAACTGCACCAGCACGTTGCCGAGCACGGTGCGCCAGTCGAGCAGCAGGTCGCTCTGGAACACGATCCCGATGTTGGTGTAGGGCGCGGTCACGTGCACGCCGCCGACCTCGATGCGCCCCGCGCTCGGCTGGATCAGCCCGGCGATGAGCGAAAGGAGCGTGCTCTTGCCGCAGCCGCTCGGCCCGAGGAGCGAAACGAACTCCGCACCGCCGATGTGCAGGTCGACGCTGTCCACCGCGGTGGTCGCGGCGCCGTCGCGCGTCGCGAACGTCTTGCAGACCTTCTCGGCGCGGATGAACGGCTCCCCGCCCGCGTCGAGCGGCGAGACCACCTGCACCGCGCCCTGGCGCGTCATG
>DASPMF010000238.1:0-2089 GCA_035627155.1 Burkholderiales bacterium | reverse complement strand
CATCCTCGCCAAGTTCATTCCCGTCCAGTTCGAGAATCTCGAGATTGTCGAGGACCACATCCACGAGACCGCCGACGGCAAACGCTACTTCGTCCTCCACGGTGACGTCTTCGACACCATCACCAAAAACTTCGTCTTTCTCGCCTACCTGGGCGACTGGGGCTACCGCGCGCTCATGCGCCTCAACCGCCTCTACAACCAGTGGCGCGCCTGGCGCGGCAAAGAATACTACTCGATCTCCAAGGCCATCAAAGCGCGCGTCAAACAGGCCGTCAGCCACGTCTCCAACTTTGAGGCCAACATCGCCGAACTCGCCAAAAGCCGCGGCTGCGTCGGCGTCATGTGCGGCCACATTCACACCGCCGCGGATCGCATGATGGGCGAGGTGCACTACCTCAACAGCGGCGACTGGGTCGAAAGCCTCACCGCCATCGTCGAACATTTCGACGGACGCTTCGAACTCATCGACTTCGCCGAGTTCCGGAAAGAGTTCCCGCTCGAAGACGAACTCGCCGAAGGCAACGAGTCCCCGCTCGACATCGAAGCTGGCAGCCCAGCCTGAGCGCGCGAAGCGCGGAAGGCCGGAAGCCCGGAGGACGGAACACCGGAGAACCGGAGGACCGGAGGCCCCGCCCGCAGGAGAAGGGCCAAGGCTTCGGAGGGCACGCCCCCCGTCATCCGACCTTGTATGTTCAGCCCCGTGAAATCGAATTTGGGTAAGATAGCCGAAGGCGACCTCCGAGAATGGGCCATTAAGCTCGTCGGAGGAGGTCGCCTTCGGCGGGAACCGGGCTGCGCCGCTGAAGTCGCAGCTGGTTCCACCGGGAAGCCGTCTGGACCGGCCAGTCGAGACGGCACTGACGGCGTGAAACCGATTCCGTCCTTGAGGCAAGACCTCGTGACAGAGCCATGGGTTCCGCCGTCGGTCCTGGTTCAACTCGAACCGCTGAAAGAGCCCCCGAGCTCGCATTGCAAGATGGAGAAGACCAATCCCCCTGTTACGGAAGCCACCTACGTCGGTCTGGATGTGTCCAAGGACCGGCTTGATTATACCGTGGATGGAGTGCGCTCCGACCACGTGCCCAACACTGCGGCGGGCCTGCGCAAGCTCACCGCTGAACTCGCCAAGCTCCACCCGCCGGCCCGCGTTGTTTGCGAAGCCACCGGAGGCTACGAGCGCGCCGCTGTCGCTGCGCTGCTTTTGGCAAAGCTGGAGGTCTGCGTGGTCAATCCCGGCCGTGTGCGCGCCTTCGCGCAGGCCGAGGGCCTGCTGGCCAAGACCGACCGGCTCGACGCCCTGCTGCTGCGGCGCTTCGGCGAAAAAGTCCGACCCCGCCTGCATGCCCCGATGGACGAGCAGGCCCTGACCCTGCGCGAGCTGCTCGACCACCGCCGCCAGCTCACCGAGCAACTGGTGGCCGTGCGCAACCGCCAGGAACTCGCCCGCCCCACGCTGCGCAAGCTGCTCTCCGAGCAGGCGCGCTTCCTGGAAAACAAACTCACCGAGGTGGACCGGCTCATCGACGAGTTGATCGAGAACGACACGAAGCTGCGGCAGAAAGCCGGCCGTCTCCGCCAGCTGAAGGGAGTGGGCCCGGTGCTCGCCGCCACTCTGCTGGCTTATGTGCCGGAACTGGGCGACATCGAGGACAAGTCACTCTCCGCCCTGATCGGCGTGGCGCCCTACGCCCGCTCAAGCGGCAAGTCCGACCGCAAGCGCTTCATCCGCGGAGGCCGCGCCGTCGTCCGACACGTCCTCTACATGGCCGCCGTCTGCGCTGCCCGCCATAACCGCCTCCTCGCCGAGTTTTACCAGCGACTCCTCGCAAAAGGTAAACCCGCCTCCGTCGCCCTCGTCGCCGTCATGCGCAAAATGCTCGGCGTCCTCAATCGGCTCCTCGCCGATCCTCAATTTACCCTTGTTCGATAACACCGCTGCTCCGTCCTCCTTCCGCCCTCCGGCCCTCCGACCGCCGCCCTCAGGCCTTCCGCGTAAATACCGCCACGCCCGCGCCATCGTGCCCCGCAACCCAGGGCAGCGCCACGGCCTGCGAGACCAGCGTATAATCCTTCCCCTCGAGCGTCTTCA
>DASPMF010000237.1:0-7621 GCA_035627155.1 Burkholderiales bacterium | reverse complement strand
AGCAGACCACACTGACTTCGCCAACGGATGCGGACCGCCGGCGTCCTCGCCGGCTGTCGTGGCGGCGTCCCGCGCCGCCACTCCCCGCCCAGGGCGCAGGCGCGGGACGCCTGCGCGACAGCCGGCGAGGACGCCGGCGGTCCGCTGTACTTGCCGGCAGTGCCGGCCTACTTCCTCTTCAACGCCCCCAGCCGCGACTTCGCCTGCTGGTTCTCCGGCGAGATCTTCATCACGTCCTCGTAGCACGTCTGAGCGCGGGAGATCATGCCCTGGGCGCGATAGAGGTCGCCGAGGGAGATCATGGCGTCGACGTTGTTCGGGTCGATCGAGAGGGCCATCTGGTAGCTCTCCGCGGCGTCGCGGCGCCAGCGCGGGTTACGCTCCTGGCAGGCGCCCAGCAGCGCCCAGGCGTCGGCGTGGTCGGGGACGAAGTGCACGCACTGCTTGAGCAGCACGATCGCGCCGTAGTAGTCGCCCTGGTTCGTCAGCTCCTGCGCCTTCATGTAATTCTGTTCCGCCAGCGAGCGCTGCGTGAGGCGTTGCTGGATCGAGGCCGCCCCTTCACCGCGGCGCGACTGCAGGAGCTTGTCGTACTCCATGCGGCGCGGCGCGTAGGAGAGCGTTTCCAGCGCCTCATCCAGGCGGCGGTGGATGGTCATCAGCGAATCGCGCACGACCGGCGGGAACGTGGCCGGGTCGTATGCCTTCTTCTTCCCCTCGTGCGCCGTCACGATCTGCGCGCGCGTCGCGGCGCGGGGGATGTCCAGCACCTGATAGTGATCCAGCGTCGCCAGCTGGCGCGAGAACGCCACCGCGCGCAGCGAGCGCTGGTCGCTCGAGCCGATGGCCGCCAGCAGCTCCAGGTCGCGCTGCATGTCCGCCGAATCCGCGGCCGAGTGCTCGATCGCGCGCTCCTCGTACACCGTGAAGACCCCGAGGGACATCATGGCGATGACCACCTTCGCCACCAGCACCGACTGCGTGGCGAAGCGGCGGAGGAACACCTCGATCGGCGCCGGCTCGGTCAGCGCGGCCACCATGGAGCGCTCCTGCTCGGTCAGCGGCAGCGCCTCCACCGAATACCTCGGCTCGCGCGCCGCGTGGATCATCCGCTTCAGGTCGCCGAGGGAGCGGCGCAGCACGAGGCCGTTCGTGATCGAGCGCACGCCGTCGATCAGCAGCGTCGCCGTCGACTGCAGGAACACCCGTTTCTCCGGCGGCAGCGGCTCGTCCTCCGTGAATGCGGCCGTCCCCTCGTCCAGCGAGAAGAGTGGCAGCACCTGGCCGGTCAGCCATTCCCGGAGCAGCGTCTGCCGTGTGGAGAGGTCCAGGATGCCGGCCTCATGAAGGTGTCCCGCCGCGTCGTTCGGGTCGTCGCCGAAGAACCGTGCCGCGTCCTCGGGCGTCAACACTCCGCGGCGGACCAGGTAGTGGGGCAGCGAGTCCTCGGGGGCCGCCGATACGGACATGATCAGCTCGCCCTGGGAAAAATAGAGCACTTTGCGCAGCGCCCCTTTGAGGATGGAGAGGTAGCCGGTCCTCCGGTTTCGCAGGATCTCGCCCGCGACCACCGCGAAGGGCGTGATCTCAATCCTTTCCAGGCTCACGGTTTAGCAAATGGCTTTTAGCACAACTGGCACCAGCGGCGGGAAGGTGGCATGTTTTGGGCTGGTTGTGAGATCGGAATGTGGGTAGCAACGATGAAGAACATGACAAGACTCTTGCTCGCGGTGGCCGTCCTCTCCTTCACCGCTGTCGCCGGCGCGCAGGAGTTCGCCAGCGAATCGTACGAATTCCTCCTGGCCAAGCTGGCCGCCGATGAAGGGCGCTTCGACGAGGCGCTCAGTCGCATCGACAAGGTCATCAACAAGGCGCCGGACGATCCGGTGCTGCGCTACGAGCGCGCGATGATGCTCATCGACGCCGGTCGGATGGACAAAGCCGAGGCCGAGCTGCGGCAGGTGCTGGCCAAGACGCCCGACTTCTACGACGCCAACCGCATCCTCGGGCGGGTGCTGCTGGACCGCGGCACGACCGACCGCGCGCGCGTCGAGGAGGCGCTGAAATACCTCCAGGCCGCGTACAAGGCCTACCCGGACGACTTCTCCACCGGCCTGGCCGTCGCCCACATCCTGACGTCGCTGAATCGCGTTCCCGAGGCCGAGCGCGTGCTGGCCTCCATGGTCGAGCGGGCGCCGGACCAGCGCGCGCTGAACTTCCAGTACGCGCAGGTGCTGACCAAGCTCGGACGCGGCAGCGAGTCGAAGCAGTACCTCGAGCGCGCCGTGGCCGTCGACCCGACGTTCACGCCGGCGATCATGCAGCTCCTGGACATGTACGAGCAGGAGAGCGAGTTCGCCAAGGGCGCCGCGCTCCTGCAGCCGCTCATCGACGAAGACCCGCTGAACCTCGAGATCCAGCGCCAGCAGGCGTTCTTCTACCTGCGCGCCGGCGACTCGCGCAACGCGCGCGACCGCTTCCGCGCGCTGGTGCAGGCGGATCCGAAGGACGCGCGCTCGGCGTTCTATCTCGCCGAGTCGCTGAATGACCTGGAGCAGTACGCCGAGGCGGAGGAGCTGTTCCGCAAGCTGCACGAGGCCGATCCGAAGGACACGGACGTCATCGCCAGCTACGGCCTGAGCCTCTCCGGCCAGAAAAAGTGGGACGAGGCGGCGAAGCACTTCCAGCACCTCCTCACGGTCGGCGACCTGCCCGACCACACCAGCACGATGGCGCGCACGCAGCTCGCGTACATCGACCTGCAGAAGGGGAACTACGAGGCCGCCATCGAGACGGCCCGGCCGGTCTTCCTCTTCCGCGACAAGCCGAACACGCAGGCCATCAACATCGCCCTGGAAGCGCTGCGCAAGCAGAAAAAGTACGCCGAGATGGTGCCGCTGCTCGAGCCTCTGGTGCAGAAGTTCGAGAGCGATCCGTTCGTCAACGCACGCTACGTCGAGGCGCTGACCCGCTCCGGCCAGAAGGGGAAAGCCGCGCAGCACGCCGCCCTGCAGACCAGGACCGGCACGCGCAACACCATCGCCGCGGCCGAGGCCTACGTGCAGGCCGGCGACGTGCCGGCGGCCGTGGCGCTGATGAAGGCCGCCGCGAACGCGAAGCCGGAAGAGGTCGAGCTGCACTTCCAGCTCGGCTCCGTGCTGGAGCGCTCCGGCGACCGCGAGGCCGCCGAGAAGACGTTCTCCACGTTGCTGGAGAAGCACCCCGACCACGCGCCGTCGCTGAATTACCTCGGCTACATGTGGGCCGAGAGCGGGAAGAACCTCGAGCGCGCGCACGAGATGCTGACCAAGGCGGTGTCGCAGGAGCCGACCAACGGCGCGTATGTCGACTCGCTGGGCTGGGTCTACTTCCGCATGGGGAACCTCGAGCTGGCGGAGAAGTACCTCACCGATGCCACGAGCCTGATGCCGCGCGATGCCACGGTGCACGAGCACCTTGGCGACGTGCTGGCCAAGCGCGGCGACATGCAGCGCGCGCTGCAGAGCTACCGCACGGCGCTGAGCCTCGACCCCGACTCGAAGGAAGGGGAGAAGATCCGCTCCAAGATCGCCGAGCTCGAAGCGAAGCGATGAAGCGGTTGGCGGTTGCGCTCGGACTGGCACTCCTCGCCGTTTCGTGCCGCACCGGCCGCCCCACGGGCGCGCCGGTCGCGGCACTTTCTGCTTCATCGTCCGAGGAGGCGGCGGCGCAACTGCGGTCGCTGCGCGCGTCGTTCGGCGGGATGCGCTCTCTCATGCGCGTGCGGGCCACGACGAACGGGCGCACGCAGTCGTTCCGCGCGCAGCTCGCGGTGCACGACGCGCGGCGGATGGAATTGATCGCGTACACGCCGGTGGGCACCACGGCGCTGAAGATGACCGCGGACGGCGAGCGCATCACCACCGATCCGCCGGTCGCGCCGGAGGCGTTCGCGTTCCTGCGCGAGACGGGACTGACGCCCGCGGAGACGGGCATGCTGCTCCTCGGCCTGCCGCCGCGCGACGGCATGCAGGCGGACGTGCAGCCCGCGGGGCTGGCCTCGGCGACGGCGGGGGGGATCAGCGTCGTGTACGATCCGCCGGCGTTTCCGGCCCGGCGCGTCGTGGTGACGCGCGGCGCGGACCGCGTCGAGATCGAGCATGAGGAAGTCGTACGCGAAAATTAACTGGGCGCTGCGCATCACCGGCCGGCGCGCCGACGGCTTTCACGATCTCGAGACAGTCTTCCAGACCATCTCCCTGCACGACGAGCTGACGTTCACTCCCGCGCCGGGTCTCTCGCTCACGTGCGACGACCCGACCATCCCCACCGACGAAACGAACCTCGTACTGCGCGCCGCGCGGGCGGTGGGGGCGGACCACGTCGCCATTCATCTGCGCAAGCGCATCCCCGCGGGCGGGGGGCTCGGAGGCGGCTCTTCGAATGCGGCGGCGGTGCTTCACGAATTCGGAGGCCGCAACCTTCCGGAGCTCGCGCTCTCCCTCGGCTCCGACGTGCCGTTCTTCCTCCTCGGCGGCACCGCCTACGCCACCGGCCGCGGCGAAGTGCTCACGCCGATGCCGCCCATGGCGAACATCCCGCTGCTGCTGCTCCTCCCCGAGGAGCGCGTGCTGACGAAGGAGGCCTTCGCGCGCGTCACGCGCTACTCGCCGCCCCTCGGCCTGGACGCCTATCGCGACTTTGCGAACTTCACGAACGATTTCGAGGAGCCGGTCTTCGCCATGCTGCCGCGTCTCGCGGCGCTGAAAGCGCGCCTCTACGACGCCGGCGCAACGTGGGCGGGGATGAGCGGCTCCGGCTCCACGATCGTCGGCGCATTCGCGGATGGGCGCACGCGCGACGCGGCTGCCGCGGCATTCCGCGACGTGCGCACCGAACGCTGCGCAACGCGCTAGCGTCTGGAGTGCGGCAGCGCCAGCTGCGGCTGGCGCATTTGAGTGCGGCAGCTCCGCCGCTGCCGCAGTCCAGACGCTGCGCGTGGGTAGGGATTCGCGGTCTCGCGCAACTCCTCAGCATGCGTAAACAACCGAACGTCCTTCTTTTCATGGTCGACGAGCAGCGGTATCCGACGCCATACGACGGGCCGGTGCTCCGCGAATGGATGGAGCAGAACCTCTGCGCGCAGAAGCTCCTGCGGGAGCGTGGCGTGGAGTTCCACCGCCATTACGCGCAGTCGACTGCCTGCGCGCCGAGCCGCACGTCCCTCTTCACCGGACAGTACCCGACGCTGCACGGCGTGTCGCAGACGGACGGGATGGGAAAGACGGCCTTCGATCCGGGGATGTCGTGGCTCGACCCCGACACGGTGCCGACGATGGGCGACTGGTTCCGCGCCGCCGGCTACGAGACGTACTACAAAGGGAAGTGGCACATCTCGCACGCGGACATCATCGTCCCCGGCACGAAGCAGTCGCTGATGACGACGCAGGTGGCAGGCACGAAAGGGCTGCCGATTCCCGAGAACATCGACTATTACCGCGCCGCCGACCGCCTCGACCGCTTCGGCTTCTCCGGCTGGATCGGTCCCGAGCCGCACGGCTCCGATCCCGCGAACAGCGGCTGGATCCGCGACCCGCAGTACCGCCATGAGGCGCTGGATCTGCTCGACGCGCTCGACCGGCGCAAGGACGATACGCCCTGGCTGTTCGTGAACTCGTACGTCAATCCGCACGACATCGTGTTCTACGGCATGGTGTGGGACGTCGTGTTCGGCTTCCCCTCTCCGACGCTCGAGCAGGTGCCGCCCATCCCCGAGCCGCCGACGCGCTACGAGCACCTGGGCACCAAGCCGCGCGCGCAGAAGAGCTACGTCGACACCTACGGGCAGATGTTCCTGCCGCAGCCCCCGGACGATCGCTATCGCCGCTTCTACTACTACCTGCAGGCGGAGGTGGACAAGTACATCCTCGAGGTCTACCGCCGCCTGGAGCGCTCGCGCTTCTTCGAGAACACGCTCATCGTCTTCACGTCCGATCACGGCGACACGCTCGGCGCGCACGGCGGCATGCATCAGAAGTGGTACCAGGCGTACGAGGAGACCATCCACGTGCCGCTGATCTTCTCCGGCCCGCTGGTCGCGGAGCACGGCCGCAGCGAGTACCCGCTCACCTCGCACGCCGACCTCACGCCGACGCTCCTCGGCTTCTGCGACGTGGACGTCGCGGAGGCGGCCAGGAAGCTCGCGGTCTCGCACACCGAGACGCGCCCCCTCGTCGGCCGCGATCTCTCGCACGCCGTGCGCGGGACCGCGCCCGTGAAGCCCGAGCCGGTCTTCTTCATGACCTACGACAACGTCAGCCAGGGCCTCAGCCAGATCACCGGCCGGCGCACGTGGAAGGCGGTCGAGACACCGAACCAGGTCGAGACGGTGATCGTGGAGATCGACGGCGAGATCTGGAAGTACTCCTGCTACGACCAGTGCATCCCCACGCCGTACGACGGCCTGATCACCAACCAGAACATCCTCGACATCATCGCCTGCAAGAAGGACGTCGACCCCGAGTACGAGATGTACAACGTGACCTGCGACCCGTACGAAGAGACGAACCTCTGCTTCCCCGCGAACGAGACCGTCCGCTCCCGCGAGCTGCGCCCGCGGCTCCAGGAACTGCTGGACGAGCAACGGCGGCAGAAGTGCCTGAAGCCGTACGTGAATCAGGGCGCGGAGCGCGCCGGCGGGGAAGGGGATGTGGCGGCGGTGGAGGTGGCCGAGGGATCGACGCAGAAGCCGGCGTTCGCGCAACTCTGATGTTGCTGGTTGCTGGTTGCTGTGTTCGTTGCGGCGCCTGGCATTTCAGGCGCCGCAACGCAACGAACCAGCAACACAGCAACCAGTAACTGAGCTCACACGCCCGCGACCGAGACGTTCTCGAACACCAGGGAGGGGGCCCGGTTCGAGGAGTACGGGAACGGATCGTTGCCGAGGGCCACGAGCTTCTTCCAGAACTCGAGGTGGTTGCCGGAGAGGTTCATCTCCGCCACCGGCTCCGCGATCGCGCCTTCGCGCACGCGGAAGCCGACCACGCCGATCGAGAAGTCGCCGGTGCCGCCGTTGGAGTTGCCGCCGATGAAGCCGGTGATGAGCAGGCCGTCCTTGATGTCCGACAGCAGCTGCTTCTGCGACTTCGAGCCGAGCTTCCACACCAGGTTCGACGCCGAGCCGCTGGTCGGCTCCATCTTCAGCTTCCGGCCGTAGTACGTGTCGATGTAGTACGACTTGAGCACGCCGCCGTCGACGATCGTGCGCGCCTTCGCGGCGATGCCTTCGTTGTCGAACTTGCGCGAGCCGAAGCCCTTCGGGATGAGCGGATCGTCGGTGAGGGTGATCAGCGGGCTGACGATCTGCTGGCCAAGCTTCCCTTCGAGGAAGGAGCGCTTCTGCTGCAGCGAGAAGCCCGAGAGCGGCCCGAGCAGCATGCCCACCAGACGTCCCGCGGCGCGGTTGTCGACGACCACCGTCATCGAGTTGGTCTCGCCCTTTTTCGAGCCGAGACGGCTCAGCGTGCGCTGCGCCGCACGGACGGCCACGCCGTTCGCGTCCGCCAGGCTGCTGTAGAAGCGCGAGCCGGCGTAGTCGTACTCCTCGGGGCGGCGGCCGTCCGCGTCTTTCGCGCTGACGCCG
>DASPMF010000236.1:0-26408 GCA_035627155.1 Burkholderiales bacterium | reverse complement strand
AGCTTCTTCGGGCCGTCGAGCCGATGGCGATTGAGGCCGCGCTGGAAGCCGAGCGGAGGCACATGGACCACCAGACCGAACGACGGCGGATGGCAGAGTTGGACCTTGAGAAGGCGTGTTACGAGGTGTCGCTGGCGGAACGACGCTACGCCGCCTGCGATCCCGACAACCGGCTGATCGCCGCGCAGTTGGAAAAGAACTGGGAGGCGGCACTTCAGCGCGTCGAGGCCTGCGAAGCGCGGGTCGCGTCCGTGTCGGCTCCCGTTCCGGCGACCACGGTGCCGGACTTCGCCGGATTGGCGGACGATCTGCACGCCGCCTGGACCGCGCCGGGAGTGACCACCAGGGCGCGTCAACGGCTGCTCCGCACTTTGATCGTCAACATCATCGCCGATGTCGACGAGGCAGCGCGCGAGGTCATCCTCACCATTCACTGGCGTGGGGGCCAGCACTCGCAGTTGCGTCTCACCAAACCGAAATCCGGGGAGCACGGCTGCCGGACGCCGGAGGAGGCGATGGCGGTGATCCGCAGCATGGCGACACGCTGGTCGGACGCAGAGATTGCAGCGCAACTGAACCGGATGGGCATGCGCACCGGGCAGGGAAAATCCTGGACCGGGCACCGTGTCAGCTCGCTACGCCGGGTCCATGGCATCCGTGCCTATCGGTCGGCCGAGAAGGATGGTGAATGGCTGACCCAGTACGAAGCCGCGGCGGCGCTCGGCATCTCGCGCCACCGGCTTTTGCGGCTCATCGATGCCGGTCTGATCGTCGCCGAGCAGGTTGTACCCGGCGCTCCCTACCAGATCCGCGCCTCCGACCTTCGGGATCAGCGGGTCCTTGCCGCCGTCCGACGGAAAGGAGAGCCGTGCCGCCTCGCCTCCAAGGACCAACTTTCAATGTTTCCAGATACTTGAAGAAGAGGGGCACAATGAACGCACCATCGCCTCGTACAGACGGTTGTACCCGGCATAGGCGTCGGCCTGGAGCACGCCCGTCCAGCCGGCCAGATGAGCCTTGGGATGCTCGCCGGCGCGGTCCCGCGAGTAATGGAACAGAGCCGCCGGCGGGGCTTGTCCACCGAAGGGCCGATCATCACGCACGTACACCCACAGCCGGCCGGTGTAAAGGCCGAATGAAATTTGGATCTCCCGCACTTTGCGTGATGACGGCCGGCCTCACGTGGCGTGAAGAACGCGGTGCCGCAGGAGTTGGAAACCGGCCCGGCCGTACATGGTGCGTTTGATCATCTTCAACCGGTTGATTTGGCCTTCCACCGGGCTGGTGGACCACGGCAGCTCCAAGGCGGCTTGAATCGCCGCCAAATCCTTGCGCAGCCCGGCGGCGAACCGTCCTTGTCGGCGCCGGCGACGCAACTTCCTCCCCTTCGCGGCGCCAGCGCCGCAGCAGGCTCTCGCACACACCGAGATCGGCGGCGATCTGGCGGATCGAGTGGCCGCCGTCGACCACCAGCTTGACCGCCTGCGCTTTGAACTCGGGCGTGAATTGACGCCGCTTGCTCTGTCCCATCCTTCACCTCCTGCCCGATCCTACGATCCAAGGGAGGTGTCCACCAGACCGGGGACAGATCAAGGTGCTGGGGCTCCACCGGGGTGGCGCCTTTATCAGCCAGATCAGCCGGCTGCTGGGCTGGATCGCAAGACCGTCCGGGTCTGGAAGGCTTCAAGGGGCGTCGCTGGGCGGTCCGGCGCTGGGCGATCATCCAACGCCGCGCCCGTGCTGACGAATTCGATCGGCCGAGGCCGGCCATGCCGGCGTGGAAAACGCTCTCCGTCGCGCGCACGGCGCGGGTGCTGCAGGCCGATGCCAGTGCCCTTAGCAACCTTGATCAAGCCTATGTGAACCGCCTGCGCGCCGACGTGCCGACCTTGGGACTGACGGCTGAGTTGGCCCACCGCCTTTCTGGAAAACGCGAGTGCACTGCAATTTCAAGGGTAGGTGATAAGATAAGAACAGCAAATGAGAGCAAATCATTCGTCCGACAATGCGTGTAAGGTGCTACGAGGCTTTCATCCACCTTGCACGGCTGCAGTTGCAAGTGCAAGTATGTGTCCAATTCACAGGAGCCGCGGATGCCCACCCATATCACGGCACGTCTTGCATGGCACAACGACGGTTGGAACGGCACGGTGTGTCGGCAGCCGGAGCGGAACACCTACTGCACAGGGGCGAAGTCCTACCCTGGCGACGTAATCGCCCGTGAGCGGAATCTTGCCACCGAGCAGCGGTACGCGGGGTGCCTCGGGGCCGCGCCACCCGAGCAGTATGTGCCGCCCTGCAGCTACAGCTTCAACGCGTTCGGGCCGCACGAAACGGTGGCCCGGTCGAATCCACCGGATTTCTTCTATGATGGAGCCGAGGCGACGGAGTGGTCCTTGGCACCCGCGACGGTTTGCGTTTGGCCGTACGAGGCGATGTACGATGACGAAGTGAAATCGCAAGGCTTTCTAGATAACGACCGGCGGCGAGAGCTTACTCTGAGCTTCTTCAAATCTATCGAAGATGACTGTGGAAAAAATCTCGTATTTTATTATGCCAACTATTCCAACCCACTCTCAGAAGAAGACGCGCCGCGCTACGTCTTGATCGGCGTTTCCCGGATCCATGAAATCGGCAAGGAGCTCTTCTACGAAAACGTTTCCGAGCGCATTGCCAAGAGATACGCGGGCGGCGTCGTGTGGGCCCGTACCGTCACCTCGCGTTATCCCGAAGAAGGATTGCGTCTGCCCTATCACCGCTACCTGGATGATCCGGAGCGCCTGCGGGATATCGCCGTTTTTCCCGAAGATCCGGCCCTATGCAAGTACGGATCCAAGCACCTGTCCGACGACCAGGCGATTGGTCTGCTCGAGCAGTTCCTCGCGAAGGTCCGCTTTTTGAGGGAGATCGGTGATGACAGCGAGAATTGGGGGGGGCGCGAAGAGTGGCTGCTTCGGGTTATCGCTGAACTTTGGACGCACCGCGGCCTGTATCCCGGCTTGCTGCGCGCGCTGCATGCGGCGGGCGCTGCGCCGTTGGTCGAACCCACCAAAGCGGCTTGCCTTCGGCATGGCCATGCGCAGGCGAACCGGCTTGCGTTCGAAGCGCTGGATGCGGGCGCAGAAAACGAATTGACCGCCTCCATTGACGCGGATGATCGCCGCACCATGCTGCGCAATTGGCGCTTGCTGGAGGATGACGCTCAAATCCTGCTTCGGAATGTCCTTCCCAGGCTCGATTTGAGCGCCGATGTGATGGAGGCAATCGTCTCGGAAAATCGCACCGCGGTGGGGATCCCGAAGGATCTCGGGGCGGTGGCGGCAAATCCCTACTTGTTGTCCGAGCACTACGTCGGGGCAGACGCGTCAGACCGGATTCCTTGGAGCGTTCTGGACCGTGGCGTCCTGCCCTCGCCGGAGCTCGGCAGCCCACTCGTGAAGATGGCCTACAACGATGAGCGCCGCTTCCGAGCGTTGTGCGTCGATCATCTCAAAAGTGAGCCGAAGCATGCGTTTCAGTTCGGCGATGCTCTGGTTAAAGCCATCAACGTACGGATGCTCCGCCTGCCCGAATGGAAGCAAGCGGACTTCCACTCTCGGTATTTCAAGGCGGATGAAGAATTTTTGTCGGAAAGCCTCACCTTGAAGCAGACGGACCAAGGGCTTGCGGTCTATCTACGTACGGTGTTTGAGGATGAGCGCACCGTCGAAAGGGTGCTTCGAAACCTGGCGTCTCGTCCAGATGTCACGCTCCGCCGGCCAGTGACCGACGACGATTGGCGGAATTGGATTTACAAAAGCAGCAGCCCTCTCGCCCTTAAGGGCGGGCGCGCTTATGAGAACGCTGTCGCCGAGCAGGCGGAGATTTGCGCTCGACTGTTCCGGCGCCCTCTGTCTGTTGTCACCGGTCCGGCCGGAACCGGGAAAACGACCGTCATCGAAGCCTTGATCCGCGCGGTTCGGCGGACTGAAGGGGAAGGTGCTTCGATTTTGGTCCTCGCCCCCACTGGCAAGGCCGCCGATCGGGCTCGCGAGGTCTTCGAAAAGGCGGCGTTGGCGGGCGTCGAAACGGTAACCGTCCATTCCTTCCTAGCTTCCAAAGGATGGTTGAACGACAATCTCACCTTCAAGCGCAACGGCGGGAAAAAGGACGAGATCGGCACCATCGTGCTGGATGAAGCGTCGATGCTCGACCTCGAATTGGCCGCCGCTCTCTTCCGGGCGGTGGAGTGGGAGCACGTGCAGCGCCTAGTGTTGGTGGGCGATGCCGGTCAGCTGCCCCCCATTGGGCGCGGCCGCGTTTTCGCAGACATTATCAAATGGATGGAGGCTGAGCAGGCCGAGGGGCTTGGTCGCTTGCAGCGGAACTTGCGCCAGCTGTTGAACGGGATCCAAGGCAACGGGCAATCCATCCTTGCCCTTTCCGGGCTTTTCATTCTGGATGATCATGACAAGGCGGATGGCGCGCATGACGCAGCGACCCGGCCGGATCAAGAGGCCCTTATTGAGCGCCTGCACGCCGGCGGAACCGTAGACCGGGATCTCGAGGTCATCTACTGGAATGACCCAACAGATTTGGCTCCTACCTTAATACGAGCTGTGGAGCGCCGTATGAAAGGCGCACCACTCACTCCTGAGGAACGCCCGCATCAAGTCTGGGGCCCCGCGCTAAAGGCTGATCCAACCGCGTTCCAGGTGCTCACACCGCATCGCGGTGAAGTGCACGGGGTCGAAGCGCTAAACCAAGCGTGCCAGAAGCGCGTCGCCGAAAACGTGATCTCGCGTGTCGGTGCGGTCGGCGGCATCACGCTCTTTGACAAGGTCATTCAGATTCGCAACCGACCCAAGTCGAACATGATTTGGGCGTACAGCTTCACCTCGCGCCAGCAGCAGCAAGTGGAGGTCTTCAACGGCGAGATCGGTGTTGTTGAGCCCTTTAGCTTTGACAACAGCATGCTACAGCGGCTGAAAACCGGACGAGGAAAGCGGCTGAGCCGCTTCGCCGTGCGGTTTGCGCGCAAGCCTGACACCCGCGTGGGCTATGGAAAGAGTGTTCCCCATCCTGGAAAATGGGAGCTCTCCGAGAAGGTGGAAGACAACTTGGAGCTCGCCTATGCTGTGTCCGTGCATAAGGCGCAAGGCAGCGAGTTTGCGCACACCTTTGTTGTCATTCCGGCGCCGAGAGGGCGCAGCGTGTCGCCCGAGCTGGTCTACACCGCGCTGACACGGGCGACCCGCCACTGCACCCTGCTCATCGAGCGCGACATCGGCAGCCTTTTGGACGCGCGCCGACGGGAGAACGCCCAGACGCCGCAGATCAACTCCTCCCTGTTCACGCTGCATGTGGCCAAATCAGCCCTGCTTGATCGCCGGGGCTGGTACGAGGCTGGAAAGGTGCATGAGGCGCTCAGCGGTGACATGGTGCGCTCCAAGTCGGAGGTCATCATCGCCAACCTGCTGCATCAGCACCAGGTGCCCTTCCTCTATGAGCGGTTGCTGTTCGCTGGTAATGGCACGGTTTACCTACCCGATTTCACGGTGACCTGGGGTGGCGAGACCTTCTATTGGGAGCACCTGGGGCTCTTGGATCAGCCTTCCTATGCGGAAGAATGGTCGCGCAAGCAAGCTTGGTATGACCACTGGTTCCCTGGGCGCCTCATTACCACGCAAGAGGGCGTGCGGCTTAGCCATGATGCTGAGCAGATCATCGTAACAATTAAGTCCAGGGCTGCCGTCAGGTGATAACGTCGCAAGCAGGCAGATCCAACAAGCATACGCAACGTGCCTCGGGGTGCGTCCACTTAAGTGGCTGCGGAGATTTGCGGATCTCTATGGCAAACCCCTCTGGTGATGCAAAAGGATTGTACGCCGCACCATGATCAGTCAGCACTCGCTCGAATGAGTACACCGCCTTAGTACTGCGGCACCCACGAAACATCGCTGCGGAACCGACACCGCAAAAAATCTGATACCAGGACGGACTCCAAATGGCCCACAACCTCCACCGCAATCGAATGGCATTCGTCGGTCAAGTCCCGTGGCATGGGCTTGGAAAGGAGGTGCCTCCTACCGTTACAGCGGAACAAATGTGCCGAGCTGCCGGACTTGACTGGGAGGTGTATAAGGTACCGGCCCCTGGCGCACGGCTCGTGAACGTCAAATGCGGGCTTTATGACCGCAATCTTATCCTTAGAGATCCGATTGATCGTGAGCAGGAACCTGTAGCCCTTGGCATGGTCGGATCCAGCTATGAACCTCTTCAAAACACGGAGGCATTCAAATTTTTTGAGCCTTTTATTGACAATAAGTATGCTCAATTCCACACGGCAGGCGCTCTCGGCAATGGCGAAAGAGTGTGGGTATTAGCGAAGCTCAATGATGCTATTGTCATCCGACCCGATGATGTTGTTGACCGCTTTCTTCTGCTGTCTAACAGCCACGATGGGACCGGTGCCGTCTCCATCCGCTTTACACCGATTCGGGTGGTCTGTCAGAACACCCTCAACTACGCCATGAAGAAGAGCTCAGGCGTAATCTCTGTTCGACACACACGACACATCGCCCGGAATCTTGAAGATGCGCAGGCAGAAGAGCTAAAGCGCATTGTTGATAAAGCGTTTGAGGAAGCAGAAACCCTGTTTGGCAGCATGTCTCTGAAGAATATTTCGACGAAAGATATTGACGCCATTCTCGAGGCCCTTTTCCCGCGAACCGAAAACCAGAAAAAAATAAAATCAGAGCCTGAGCGCTGGACACGCATCAAGTCCATTCTGGAAGACCAGAAAGTCACACCATATTCAACACGAGGATCGCTCTGGGCACTGTATAACGCCATCACCCGTGACGAGGACTACCGGATGTCACGAGAGGCTTCCGCAGACGCTCGCCTCGAACGCGTCTGGTTTGGCGCTGGCCATGATTTGAAGATCAAAGCCCTCGCTTTTTGTCGGGATTATCTTTCGAAAGCAGCCTGAACATCTAGCCACCGCTTCACGTGAGCCCAAGCGCGCGGAACTGCTCGGCCTTCGAAGCGGCCCAAGGATCGTCGGGCACTGCCTTCTGGTAAGCCCGCAGGAAGGCCGCCGCCTTTCCCGTGTCGCGCATCTGCTCGAATACGGCGATGAGCCTCCGGAGGATCGCGGGCTTGCCCGGCAACCGCTGGTGCAACTCTATGAGCTGCTCCGCTGCTGCCTCGTACTTCGCATCGAGCGCGAGGATTGACGCGTACTTCAGCAGTAGGTCCGGTGCGTCGGGCGCCTCAGCCAGACACTTCGCAACGAAGGTCCTGGCGCGATCCACTTGGCGCACCTCCAGGTATGCTGAAAGCGCGAGACGCCGGAGCTCAGCGCCGGTGGACGATTGGGCGTCGACCACGTCGGGCCGGGATTCGAGGTCACGGATGCAGTCGAAGTAGCGCCCCTCCCGGTAGGACGCCTGGACCATGAGAAGGAAGGCTTGTGCGTCGCTCGACGACTCGAACTCGGCGCGTGCCACTAGCTCCGCGTCGCGGTAGTCGCCGCGCTCGACAAGGCGTACAGCCTGCGTTGACCAGTCCTCGTGTGGCGCACGCGCGACCGCGAGAGCGCGGGTGGACGTGAACTGAACCTGCGCGCGTCTCACCGCCTGGAACGCTTCGAGCATCGCGTCGACGCTCGGCCAGCGCTCCTCCGGTGCGAGCCGCAGGCAGCGGTCGATGAAGTCATCGAGCGGCTGTGACACTGAAGAGTTGATCTCACGGGCTCTTGGGAACGGCACGTGACGGGCCACCTGGCTCAGTGTGTCGTGCGGGAGCCGCGCGGTGACGAGGTGGTAGAGCAGCACGCCGAGGCTATAAATGTCGCTGAGGAACCGGGACGAGGTGTCCCTTGTCGAAAGCGTCGCGCCGACGATTTCCGGCGCGGAGTAGAGAATCGTCCCGCCGTTCTCGCGCGTTCGCGCGTACATGTCCTCAGGCAGCACGCTCGAACCGAAGTCAGTCAGCTTCACTCGCTCTGCGGAAACGAGAATGTTCTGCGGCTTGATGTCCCCGTGCGACATGCCCACGCGATGCAGGTGAGCGCAGCCTTCGACGACCTGCTCGAAGACGCCCAGCAGCTTATCGTAACTGGCAACAAAGCCCTCCTCGCCCTTGTCCAGGAGCTGCGCCAGCGTGATGGAGGGGAAGTACTCCATCTCGATCGCGTACCACTCGCGCTCCAGCGGGACGCGCCCCATCCAGTAGACGTCGACGACGCATGGGTGGGGGGGCTGACCGACGAGCGGTGAGCCTTCGGCCAGCTCCTCGTTTCGCTTGCCCTGAGCCTTGGGAATCTTCACCGCGACGATGGCGCCGTCCAAGAGTCGCTGGGCTCGCCAGACCCACCCGTAAGAGCCGTCGCCCAAGCACTCGACAAGCTCGTATCGCTCACCAAGGCGCCGGTCGGCTCTTGGGACGAAGAACTTGGTCGTCATGATTCGCCTCGTCGAATGATACTCTCAAGCCGAAGCAGGCCATCCTGCCCGGCACGAGCCACGAACTGGTAGAAGATGAGCCGCGCCTTCGGATTTCCAGGTACGCGCACACCACCCATCGCGCTGAAGCCTCCACGCATGATGCTGCGAAGGCTGTCGTGATCGGGCAGCGTCACGAGCCCAACACTCCAGTAGGCCAGCAGCAGCGTTGCATCCTCGCAGGCCCACCGTTGCTGGGCGAGGAGCAGGGTCTCGACCTTAGGGCGCAAATCCTTCTGCTTCCCCGCGTAGCGCTCAAACTCGGCCACCAGCGCCACGCGCCTCGTTGTCCGATCGAACCAGACGGAATCCGAGCGCACGTCCTCCTCAACATGCGCAAGCGGCCCTCCGCGCGGCGCAGGCACCTCGGAAACCGCCGCGTAGCCAAGGTCGCGGCCGGCCGCCGTGAGGAACGTGCAGCCAAGGCTGTGAACCAAATGCCCGATGTCATGAACACCCCACTCCGTCCACATCGGCAGATGAAACGACGCGGCTTCGATGGTGAGCCGGCTGGGGGCGTCGCTCCCGTTAGCCACCAAACCTCCCCCAGACGTTGAGCACCTCCGGCGATTCGCCGCCGTGAATCAGCGCCTTCGTTCCGACGCGAACCAGTAGTGGAGCCGGGATTGATCGGCCGCAGATCAGCGCCTCGCCCGTCGAGAGGCCGGGAAGCTGTTCGAGGTCCGCCGCGCTCACCATATCGGAAGTCTTCGCGATGAAGCGCTGGTCGTCGGGATTCCGGAGCCGCATGGCGATCAGCGTGTTGCACTGCGACGTCACGTCCGGGTCGAGCTTCGAGGGCCGCTGGCTGACGACCGCGAAGCCGACGCCGAACTTGCGGCCCTCGCCAGCAATCTTCTTGATGATACGGTGGCTCACAGCAGGCTCACCGGCCGGTGCAAAGTTGTGCGCTTCCTCATAGACGATGAAGCATGGGCGGATGCGGTCGGTCTTACTCGAAGCGGCGCGCAGTATCTCGCTCGAGATCAAGGCTGTGATGACCTGCTTTGCCGTGTCGCTGAGGCCCTGGAGATCGACGATAACCAAGCGGCCTCGACGGTCCGTGGGCCTGCCGATCATTTCGTATATGTCCGTCGCTCCAGGCAGGCCCGAGTGATAGAAACTCTGCGCCTCCTGTAGCACGCGCGATAGTTTCATCGAGGCGACTGCAGCGCTGCGACCGTTCAGCGCCGTCGCCTCGGCTTGGCTCAGCTCATCCCACTGCCGAACGTCATCAATGCCGTCGCTGAGGTAATGGCGCAGGCGGTTGATGTCTCGGGGCGTCGTCGTCTCGTGCGCGATCCAATAACGAATGGCGACATCCAGCACACGCTGCTGCGGCTCGGTGAGCCCTGGCAAAATCTCGCTGAGGTCGTCCATCTCGAAGTGGTCGAACTGTAGTGCCAGCTCCTGGTTGGCGCCGGCGTACTTCTGCCGGAACGAAGCGTTCTGCGGGCTGTAGATTGAGATGCCGGCCCCCGCCTCGCGCAGGCGCGTGAACACCTCGCGGATCGCAGGGAGCACCGCTCGGTCTCGCTGGTCGTCGAGCTCGTCGGGTCGCTCGTTGAAGCGCATCTGGCCGCCGTACAGTGCGCGCCCGTACTCGCCGTGCGGGTCGAAGACGACGACGGTGCCGTTGTTAAGGGCGACGAGGCGCTCGATGATTCGTCCGACGGTGTACGACTTGCCCGAGCCCGTCATCGCAAGCACCGCGAGGTGCTCGGTCACGAGGCGATTCACCTCAAGGTAGACGGGCACCGCCGTGGCACCCCGCTCGTAGCCCACAAGGTTGCCAATGTGCAGGCTCGAGTGCTCCTGGAACTCGTAGAACGCGCTCAGAAACTGGAAGTCGACGGGCTCCACCGGCGCACCAGGATCAAGCGCGCGGCGGGGCATCTTGATCTGCCCCGTGTCGGTATCTCGGAATCCGATCGCTTCGAGCTTGCCCATAACCTGCTCGCCCGTCACATGAGCGCCGGGCAGCAGTTCCAGCTCCGTCACAGCCTGACCGAGCCCGGAGTTGTAGAGGACATTGCTGCGGCTGATGCTGACGATTCGGGCGAGGACGTCGGTTGCGGCGCCGTCTTCTTGCTCGCGATGGCGGATGCGTACGAACTCGCCGCGCCTGCCGGCGAAGGACGAGTTCAGCACCATTGAGAGGTTCGTCGGGTCGCCGGTGTTGCCAACGAGTCTACCAAGTATGTGTGTGGCCATGATGACGTCTCCTTACGTCGCGAGGTCCCAGTCCGAGAGCCAGATGCTCTCGAGCTCGCGCCGCTTGAGCTCACCGACAACGGTTCGGCTGTAGTTTTCGAGGAATGGCTCGAGGGCGCTCAGCTCTCGGCCGGCCAACTGGACCGGCAGCGGCGCCGACACCGCGCCGCCTACCGCCGTGAGCGCCATCGTTAAGCCGACGATCTCGTCGATAGCGTTGGTCGTCCAAGCAGGTGCATCGCCGACGAGTTGCATCAAGCGCGGCTCCGTGGTCTGTCCGGCCCTGAAGTGAAGCCCGATGACGCCCAGGTTGACGACTGACCCGGGCTCCATGCGCGGCGCGTGGACGCTCATCCGGAACGCAGCCGTTCTCGTGAAGCTGCCGAGGATGCCGTGGACGAAGCGTCGTTCACCCACACCGAGGATCGCGTCGCGGATACCGTCGAGTGCGGTAAGTTGGTCACGATCGACCTCCTCGGTTGGCAGGAGCTGGCTCCGTCCCTCCTGCAGCCGCAAGTCCTGTTGCGCCGACTGCACGATGGCGCCGAACCGCTGCGAGGCAAGACCGATGATGACCGGCCCACTTGCGCACCACGGGAAAAGCCGCTCCCGGTACCGCGACCAGAACGTCTCGATGGCATTAAGCGTTGTGGTGTATGCCGCTTTATACCCCTCATCCCCTGCGACATTCGCCGGAGGAACCATGCTTCGGTCCATCACCAGCGGCGTGTCGAGGAAGATGAACCGGGCGCGCTCTTCGGAGACAGCCCGTTCGGCGAGCTCGTACGCTTGTCGCATTGCCACGAGGGCAAGGCGCTTCGACTGGTTTTCGTAGTTGATGTCGTCGATCTCGCATGCGCTGTCTTGACCAGCCGTCGAGATTGCGTTGTGCTCGACGAGAAGGTCGCACCGCGCTGCGGCTGCACCATAAAGGAAGCCGCCGATGGTCTTTGTGGTTGATGCATGCGTCGCAATGCCTGACGCCCGGGTGTTGAGCGGGTTCGGACGATCGACCGATCGCACGAGGCCCGCCTTCACAAACAGCGGTGCGACGCGCTCAAGGTCTCGGATCTGCTTGAGCAGTCGCCCGACCGTTCCGGGTAGATGAACCTGAGATTGAATCGCAAGCGTCTGCACAAGCGAAAGGTTGACTGTGTTCATCGGCTAGCCCCTTCGAAGCGCGCTGACGTAGGGAGCGTATGGACTCTGCATCACCAGTTCGTATGCCTCGGTCGTCGGCGTGACGCCAAGAACGAGGTCCTGGTCGCGCAACTCCTTCAGGAGTAATCGGCCCTTCTCGATGGAGAACCGGAACACCGACGAGGAGTGAAGCGCTGCGACGACCTGCCCCTCGTCCGAGAACGGCTGGCTGAGAAGAAAGATCAGGAACCCGTAATGGTCAGGTTGCAGCGCGGCCGCCACGGTCGTCGGGACGGCTTGGCTCTCCCCCGCGAGCTCAACAAGGTTTCCAAGCCAGCTCCGGAGCTCTGCGGGCACGTCCAGCACGGCGAGGGACCACAGCGGCAAACAGGTGACCGCGAAGAGGCCGGCCGCGGGGTGGAGCCGGTAAGCGCCCATGCAGACGCTGAGGTCGCTCCACGTTGCTCCCGGCACCGCCGGGGTCTGCAGCTTGCCTGTCAGCCGGTACGACACTTCGGGTGCCAGCACTTTGGCGAGCCCCTCGCCTCCGCGGGGTGCGGACTCCATCCGCTCCGCCCGCCAGGAGATGGGCCGTTCACTGGACGCAACGTCGAAGGGCGGCACCAGCAGGAGGAGGTGCCCCGGCACGCGGGTCCACTCTATCAACCGGGCCTGCTCCCCGTCGTCGGCACCCTGGAAACCGTCGGCGAACGCGAGGACAGCGGCGTGACCGTCCGGCAGCTCCGTCGCCGTCGTCGCCGCCAGCGCCTCCTGCAGGATGCGACCGCGACGATGGGTGGCGAGCGCTCCGTGGAGAAGAACCGGGACGGTCATCCCCGTTCTCCCAGGCGATAGGTCCGCTGGACGAGCCCCCGTTGGACCAGTGCGTCCGCCTCCTGCGGCTCCAGGGCGGGATCGCGCCCGTTATCGAGGGCAGTCACGATGGCGCACCAGCGGTCGAAGCTCACGCCGGTTCTGCGGAGCAGCGCCTCGCCTGTGGCACTGTTGTCTTGGATGCGCGCTTTGATCAGCGCTTGCGCCTCGATGAGCGCACCTGCGTCTTCAATATCTGTAAGGCTCAGAGGCTGAGGTGCCGCCCTCCCCAGCGCAAACGCAAGAGCTTCGAGTCCTCGCAACGACCGAAACAGCTCCGGGCTCTCGACGAGGCGCTTCCGGTATTCGGTCACAGCGTTCTCGACCGTGATGACGGTACCGAGCAACCGCGCAAGGGATGTGCGGGGTTGTTCGAGCAAGTCGCGGGCCTTCGACATTAAGGGTTGGAAGTTGCCCAACCGTGCCGGGCCGTCGAACTCGGAACGCAGTCGATCCACATCCTCCGTTTGTACGTCATCCAAGGCTCCCTCGATAAACGCGGGGCGTTTCTGCAACTCGTCGAGGGTTATCGACGACGGGTACTGAAAGTCGGCTGGCGCCTGTTTCAGTACGGTCTGGAGGGTCGAAATGCGCCCCGCCGCCTCACCCAGCTCCGTACGCAGTTTCTCATAGGCTCCTTTTAGGTCACGGAATGTGCTGATGACCTGGCCCTGGCACTCCTCAAGCGAAAGCTCCTTCCACGTTCCAAGCTCGATGCCCACTTCGTGCGCCAGGTTCTCCAACTGCACAGTCGCATCAGCGACCTTCAGGTCGCGCAGGTTCTGCCTGAGCGTACCGGGCTCGTTCACCTGGCCGACTTCCGTCGCTCCGGGAGTCGCGGTTGGTGCGAGGGCACCGTCGAGAATATGCGCGATCTTTTCCAGGGAGAGCGTGAAGAGGGCGATCGGGAACCCCGGAAGCGACGCCACATCGCCACGCACTTCGTCAGCCAACGACACCGTCCGGGCGCGGATGCGATCCTCGGCACGACGAACGAACCCAACGAACAGAGAGGCGCGGCGGATGCGCTGCCACAGAGGGACGTCGTCGGACTCGAAATCGAGAGTTTTGACGTTCGCATCCTGCTGTAGTGCCTGGTAATCCTCTCGACGGTAGACCCAGTCGACGGCATCCAGGACGCGGCGCCGGCGCTGCGCGGCAACGCGGTAGCCTTCGGCCGTTGCCGGCTGGGTCTCGGACGTGTCGAGCGCGTCGAGGTCGGCACGGCTTTCGGTGAGCTTCCTGCGAGCCGTAAGTGTCTTGGTGCCGGGCGCAACGCCTTCCGGTGCGAACAGGTCCTTGACCCGCCCAGCTCCGAAGACCGCCTCCATGTCACCGACCAGCTTCGGGTACTCTGTCGTCAACCAGTTGTCCGCCTCCTGTATGGCCCCGCGCAGCTCAGAGCGCGACGTCGGGGTGTAGCTGTCGGCGGTCGTCGCATCGGGTCGCGGCTTTCCAAACCCCAGTTCGCGGATGAGCGACATCCACTCGAAATAGGTTTCCTTGGGCTTGATGCCCTCCCACGTGTAGCCCCAAAACCACTCGTGCTCGGCGCGCGCAAAAGACCAGTCTCCGTTCAGCAGCCGCCGGATCGTCTCGACGAGGAACGCGGGAAACAGCGGCTCGGCTGAATCGTCGAGGCGCGAGAACAACCCGGCCCGTTCGCTGTCGAGGTAGCCGGCGGCGCGGGCCTTAGGCGTCACCCCGAGCTTGGCCAGGAGCGCCTTCAACGCCTCGACGTCCACGCCCGATCTTTCGTCAAGGTCGGCGAGAGAGGCCGGGGCGGGTGTATCGATGGCGAGCACGCGCCAGGCACGCGTGAGCAGTTCCAGCTCCGTCTCCTTGAGCCGACCCGACGAGCGGAACGGCCACGCGATGCGGCCGAGATCGTCGAGTTGCCGGCGGAAGCGTGCCACCTCGTCCGAAAACTGACGCACGAGGCTCTGCAAACGGTTGTTGAACGCTGTCGTAAACCCATGGTAATCAAGGCGGAAGCCGACGCACGCTGCCGACGCGGCGCCGACTTGGTGGAGAATGTGCTCCTCGGTGGATGTGAGCTGGTACAGGAGCACAAAACTCTTCGCGCCCGCCAACGTCGCACCGGATGGGTGGGCCATCCTGTCCGCGAGGGCCCGTGACGCCGTAAAGGCGACCACGGGCGTTCGGCCCTCCTCGCCGAATTGGGCGCTCGCCGCTTTGCACAAGCGCTCCAGCTCGTCATCGTTCTTCACCCACGCGAAGAGCACGCGCCCCCTCGGATGCAACTTCAGTCCGTCGAACGTGACCAGGCCGCCCGAGGCTCCCCGGCTCCGCGGTGCCGTGCCGATGACGGTCAGAGACTCGTCGCGGATGCCCGACGCCACAGCGTCGTAGGCCCAGTGCTGGTCGATGACACGCATCGCGCCCACCAGCACCTGCTGCGCCCGCTGCCGCTCGGGCTGTGTCCGCAGCGCCGACAGCGCCGTCTCG
The DNA here is from genome assembly GCA_035627155.1 of Burkholderiales bacterium. Lineage (GTDB taxonomy): Bacteria > Pseudomonadota > Gammaproteobacteria > Burkholderiales > SG8-39 > SCGC-AG-212-J23. Next base: position 11,223 of record DASPMF010000236.1, on the reverse strand, counting down.
TGGGCGGCATTCTGGTCCGGGTCGCGAAAGATGAGCGATGTCTGACCCTGCTTGCGGTGCCGCAGATCGAGCCGCGCGATCATCTCCACGCTCGGTCCAACATGTGTGGCCGTGTCCGGTTCAAGATCCTCGGGGCCGAGGAAGCGGCGCCACAGCGCACGCGCCGCGTCTTCGGCGGCGGGGTGCGGATAAAGGAGCGACACGAGGTGAACGAAGTCGCTCTGGCGCAACGGAACGACCAGCGTGTGCTTGCCGTCGGTGCGCCGTTGCCCCTTCGTCTCGTGAATGGCGTAGGTGCCGAGGTTGGAAAGGAGCTGGCCAAGGTCGAGCAGCTGATCGACGCCGCCGAGCCGCCACATGCCTCGGTCGCGGGTGAATTTCGACACGCGCAGCGCCTCGGCCGCCTCTAACCCGTCCCACGCGACGCGGCGGAACAGCGTGGCAATGGGTTCGTCGTATTCGTTGCGGGCACCCAGAAGGGCGGCGCGCGTCTCGGTCGGGTAGGCGTCGAGGGCGATGGGAAGTTGTCCGTATAGCAGGTCGCGTGCGGTCGCGAGATGCGCGCGATCCGGCATCTTCATCATCTCGATGGCGTGGTGATCGAGGACGTGCTGCCGCACCCGCCCGGATACCCGGACCAGCTCGTCGAACAGGGCGCCCACCGTGGGCGTGTCCGTCTCGCCCCGTAAGCGCTTGTCGCGCAGGCGTTCGTCGATGCTCGCCATGATGACGTTGAACCAGCCGAAGTTGCCGGCGCTCATCGCATACGCGGCCTCGACCAGCCCCTGCGGATAGGACTCGGCAAGCCGCCCGTCCTCGCCCAACGCCTGCACGAAATCGCTGACGTCGGAAAAGGCGTTGGATTGCAGCTCCTCCATTTCAAAGCGGCGCACCGTCGACTGAATCTCGCGCAACTCGTCGCCGATGGCCGGCGAGCAGAGGGCGACGTAGCGCAGCCAGGGGAGCTTGCGGCGCGGGTCCTCTTCCTTGATCGCCTTGCCCATCAGCTTGATGGCGCGGCCGTCGAGATGCTTGATATCCGTCGCGTCGAGCCCGAAGGTCGCGGCCTCGGCGGCGGTCTCCAACTCGTCCAGCACCACGAGCACGTACTTGACGCCCAGCAACTGAAGGTAGGTGTAGGCTGCTTGGCAGAGCCGCGTCGCCAGCTCCGGATCCTCGTAGAGGGTCTCGTCGGAGTGGTTGGCCGCAACCTCGAGCGCCGCCGCCAGTCTTTTCGTGTCGAAGCCGGCGACGGTGAGGCGGTCGGCCGCCTCCTTCGCGATCTGGCCCTGGATCGAGCCGTCGAAGTTACCGCGCGCCAACGGCAGCAGCGCCTTGTAAAGGCCGTAGGCGAACCAATTGTCGACATTGTTGTAGTCGTTCGCGACTTGGCTATAGCGAACGTAGAGCCCGAGGTACTGGTCCCGGTCCTGCTCGTCATGAAAGAGGTGCGCCTTGCTCAAGGCGCCATCACCGCCGCGCACCCACCAGCCGCGCGAGGTGTCGTTGATCTGCGCCACGAGTTCGTAGCCGAGACGCGACTTGCCGATGCCCCAGCGCGCGACGACGGCGAAGACGTGCGCGAACTTCTCCGCCTCGTCATCGACGAGGTGGATGAAGTGGCGGAACGACTCGAAGAAGCGGCCCTGGCCGACGATGGGGTGGCTGAGCGGGTAGCTCGAGACGCCGGTTGCGGCCCACTGGTGTTTCGCCCTGTTGGTCATCGTGTCAGCTCCCGTTCTGTCCCCAGTGCGGCCCAGGCGTTGTGGAAGGCGTCGTTGAACTCGGTATGGACGACCCAGCGCACGAGCTTGCGCGATGGGTCGGCGTGCAGGCCCCGTCCGTGGCGCGCCTGGCCGGGCTCCGCGTCGAGCAGTTCCAGCGCGCCTCTCTTCATGGCCTGCTCGATGAGCATGTCCATCCAGCGCGCGAAGGTGTCGTCGCCGGGGCTCACGCCGTAGGTCGCGAGCAGCTCGCGCAGCACCGGCTCGGCGGCGACGAAGCCGCGCAGGTCGGCCTGCCCGGCGGTGATATCGGTGAGCGCCTGTGCCGGTGTGGACGTGCCGGCGAGGTCGGCCGCCAGCGGGCCCGGCAGCGTCACGTCGCCGGTGCGGCTGAGCCATCCCACCGACTCCAGCAGGTGCAAGGGGGCCACAAGTGGTGCCAGCGAGAGGTCGTCCTTGCCCTTCTTGCGCCTCAGGACGTCGGGATCGTACGCCAGCCCCTGGCTGCGCGCCCGCGCGAGCCAGCGGCCCGCCGTCCGCTGCTCAAGCCCGGCGAACCAGACCGCCGGCTCGGCGTGGCGGTGCAGGAGGAGCGAGGCGCCCGCTTTCAGCCCCGCGCGCCCGCTGCGCACCACCACCCAATGCCTGAGTTCCCAATCGCGCCGCTGGAGCCGCAGCAGCAGCAGGCGAAGCCACGGGCTTTCCCGCACCAGATAGGCCGAGAGCATTTCGAGCCCGCGCGCTGGCTCTTCCTTCCAATGTCCGAGCAGCGCACGGGCTTCCCCGGTGAGTTCCCAATGGCCGTCCGCGTCGGATGCGACGAGGCCAACACCCGGCAACAGGTCGCGGCCCTCACGCCGGAAGAGGCCGAACAGACCAATGGCGCTGCGCCGGGAGATGACACCGGAAAGGCAGCGGTCCGCCACCGCGCGGGGCGCGCCGATAAGTGGGGAGCTCTGTGCCGCCGCGAGCGCGTCGAGCGCGCGAAACCAGGACTCCGGATCGCCCGGCTCAGTCCAGAAGGCGGGACGCTCGAGGTGGAGCGGATGCGCGAAGGGCGCCGTCACGTCGCCACCTCGCTTCCCGCTCCGCCGCCGGCACGGGCGATCCGTTCGGCGGCCCAGATCTCGGCGGCCCGGCGCACGGCAATGGTCACCGGCGAGCCGAGCCGATAGAAGGCCCGGCTGCCAAGCGCACGGTAGCAGGCGTCGGAGAAGGCGGGGTGTATGGCATAGGAGGGGCGCCGGCCACCGGAGCCATGCTCGAAACGCCAAACGCTGCGTCGTTGCACGGCGTCGACGGCGAGGCCAAGCCGGCCGTCGAGCACGCCCGCCGTGACGCGGTGGCCAAGGGGCGTGACGCCGAGCTGTCCCAGCGTGCGCTGCACCAGCTCCCCGAGGGTCCCGCAACGAACCTCTTCGCCATTCGGCCGCGTAACGACCACCTCGACGCACGGCGGACTCTGAAGCTGCGGGAGGTGCGCCAGCGCCAGCTCGAAGGCGATGCCGCCGGACTTCCGCTCCGCCTCCCACGCTTCCTTGGTGAAGACCAACTGGGCGAGCAGGAAGGCCCAGGGGTGATGAAGCGTCCAGCGCATGACCTCGCCGTCACCGCCGCGGCCGTCGAGCGCACCGCTCAGCACCGCCGTCGCGGGTTCCGCGTCGGTCGCCTCCGGCAGGCGCAGGAGGCGTCCGGGCCGCCATGCTGTCGAGGGGTTGTCGAAGATGATATCGGGCAGCGGCTGCGGCGCCGGCGTACCATCCGCCATTCCGGCAGTCGCAGCCAGCACGCGCAGCAGCACCGGAAACGCCGGGGCCTCATGGGCGGCGGCGGGTAGCACGGCGCGTTCCAGCTCGCCGAAACCCGTGGGCGACAGTGACGGAGCCTCCACCTTCACAAGTTCGCCGGCGAGTGCACCGGCGCCGGTCACGGCATCGGCCACCGCCGCGACGTCGCCGCGCTCTCCCATCTCGGCGAAGCGGGCGCGGAGCACGCGCAGCCACGCCGCGCGCACCTCGGGCAGCAGCGCGAACACTGCCGGCACCGCCTCCGCCGCACTGGGCAAGCGATCGCCGAGCGCCACGGCGAGCGGGGTCGCCACCAGCCCCGCTCCCCTTTCGGTCCACAGGCCGCAAGAGCCCAGCCCCTCCAGGTCGTCGAGGGCGGAGGCCGGCGCCTCGCCATGCACGAGCAGGCTCCGCACCGCGTCCACCGTGCGCGCGAGCGCGCGCCCCTGGAGGGCCGCGAGGATCATGTATGGCTCCCCTCGTCCGGCTCGTCGAGGAGCGCGTAGAGAGTGTCGATGTCGGGGATGAGCGGCGCAGCATCGGCGCCTTCACCCTGTCGGAGCGTTTGCAGGATGGCCCGGTCGGCATCGCGATTGCCGGCCTCCAGCCCCTTTTGTGCGGCGACGAGGTCGGCCTCGGTGAGGCGACCGTCGATGAGATGTTCGACGAGGAGCTTGGAGGCAGTCGTCAGACGCTCCGACGCGTCAAGTGCTCGGAACTTCTGTAGCCAGCGCGCGCCTTTCTGCTGAACCACGTCATCATCGAAGCTCGGTGCAAGCACTCGGAGCGGAACATCGTTTTCGATTGCGGGATAGGTTGCTCCAGAGTTCCAGCGCATGAGCTGTTGGGTCGCGGCATCCGAACGCAGAAATGCATGATAGAAGACGGCCTGTTCCAGAGTGCTGAACCGAAGCGCCGCAAAGCCCGTCGACGCGACCAGCGCCAGCCGTTCAATGGACGCCGGCACCAATCCAACGTTCTTGCGATTGGGTCTGACAGTTGAGACGAGAACGTCCCAAGGCTCGACGCAAATCTGAGCGCGCGATGGGGCCGCTGAAACAGGAAGCCTTGATGGAGAAAGTACACCTGAGGCAATATCGAGTTCGCCGATCTCGAAATAGGCGAACTCTTCCCCCACGCGCTTCCACCTTTTCTCTACAAGCGAGGCGAGTTCGGAAAGAGGAAGAGCTCCGCGCGCCTGAAGAACGGCTTCCAGAGCATCATGCGCCGGATCGTAGAAAGGAGCGTCAAGCCGTTCACCACGCATCACTCGCCGAGCGGCGACGTACGCACGCCGATGCCCTGCACGAGGCTGCGTCCATTCTGCAATTCTGAAGAAGGTCGCTGACTCTTGCTCTAGCTTCCGCGCCCGCGCACGCAGCCGTTCCGCCTGCCGGACCTTGTCGCCGATATAGCGTTGCGATGCTATGTCAGGCACCGGAACTGGAAGTTGACGAATGTGATCATTAACAAGGTTCAGTTGACCGGTGCTCCCGCTAATTCCCTGTTCAAGCGCACGCTCGCCCCACCAACTAGCTAAAAAGGCGCAGACGAACGCAGCATCGACGCTGGGGGTGATTGAGAGACGTGCAAGATGCTGATTTGTGAGAGGGCGATCCTCTCCGAAGTACATTCCGACGCGACCAATGCTACCCGCACCGGTAACGTTCAGCACAAGGTCTTCACGTTCAATACAATAGTGAGGCCAACGAATCGTGTTAAAAGGCTCGGTAAAATCCACCTCGCTTGCGTCAACAACAACCCCAAGTACGTTTTTGGTTTTGAGGCACGGATGTCCCGTTGAGGTGAAATTTGGGTGCGGACCCGGTCCTATAGCGTTGACACAAAGCTGCGCGAGCGGTCGCCACGTCATGTTCCGAATTTTGCGAACCGCTTTGGTGACATCCGGGCGATATGACTGTGCAGACCAGAGCACGCTCAGGTCGTTTTTACTAATTCGGTTGATATGCCGAGTTTCGCGAAGCGAGTCGACTGCCATCACTCACCCCGCACATACGCGCCGACAATGGCCGCGAGGTCGTTGGGAACACCCGCGCCGTAGTCCTCGACGTTGTTCTTGACGACATAGCCGAGCGTCTCGGCGACGGCCATGAACACGTCGGTCTGCGGCTCGTCCTGGAACTTCTCCGGGTCGTCCTTGCGGGCGTGGCGTTTCTGGAGGTAGAGCACGCTGGTCTTGGCGCCCGTGCCTGAGAGCTTGAAGGCGTCGGATGGCAGGCTGATGACCCCTTTGACGATGGCTTTGCCACCGTGGAATTCGCCCGTGGCCTCGTCCTTCACTCCCATGATGTACTCGCGCACGTAGTGGTCGCCAGAGTTGCAGAGTACACCGTCGGGCAGCACGATCAACAGCCGCCCGCCGGGCTTGAGGAGTTGCAGGCAGCGGTCGAGGAACAGCACCGCCGGGTCGGTGTTGGTGGAGGCCTCCTTCCACACGCCCTTGCCGGTGGGCGAGCCGCCCATGGCGAGGCCGGTGACTGTCGGCGAATAGTCGTAGCCGCCGCCGCGGCCAGTGCGCGGCGTGAGGTCGGAGCGGAAAGTCGCGAGGATAGCCTGCATCGCCTCCTCGTGCGCCTTCTTCGCCGCATCCTGCCCCTTGTTGAACTTGGGCGTGCCGAAGGGCGGATTGGTGCAGATGAGGTCGAAGCTGCCAGGCTGGAGCTGCGGGCTGGTGAGCGAGTTCTGCGTGTAGAAAATGCGGGCCTTCGGCGCCCCGAGAAGCGCCATGTTCACCCGCGCCAGCATCACCATCTGGGGCGAGGAATCGGCGCCGACGAAGCTGTGCTCGCACATCTCCGCGAAGAGCTTCCGCCGGCTCTCCTCGGTGGCAGTGGCCCGGCCGCCGATTTCGTCGAGCGTGCGCCGCAGGTGGTTGAGCGCGACCGAGAGAAAGCCGCCGCTGCCGCAGGCCGGATCGCAGAAACGGAAGGCGGGCCGCCCCTTGTCGTGGGCGACGAGCTTGGCCGCGTCCTCGGTACTTTCCTTGATGTCGTGGAAGGCCATCGCCAGCATCGCCTGCTTCACCGGCGCCGGGGTGAGATAGATGCCGAGCCCGCCCTTCGACTCGAAGTTGGCGCGCAGGAAGACATCGAACACACGGCCGAGCACGTCGGCCGCAATGTCGGCAAGCGTGCCCTGCGGCTTCACGACCCGGCCCCGGTCATCCGTAACCGGCCCCAGGTCCTGGATGAGCGACAGGACCGCCTCGTAGTTGCCCGGCTGCTCGAGCCGGAGATGACTGTGCCGGTCGAAGATGGGATGCTCCTCGCCCGCGTCGTCGGTGACGATGTAGTCGGGGTGCTGCTTGAAATGCTCGAACGCCGACCGGATCTCGGCGACCGCGGCGCGGCCGTGCGCCTTCACGTGTGCGGCGGAGAAGACGTCCATCAGGTCCAGCGTCCGCCCCTCGTGTTCGAAGGACAACGGAGGGGGGTGGTGCAAGCGGAACGACTCCAGGAAGAGGAGCTTGGCGACCTCCTCAATGATGTCGTTCTTGCCGTTCACCCGATCCTTGTGCGTCTGGTAGATGCGCTCGTGCAGGGCGTTGAAGCCCTTCATCAGGCGGTCGTACATGCGCATCGACCAGCGGTAGGTCGGGTCGGTCTTGATGCGCTTGTAGTCGTTGATCTCACGGACGCTGGGTAGCCTGTCGATCTGATGCGGCGTACCGGGCGTCAGGTCGAAAACCGCCTCTAGCTTGCCCTCGGCGTCCTTCACCACGGCGAACTGCGGGTAATGGTCCGCCGCCGTGTCGGGCGGCGGCAGGGTCCACGACAGCGCCGCCACGTCTTCGGCGTTGCTGCGGTTCCAGGCGCCGGCGGGCAGCACGAGCGCCAGCACCCGCGGGGTCTCCACGCCTTCGTGGCGGCCCCACACCATGGCGGCCGCCATCCCCGCCTCGCTCGCCTTGAGGTCATGTATCTGATCGAAGCCGGCGCCCGCCAGCGTGTTGGTGAGCGACGCGAGGACGCTGCTCTCCTCGGAGCCGACGGCCGCCACCTCCTTCGTCGTGGTGTCGGACAAGACCTTCTTGGGACGTGCCATGGGTGTTCACCTGTGCCTACTGGGCGATGCGGATGAGGTTCGGGCCGAAGACCACGAGCCCGGCAGTGCGCCGGGCGACGGCGAGGATCTGCTCGTCTGTCGTCACGAAGCCATCGGGAAGGCGGGCGCGGACCTGGGCCGCCGGGATTGGTTTGCCGGCGAACGAGCGCACCGCGTCGACGATGGCGGCCTCCAGCGCGTCCTCGGGGCGGCCGGCGCCCAGGCGGAACGAGCCGGAATCATCGCGCTCGACGCTTGGCGCACACAGGAGAAAGAGTTCGACCTGATCGGGGCTCCAGGCGAGCCCTGACAGCCGGGCGCGCTCGTGCAGTTCATCAAGGTTGAGACGCTTGCGTTTCAGTGCGTCCAGCAGGTCCTCGGCGTGTCGCAGCGTCACCGGAGCGCCTCCTTCGTGGGCGAGGGAGATGGCATGAATGGTGTGTGGACGGTGTCGAACAGCATGGCGAGCTCGTTAATGAGCAACGACCACCGGCGATCGAGCAAACGGCGTTGCGCATGGTGCCGTTCGACGGCGCGCTGCCAGCGGTCGCGCACATCGCGCGACGGCATCGGCATCCGCAAGGACCGAAGCGCCTCGGGCGGAACGAACTGCTGTACGGACCCGACCGTGAGGCGGGCGGCCTGCGAGCGCACCGGCCCCGTCGAGAGCAGCAACGCCCAGGCGGCGGGCGTCTCACGGAAACGGAGCCGCACCCAGCCATCCAAGGGATGCGTATTCGGCGGCACGTCCTCATCGACGTATGCCGCGCGGAAACTGTTGCCGAGGGTCGAAACGAGAACCTCGCCCGGAATGAGCGGCTTCGCTAGCGTGCGGTTGGGGATCAACTCGGGAGCACGAGGATCGTCAACAGATGACGCGAGAAGGTTCTCGCCGACGTCGCTCAACCGAAGAGCGCGCGCTCCATCCGGGGCGTGGCTAAGACGAATGCGATCGTCGAAGCTGGCAAGCTCGCCCAGGGCGACCCAACCGGACTCCTCTTCGAGCGCCGACTGTTCCGCGCGAAGCGCCGTGGCAGACGGCAACCAGCTCTCGTTCGACACCGCGTTACGGGGGAAAAACGAACCACCGGCAAGGTTGTGAGTGGTGCCAGGCGCGGTCATCGCTTCGGCAGCGGCCTCTTTGTACATCCGATAGAGCGCCTCGCCCACCAGCGTGATTTCGTCGATAACGTCGCGAACGCGCGCAGCCAGCCCTTCCATCTCCGGCGGGATAGGCGGTACCCGCAACGACTCCAGTGCACCGAGCCCGACCCGCTTCAACACGCCCGATTTAACGAGCAGAAGCTGCTCGTAGCCGGGCTGGTTGAGGCAAAGAGCGACCCACACGCCGGCCGACGTCGAGAGCCCTCGAACAATGAGCGAGTTGCCATCGACCGGGTGCCGTCTCGCGTTCGGCGAGACAAACGCGGCCCGCAAGGGGGCGAGCTTGTTCAGTACGACGTCGTCAGAGCGCACACACCACCGCCCGGCGATCCGCGGCGTAGACCAGTGCTGCTCCGCGGGCAGCAGGCGCAGGCGTCCGATGTTGGTCTGACGGTAAATCGGCGTCGTCGCCGCTCTGGGGTCGTAGGTGAGAGCGCCGGGAGTCTCGCTCACCCGCCAGCCTTCGAGGACTCGCCCTCCCAAATCGCTGATCGACTGGCCAGTGGAGCCGGCTTGGAGGGCCGTCGCAGTCGGCCCCGCGAAATACGTCGGGCACCAGCCGGGGGCTGCTCCCAGCAAGTCAGGTGAGACGAATATTGGCGGTACGTGCGACATCACATTGAAAACTGTACGGAGGGGATGATGTCCCGTCAATCGCCTTGTGAGGCCACACGTATAAATGATTCTACTCCGGGCGTCAGTTTGGCGGTTCAGCCTCAGTGCTGACCGCACCGCTTTTGCGGGGCGGGTAAATCGAACAGGCGCGGCGGCGCCTGCCTTTTCACCTCCTCAGTGGCCGAGATCGGCCCACGGTGCCTGGCGGTGGCGCAGGCAGCCTCAACCAGCGCCGCTAAGTTCTGCTGGGCTCAGTACGAAGTCCGCAATTCGCTGTATCCGACAACCCGGCGCAAGCAGCGTATCCCTTTAGGACGCGGTAGTCGCCCTTCACGATATGCTCGCCGTCGTGTAGTCCGTGCTGAACAATTCAGGGCGTTGCCAACCTTCATCACTTCCTCGCACAAGACGCGGCACCTTCGCTAACAAGGGATCGGACTACCGGCCAAAGGGCCTGCCGCGCCACACCGAGGTGCGCAACTTCAAGAAGGCGGAGCTGGGCAAAGTTGTGCCCTACGGTGTTTATGACATCGCCGACAACAGCGGCTGGGTAGGCGCCGGCATTGCCAGCGATACGGCCCAAACTGGTGGACGAGTAAGGCTGGCCTGGAAACGGGCTTGCGCCGATTCACAAACCCGAGACACGCCGTTCCTGACGCAGCCGAAAGCGGCCTGAATCCTGGCTGAATGATGTCTGACGGAAGGAGAGGGCCTCGGACCCGTTTGGCAGTGTGACAGTACAGCCAAATCTTATTTTCCATCCGGATCGGCAGCATAACCGTTAGTGCCGAGTACTCTCTGAAAGCGGGCCATGCCGAATCGCTCAACGCCCGGTGGGCAGCGGCACAAGGTTACCCTGCGGGACGAGCCCAAAGGACGGTGCCGTCCGCCGCACCATCTCGGTGACATACGACTGCGCCAAGTGGCCGTAGTGCTGTTCGACCATCCGCGTGTCGCGGTGGCCGAGGTTCTGCGCCACCACCATCAGCGGCGCCCCGGCCATGATCGTCAGGCTGGCCCAGGTGTGGCGCAGCTCATGGAAGGTGAACGCCGGATCGAGGCCGGCCCGCGCCACCGCCGCCTTGAACGGCCGCTGGTGCAGGTCGCGGTCCCAGCGCCCGCCGTCGTCGCGCCGCAGCAGCGGCTCGCCCGGCGGGCGGCCGAGCGTCAGCTGCCGGCAGAACGCGATGCCCTCGTCGTTGAGGATGACGTGGCGCGGCTTGCCCGACTTGCTGTCGCGGATGAACAGCGTGCCGCTCGCCGCCTGGAAATCCCGCACCTCCAGCCGGCACAGTTCGCCGTAGCGGGCGCCGCTGAGCAGCGCCAGCTGCACCAGGGCGCGTAAGTCGGGCGGGCAGGCGTTCAGCAGCCGCCGGGCCGCGTCGTGGTCGAGGAAGCGCGAGCGCTGGCGCTCGACGCCGCCGAACTGCTGCACCCGCGCCCAGGCGTCGTTCGAGGCGATCAGCCCCTCGCGCCACGCGCGGGTCAGGGCGGCGCGCAGCGTCACCAGGTGGCGGTTGGCGCGCAGCCGGCGCTTGCGCCGCGCCTCCTCGGGGTTGGGGTCCTCGGCGCGGTAGCGCTGCGGCCGGCCCGGCCGCGTGCGCAGCCGCGGCGGTTCCTCGGCGATCGCGCGGTGCCACTGCCGGATCATCGCCGAGGTCAGCGCCGCCGTGTCGACGTGGCCGAGGCGCGGCAGAATGTAGGCTTTGACGTAGGTGTCGAGGTGCTTGACCGACTTGCGGTGCGTCGTCACGTACTCGAGGTAGTCCTCCAGGCACTGCGCCACCGTGTAGGGGCCGCGCCGCACCCCGGCCTCCTGCGCCGCCTTCGCCTCGCACCAGCGCCGCGCCTTGGCGCTCGCCTGGTCG
>DASPMF010000235.1:0-2427 GCA_035627155.1 Burkholderiales bacterium | reverse complement strand
GGCCGCCGCCCTTGTGGCGCATCGTGACGCGGCCGTGGTTGTTGCGGCCGTTCGTCTTCGACTGGCTGGACAGCAGCGGCCAGTGCGGCTCGCCCTTGTGCAGCTCCGGCGTGACGACCTTCACCAGGGCGCGACGGCCCGGGGAGGTGGGTTTGACTTTGACGAGTGGCATGGCTTGCTTCCCTTATTCCGTCGCCGCGAAGTTGATTTCCTGCCCCTCGGCGAGGCGCACGTATGCCTTCTTCCAGCTGCGCCGGCGGCCCTCGATGCGGCCGAAGCGGCGCTTCTTGCCCTTGACGTTGGTCACGGTGACCGAATCCACCTTGGTCTTGAACATGAGCTCGACCGCGGCCTTGATCTCGGGCTTGGTCGCTCGGTCGGCGACACGAAAGACATACTGGCGGTTCTTGTCGGCGACGAACGTGCTCTTCTCGGATACGACCGGCGCCAGCACCACGGTCATCAGCTGTGCGGCGTTGTATTTCTTCGGGGCGCTCATTTGAGGAGCTCCTCCAGCTTGGCGACGGCGCCGCGCGTGAGCACGACGTTCGGGAAGCGGACCAGCGCGACGGGATTCGCGTTCTTCGCAGAGATCACCGCGACGTTGCGCAGGTTGCGCGACGAAAGCTGCAGGTTCTCGTCGATCTCGTCGGTGATGACGAGCAGCTCGTCGAAGCCCATCGACTTCACCTTCTGCGCCAGCAGCTTGGTCTTCGGCTGCTCGAGCGTGAAGCTGTCCACGACGCGCAGCCTGTCCTCGCGCGCGAGCTGCGAGAGGATCGACGCCATGCCGGCGCGATACATCTTGCGGTTCACCTTGTGCGTGAAGTTCTCGTCCGGCGAGTTCGGGAAGATCTTGCCGCCCCCGCGCCACAGCGGGCTGGAGGTCATGCCTGCGCGCGCGCGGCCGGTGCCTTTCTGGCGCCATGGCTTCTTGGTCGAATGCCGGACCGCCCCGCGGTCCTTCTGCGCGCGCGATCCGACGCGCGCGTTGGCCTGGAAAGCGACCACGATCTGGTGAACGAGCGCCTGGTTGAAGTCGCGTCCGAACACCTCGTCCTTGGCCTGGACGGTGCCGGCTGCGCCTTTGTCGCTGATCATCTTGAGTTCCATGTTTCCGAGCCCCTTCCCTATTTCTTCGCCGCGGGTGCCGCCGGCTTGGCGGGCTTCTCGGCCTTCGCGTCGGCCTTGGTCTGCGGCTTGGCGCTCGGGGCGACCGCTTTGCGCGGCTTGATGGCGGGACGGACGATCACGTCTCGGCCGCTGGAGCCGGGAACCGCGCCCTTGACGAGCAGGAGCTGTCGCTCGACGTCGACGCGCACGACCTCGAGGTTGAGCGTCGTGCGGGTCTTGTCGCCCAGGTGCCCGGCCATGCGCTTGCCCGGGAAAACGTGCGCCGGGCTCTGGTTCTGACCCGTAGATCCCGGCTTGTTGTGCGAGATCGAGTTGCCGTGCGACGCGCGGTTGGACGCGAAATGGTGGCGCTTGATGACGCCGGCGAATCCCTTGCCGATCGTCACGCCTTGGACATCGACGCGCTGGCCGACCTTGAACAGCGTTTCGACGCCCAGCTTGCCGCCGACCTTGAGGTTCGCGAGATCCTCCGCCTTGGCGCGGAACTCCTTGAGCCGGTGCCCAGCCTCGACGGCCGCTTTCGCCAGGTGCCCCGCGAGCGGCTTGCCAACGCGGCTCGCGCGGCGCTTGCCGAACGTGACCTGCACGGCGGCATAGCCGTCCTTCTCGGCGGTCTTGATCTGGGTGATGCGGTTGTCGGAGACGTCGAGCACCGTGACGGGCAGGGTGCTGCCATCGTCGGTGAAGATGCGCGTCATGCCGACCTTGCGGCCGACCAGTCCTATCGTCATACCTTCCTCTGCTTTTTGGTCCCCGCTTGCGCGGGGTGCCGGCTGCAATTGGCCGGCCCTTCACCTAGTACGTCGTACTGCGAAACCGGAAACTCGCCCTACTGCACCTTGATTTCCACGTCCACGCCGGCGGGCAGATCGAGCTTCATCAGGGCGTCCACCGTCTTGTCGGTCGGATCGATGATGTCCATGAGACGCATGTGCGTGCGGATTTCGAGCTGGTCGCGCGAGGCCTTGTCGATATGCGGCGAGCGCAGAAGGTCGAAGCGCTGCTTGCGCGTGGGCAGGGGCACGGGGCCGCGGACGACGGCGCCGGTGCGTTTTGCCGTATCCACGATCTCGAGCGCCGACTGATCGATGAGGCGGTAGTCGAACGCCTTGAGGCGGATGCGGATTCGTTGGCTTTGCATTTCCCTGCCGATCCCTATTCGATGATCTTGGCGACGACGCCGGCGCCGACGGTCTTGCCGCCCTCGCGGATGGCGAAGCGAAGGCCCTGCTCCATGGCAACCGGCGTGATCAGGGTCACCACCATCTTCACGTTGTCCCCCGGCATCACCAT
>DASPMF010000234.1:0-8234 GCA_035627155.1 Burkholderiales bacterium | reverse complement strand
ACCAGCTTAAGGGTCTTGTCGTGGGACATCGCGCCTCCGTGGGCTATGCAGGACGATCGTTGCCGCGGGATTCTACCAGCGCGAAGCCGTCCGGCCCCTCGCGCACGGCGCCTTCGGACACCAGCTTGTCGAGGTGCGCGGTGAGCGAGCGTGCCGCCCAGCGGTGCATGCGCGAGGACACGTCGTCGTACACGAACGGCACGAGCGCATCGAGCGGCGCCGGCCCGTGCTGCTGCAGTGCGCGGCGCACCTTCGCCTCGCGTGAGAGCCGGTGGGCGATGAGGCGGCGAAGCTCCTTGTGCGGCTGGCCGATCAGGAAGCCGTGCGCGGGCGCGATGATCGCGATGTCCTCCTCCAGGAGACGCTCGAGCGACGCCAGGTACGCGCGCATGTCGCCGTCGGGCGGGTTGATCACCACGGTCGAGCCCTGCATGACGTGGTCGCCCGTGAAGAGCATGCGCGTTTCCTCGAGGAGGTAGCACAGGTGGTTCGACGCGTGCCCCGGCGTGTGGATCGCACGCAGGCCGGCGACGCGCTGCCCATGCTCGAGGACGACGTCGGGCCTGAAGGTCGCGTCCTGGCCCTCCGGCGCGGGGCGTCCGTAGACCTGCGCGCCGGTGGCCGCCTTGAGCGGCGCCGCCGCGGGGGAATGATCGAGGTGCGTATGCGTGCAGAGGATCCAGCGGATGCGTCCCTGGCCCGCCTCCAGGATCTTCAGCACGTGCGAGTCGATCGCCGGTCCGGGATCGATGACGGCGATGTCGCGCTCGCCCACGAGGTAGGTGTTCGTGCCGGGTCCGGTCATCGCGCCGGGATTCGGCGCGGTGATGCGCGTAACGAGGCGGTCGAGGCGCTTCGGTTCCCCGGGAACGATCTCGTAGCTCGACGTGCCGGTCTCCTCCGGATCGCACCAGTGGATCTCGAAATACTGCGGGTCGCTGCGGCGGAAGATCTTCTCGCCGTCGCTGCCGATCGCGCGGCAGGCGCGGTTCTCCGGGATCTCGGCGAGATCGCGCGCGTAGGCGAACGCCTCCTCGCACGTCATGAAGCGCGCGAGCTCCTTCAGCGTCTGCTGCGTGGCGTGGACGAGCTCGATCTCCTTCCGCCCGGCGCGGTCGAGCGCGTCTTGCGGGCGGACCCACATGCTGTGCACCGTCTCGGTCGCGTCGTGCGAGCCTTCCTGGCCTTCGGGCGCCAGGGCGACGAAGAAGCGCGTGTCGAAGCGCCGCGTGCGCCCGGGCGCGGTGATCCAGTGCCCGAAGTAGGCGAGGCTGCCGCCCGGAACGTAGAGATCCTCCGCGGCGAGGAACTCGTTGAACGGCGCCGCGCGGAAGCGCATCAGGCCTTCGACGCGATCCTTGGCGAGGTGGCCGCCCTGCGACGTGGTGGCGAGCAGCACGCCCGCCTCCTCGAAGCATTCGCGCACCGCGGCGATGTAGTAGGCGAGGGCCCCGGAGGGAACGCCGAGGCGGGCGTTTGCCTGCGCCTCGGTGAGGCCGGTCACGCGGCCGAGCACCGCCGGGTCGCTGTCGCGCGCATCCAGCGCGCCGCCGGGGAAGACATAGGCGCCGCCGAGGAACGCGGCGCTTTGCGTCCGCTGCAGCATGAGAACTTCCGGGCCGGCGCCGCCCTGGCGTAGCAGCACGATCGTCGCGGCGGGGCGCGGCGCCAGTTTCGTCATGCCGTGCGGCCCTGCCGGTCCTTGTCGTTCTGCGCCTTGATCTGCGCGCGCATGTTTTCCCAGTCGGCGTCGGTCATCTTGTCGAGCTGCAGGAAGTAGCCGCCCGACCCGGTGGCGAGGTAGCCGCCGCCGTCGATGCCGATCGTCTCGCCGGTCAGGTATTCGCAGCCGTCGGCCATGAGGAACGTGGCGAGGTTCTGCAACTCTTCCATCTTCCCGACGCGGCGCATCGGGTTCATGTAAGTGCTGTCCTCGAACCCGCCGGCCCCTGGACGCAGGCGCTTGGTCGCGCCCTCGGTCGGGAACGGTCCGGGCGCGATCGCGTTCAGGCGGATGCCGAAGCGGGCCCATTCGACCGCGAGCGACTTCGTCATGACGTGCAGCCCGGCCTTCGACATTGCCGAGGGCACGACATATGGAGAGCCGGTGTGGACCCAGGTCACGAGGATCGAGATCACCGAGCCCTTGTGGCCGCCCGCGATCCAGCGCTTGCCCACCGCCTGCGTGACGTAGAACGTGCCGTGGAAGACGATGTTGGCGATGGCGTTGAAGCCATTCGTTGTCAAGGACTGCGTCGGGCTGATGAAGTTGCCGGCGGCGTTGTTGACGAGCCCCGTCAGCGGCCCCGACTCGTCCCAGATCCGCTGCACCATGGCGTCCACCGCGGCGGCGTCGCGGATGTCGACCGAGTGGGTCTTCACCGTGCCGCCGCAGGATTTCATCAGTTCCCGGGCGGTGTCCTCGAGGACCGGACCGCGGCGGCCGGCGATCCAGACTTCGGCGCCGAGCTGCAGGTAGCGGGTGGCGATCTCCTTGCCCAGGCCCGTCCCGCCACCAGTGACGAGGATGCGCTTACCGCTGAACAGTCCGTCCTTGAACATCGGCCCTCCGCCGCTTGCAGCCGGAAAATCCCGGCAAGTGCAGGAGGGCCGATTCTAGGCTCAGGCGCGGGCGGCCAGACGCTCGCAGGGCGTGGGTCTGGACTCGCTGCGAAAGAGCGACGCCAGGGCGTTGCGAACCAGGCAACCGATGAAGAGCGAGCGCATCTGCCGCGCGGCCGCGTGGAGCGAAACGCCGTCGGGTTTCATGCGAACGAGACCGCAGCTGCGCCGCCGAGCGCGTTGACGATGGCGAGCCCGTGGCTCTTCAGGCGATAGCACGCGCCGCGCTCCAGGACGATGTCCTTGGGCTGGTTTTCCTCGGTGATCCACACCGCACCGTCTACGGCGCACACCGTAGTGCCCACGGCGTCGCGCAGGCGAAGGGTCTGGTTGGGACTGAGACTCACGGCGCCGGCATCGAGTTCGACTTGCATGGGAAGCTCCTTGCGTTTGGTATGCGCAGGATGCATCCTTGCTGCAGTGCACTCAAACGATAAATCCGCACGTTTGGCATGAGAAATCCTCATGCCCTGCCACCCTTGGACCTGCTGGTCGGGTTCGAGGCCGCGGCGCGCCACCTGTCGTTCACCAAGGCGGGCGAGGAGCTTTTCCTCACCCAGTCCGCGGTCAGCCGCCAGATGAAGGAGCTGGAGCAGCAACTCGGGGTAGCGCTCTTCCAGCGCCGCCACCGCGCCCTGGTCCTGACGGAGGCCGGGCAGCAGTTTTACGCGGTCACCGCGCAGGTGCTCACCACCATGCGCACCGCGACAGAGCGCCTGCGCGCGGGGGCCGGACGCCGCAAGCCCATCTCGGTGACCACGACGAACTCGTTCGCGTCCCTCTGGCTCATCCCGCGGCTCGCGGGCTTCACGCGCGACCACCCGGGCGTGGACGTGCGCATCACCGCCGAGACGCGGGTCCAGGACCTGGACCGCGACGGTCTGGACATCGCCATCCGCCACGGCCCGGCTGCGCTGGCGGGCCCGAACGCGCTGAAGCTCTTCGGCGAGAAGGTCTTCCCGGTGGCGAGCCCGCGCCTCCTGAAGAAGCTGCCGCTGAAAAAGCCGGCCGACCTCGCGCACCACGTCCTCCTGCAGTACGACGATCCCGAGCTGCGGCATCCGTGGCTCCACTGGAAGACGTGGCTGGAGGTCGAGCGGCTCGCCGACCTGCGCCCGGCGGGCACGCTGCTCTTCTCCGGCTACGACCAGATCATCCCCGCCGCGCTGGAGGGCCACGGCGTCGCGCTCGGGCGCAGCCCCCTCGTGCGCGACCTGCTGTCCTCGGGCAGGCTCGTCGCGCCCTTCGCCAGCACCGCCGACCCGGCGCGCGCGTACTTCGCGATCGTCTCGAAGGAGGGCGCGGCGCGCCCGGAAGTCCAGGCGTTCCTCGCCTGGCTGAGGAACGAAGCTACGAGACGGTGAGGACGATCTTGCCGATGTGCTGCGAGGTTTCCATCAGCCGGTGCGCCTCCGCGGCCTGCTCGAGCGGGAAGGTCCTGTAGACCTCGGGCTTGATCCGGCCGGCGTCGAGGTGCGGCCAGATCTTCTCGCGCAGGTTCTTCGCGATATAACTCTTGAACTCGACGGTGCGCGGGCGCAGCGTCGAGCCGCTCAGCGTAAGCCGCCGGCGCATCAGCTCGTTGATGTCGAGCTCGGTCTTCGGGCCGCGCAGGAAGGCGATGAAGACGAGCCGGCCTTCGTCGGCCAGCACCTTCAGCTCCTTCGGCACGTAGTCGCCGCCGACCATGTCGAGGATGACGTTGACGCCCTGGCCGCCGGTCGCGGACTTGAGCTCCGCCGCCCAGTCCTGCGTCTTGTAGTTGAAGGCCTTCTCCGCGCCCAAACGCACGCAGGCCGCGCACTTCTCGTCCGTCCCGGCGGTGGCGAAGACCCGGTTGCCCGTCGCCTTCGCCATCTGGATCGCCGTCACGCCGATGCCCGAGCTGCCGCCCTGCACGAGCAGCGACTCGCCGGCCACGAGCTTGGCGCGGTCGTAGACGTTGCCCCATACGGTGAAGAACGTCTCCGGAAGCGATGCCGCCTGCACCGCGGAGAAGCCCTTCGGGAAGGGCAGCGCCGTGCCCTCCGGCGCGATGCAGTACTCCGCATAGCCGCCGCCATGGACGAGGGCGCACACCTTGTCGCCCACCTTGGCGTTTCTCACCGAGGCTCCAACCGCCACCACTTCGCCCGCCACCTCGAGGCCCGGGAGGTCCGAGGCGTCGGGGGGTACCGCGTAGAGCCCCATACGCTGGAGGATGTCGGGGCGGTTGACGCCGGCGGCGGCGACCTTGATCAGCATCTCGCCGGCCTTCGGCTGCGGCAGCGGCCGCTCGACCGGCTTGAGCACTTCGGGACCGCCGGGCGCGGAGACCTCGACGGCACGCATCTTGGCTGGGAGGGTCATGAAGGTAGATTTACTTTGGAAAGCGGGCGATATTACGGCGAAGAGGAGAGCACATGGCCCAATTTCGCGTCGAGTTCATCCTGGACGAGGCAAGCGGCAAGTACCTGGCGGAGCTCTACGATCCCGCCAACACCTCGCAGCTCATCGTCCGGACCGAGCCGCTGTACGAAAGCCAGGCCGCCGCGGTGCTCGGCCTGGTGCAGCTTTTCAAGGACGCGATCCTAAAATTCCCGCCGCCCAGCGCAAGTCCACGTTCCCGCCCGAAAGCACCACGCCGACGCGCTTCCCCGAAGCGGAAACCTGCCGCTCGAAAAGCGCGCAAGCGGCCAGCGCGCCGGTCGGCTCCACGACGGTCCGCAGCTTCTCCCAGAGGAAGAACATCGCGCGCAAAAGCGCGTCGTCGCTGACGCTCGTCATCTCGTCGACGTTCTCCAGCACCAGCGGGAACGTCACCTCGCCGAGCGCCTGGGTCTTCGCGCCGTCGGCGATGGTGTCGGGCACCGCGATCTTCACCAGCTTCTTCTCGCGGAACGAGCGGTTCGCGTCGTCGCCGGCCGCCGGCTCGACGCCCACCACCTTGCAGCCCGGCGAGAGCCTGCGCGCCGCGAGCGCGCTGCCGGAAAGCAGGCCGCCCCCGCCGCAGGGCACGAGCAGGTAGTCGAGCGCGCCGGTCTCCTCGAAGAGCTCCTTCGCCGCAGTGCCCTGGCCGGCCACGATGTGCGGATGGTCGAAGGGCGGGATCACCGCAAGGTTCCGCTCCCTCGCGATCTTCCGCGAAAGCTCTTCGCGGCTCTCGCCCTTCCTGTAGAGCACGACCTCGGCGCCGTGGCTGCGCGTGCCTTCGAGCTTCACCTTCGGCGCGTCCTCCGGCATGACGATCACCGCCTTCAGGCCCAGCGTCTTCGCCGCGAGCGCCACCGCCTGCGCGTGGTTGCCGGAGGAGTAGGCCAGCACGCCCCTTCGCTTCTCCTCGGCGCTGAGCTGCGAGAGGGCGTTGAACGCCCCGCGCGACTTGAACGCGCCCATGTTCTGCAGGTTTTCGCACTTGAAGAACACGCGCGCGCCCGTGTGCGCGTCGATGGCGGCGGAGCTGAGAACCGGCGTGCGCACCACGTGCGCGCGGATGCGCTCGTGCGCCGCGGCGACATCCTCGTAGGTGACTTGAGAAATGCGCGTCATGCGCGGATTGTAGAATGCGTGCATGAACTACGACCGGTACAGTGACCTGAAATTCCGGCTGCTCGAGCC
This sequence comes from Burkholderiales bacterium, assembly GCA_035627155.1. Classification (GTDB taxonomy): domain Bacteria; phylum Pseudomonadota; class Gammaproteobacteria; order Burkholderiales; family SG8-39; genus SCGC-AG-212-J23. Next base: position 2,015 of record DASPMF010000234.1, on the reverse strand, counting down.
GGGGATCGCCGAGATCGTGATGGGCGAGGAAGGCAAGCTCGCCACCGCGACGGCGCGCGCGCATGCGGAGATGGCGGCGATCTGGCTCGACATCGATCGCGACCCGGACGTGCGCGTCGTCATCCTGCGCGGCGCCGGCAAGGGCTTCTCCGCCGGCGGCGACATGGCGATGGTGGAGAGCATGACCGCGGACTTCGACGTGCGCGCGCGGGTCTGGCGCGAGGCGCGCGACCTCGTCTACAACATGCTCAACTGCTCGAAGGTGATCATCTCGGCGATCCACGGCCCGGCGGTGGGCGCGGGCCTCGCGGCCGCGCTGATGGCCGACATTCCGATCGCGGCGAAGAATGCGCGCCTCATTGACGGGCACACCCGCCTCGGCGTCGCCGCCGGCGACCACGCCGCGATCATCTGGCCGCTCCTCTGCGGCATGGCCAAGGCGAAGTACTACCTGCTGACGAGCGACGAGCTTTCCGGCGAGGAAGCCGAACGCCTCGGCCTGGTCGCGCTCACATGCGAGATGAATGACCTGCAGGCAAAGGCATTGGAGGTGGCGCGCAAGCTCGCGTCCGGGCCGCAGACCGCGATCCGCTGGACCAAGTATTCGCTCAACAACTGGCTGCGCCTCGCCGGCCCGTCGTTCGATGCCTCGCTCGCGCTTGAGATGCTCGGCTTCACCAGCCCGGAGGCGAAGGAAGGCGTCGCCGCGATCAAGGAGAAGCGGAAGGCCTCCTTCCCGAAGGAGCCGAAGGACTTCTAGGCCGGCTTGCTGAAGTCGAGGTTCTCGGCCGGCGCGCCGAGCAGGCGCTCCAGGTCCTTCGCGACGACCGCGGTGTCCGGCCCGACGCGTCCCATCGACGAGAGCAGGAGCCGGACAGGAAGGTCAACGAGCGTCGGTTGCGGGTGATCGCGCAGGTGGGCGACGTTCTGCACCGCGGGCATGACGCGGCCGCTTTTCACGCCCGCGAACTCGCTTTCCAGTCCCTGGACCACTGCCGCCTGGGCCCGGGCGATTCCGGTGAGAAGCTCCGCGAGCTGTTGTGCCGAGATCTGTAGCATGGACGCCCCCGTGGATGGTGCGGCGATGGTAGCATCGCGCGCACCATGCTCTCCGGCCGGCGCCCCGCCAATCTCGGTGTCCGAGAAGGCCGGCTTTCCCCGCCCAAGCGCACGCCCAACTGCGTTTCCTCGCAGGCCGATCCCTCGGATGCGGTGCACTACGTCGCGCCGATCGCCTTCCGCGGCCCTGCCGGCGAAGCGATGCAGGCTGCGCGCCGCGCGGTCGAGGCGATGGAGCGGGCGAGCATCGTGCGCGAAGCGCCGGCCTACCTCTACGCGGAATGCCGCAGCCGGCTGCTCGGCTACGTCGACGACCTGGAGCTCTACTTCGACGAGCCGGCCGGCGTCTTCCACGTGCGTTCGGCCTCGCGCCTCGGGCGGCGCGACTTCGGCGTGAACCGCAAGCGCGTGGAAGCGCTGCGCCGCGCCCTGGAACGCAGCTAGCCATGTACGTCGTTACCAAGGCCGGCCGCGCCGCGTGGGAATCGGGCGACACCGCGGTGCCGGAGCAATACCGCCTGATGCTGTGGCGGGTCGACGTGCAGGGGGACGACCAGGCCTTCGACGCGCTGCGCGAGACCTACCCCAAGCAACTCGTCGCCGACTGGATCGACGAGCTGATCGAGCTGGGGTACCTCGAGCGCGGCAAGCGCAGCGACGCCGACATCACGGTGCCGATCGACGTCGGCGCGTTCGCGGCCGCGACCAGCGCCGCCCAGTCCCTCTCCAGCGTCGGCGCGTTCGTCACCGCGGACGCGATGCCGCGGGGGAAGAAGCCGGACGAGACCGTGGTGCTGGTGGTCGAGGACGACCCCGACCAGCGCGCGCTCGCTGACCTGCGGGTGACCATGGCCGGCTACCAGGTGCGCGTGGCCTCGTCGGTGAACGAGATGCTCTGGACGCTCCTCAACGAGGAGCTGCCCGACGTGCTGCTGCTCGACGTCAACCTGCCCGAC
>DASPMF010000233.1:0-19368 GCA_035627155.1 Burkholderiales bacterium | reverse complement strand
GCGGCCTTCCGCTCCACGCGCGCCTTCCAGCCGCGCGAGGGCATGACGATCGTCGTCGCCTTCCCGAAGGGGCTGGTGGACGAGCCGACGCGCGCGCAGCGGCTGCGCTGGTTCCTCGAGGCGAACCGCGGCGCCGGCGCGGGCGCGATCGGGGCGCTCCTCGTGCTCGGCTTCCTCTGGTGGCGCTGGAGCCTCGTGGGACGCGATCCGCGCGCCGCGCCGCGCTTTCCGCGCTACGAGCCGCCGCCGGGAATCGGTCCCGCGGGCGCGCGCTACCTCAACCGCATGCAGTTCGACCGCGGCTGCTTCGCCGCCGCGCTCCTCGGCCTCGGCCAGCGCGGCGCGCTGAAGATCCGCCAGACGGGCGAGGCCTTCGCCGTCGAGCGCACCGGCACGCCGGCCGAGTGGCTGCCGGGCGAGCAGGCGCTGGTCGACACGCTGCTTCCGGCCGAGGGCAGCCGCCTCGAGATCGCCGGCCAGCACCAGCCGGCGGTGCAGCAGGCGTTCGCCGGCCTGAAAAGCGCGCTTGCGGCGCAATTCGACCGGAAGTTCTTTTCCTCCAACAACGGCTCGATCTACGCCGCGGTCGCGCTCGCCGTAGGCGTCGCGATCCTGATGGACCAGCTCGGCGCCGCGGACGCGGCGGTCTTCGCGGCGGGCGGCGTGATGGCGCTCACCATCCTCCTCTTCAAGCGCTGGATGCCGGCGTACTCGGTGCAGGGCCGGCGCCTGCAGGACCACGTCGAGGGCCTGCGCCAGTACATGAGCGTCGCCGAGGCGGACGAGCTCGCGCGCATGAAGGCGCCGCCGCAGACGCCGGAGGAATTCGCGCGCCTCCTTCCCTACGCGGTGGCGCTCGACGTGGAGAAGACCTGGGCCAACCGCTTCGCCACGCTGCTCGGCGCCTCGGCCGTCGCCGCGGCGGCGAGCGACTACTACTCGAGCGACGGCGGCTTCGGCTCGACGAACGTCGGCTCCGGCATCGGCGACTCCGTCGCCGGCCTCGGCGAGGCCGTAAGCGCCGCGGCAACGCCGCCCGGATCGAGCTCCGGAAGCAGCGGCGGCAGCAGCGCCGGCGGTTCCTCCGGCGGCGGCGGAGGCGGGGGCGGCGGCTCCGGCTGGTAACCGGAGATCGGGGTCAGGCACCGAACTCCGGCCCCGGGCTAGTTCGGTGCCTGACCCCGATCTTTCTAGTGGAACACGGCGCCCTGCATGCGCCCGTGCTGCGTGCGCGCATCGTAGGCCTTGTCCTTGTCGGTATAGACCTTCTGCAGCTCCTCGAAGCGCACTCGCACCGCGGCGTCCAGCGCCCGGCAGTCGCGCGCCGGCGGGAGCCGGGGGAGCTCCGCCTCCAGCGCCGCGGCGAGCTCCTGGCCATGGCGCACGTGCCCTTCTTCGTGCTCCAGCAGCTTCGCCTCGTAAGCCTGCCAGCGCGCCACCAGGTCCGCCGAGGCGCCGTGGCGCTTCGACCAGCGCGGCATGAGCATGTCGCTCTTCACCTGCGTCTCCACCAGCGTCACGGCGCACTGGCCGCCGCGCATCGCCGTCTTGTAGGCGTAGAGGACCCGCCACTGCGTATGGGCGTGGAAGCCGTTCGGCCCGCGCTCGTTCAGCGAGGCGAGGAGCGCCTCGTGCTCGATGCCCTCGACCTCGTAGAAGCGCACGCCCGCGCCGAGCTTCGCCACGGCCGGCGGCGCGGGCGAAGGCGAGCGCAGGCGCTCCGGCTGCGTCGAGCGCGGGCACGGGCCGTCCACATAGGTGACCTTGCCTTTCGCATCGACGCACTTGCGCACGTCCGCCGCGTGCGCGGTGCAGGCGCAGGCGAGGAGCGTCGCGGCCAGGATCGGGTGGAACGGGTTCATGTTCTTGTTGCAAAGGACATTACTATCGAGGTCCCTCCCAACGCCAGAGCCTCGTGCATGAAAGTGCAGGTCGCGATCATCGGCGCCGGTCCCGCGGGCCTGCTGCTCGGGCAGCTCCTGCACAACGCCGGCATCGACGCCATCATCCTCGAGCAGCGCTCGCAGGACTACGTCCTCGGCCGAATCCGAGCCGGGCTCCTCGAGCAGGGTACGGTGGACCTGCTGCGCCGCGCGGGGGTGGGCGAGCGGCTCGACCGCGAAGGCCTGGTGCACGACGGCCTGGAGCTTTCGTCGCTCGGCCGGCGCTTCCGCATCGACCTCAAGGGCCTCGCCGGCCGCAACGTCGTCATCTACGGCCAGACCGAGGTCACCAAGGACCTAATGGACGCGCGCGAGCGGGCGGGCGCGCAGATCGTCTACCAGGCGCAGGACGTGGCGCCTTCCGGCTTCGACGGCGCTTCGCCCTCCGTCACGTACTCGAAGGACGGGAAAAGTTACACGGTCGAATGCGACTTCATCGCCGGCTGCGACGGCTTCCACGGCGTGTCGCGCCAGAGCGTGCCGCCGGGAGCGCTGAAGACCTTCGAGCGGCTCTACCACTTCGGCTGGCTAGGCATCCTCTCCGACACGCCGCCCGTGTCCGAGGAGCTCATCTACATCCACCACGAGCGTGGCTTCGCCCTGTGCACCATGCGCAGCCGCACGCGGAGCCGCTACTACCTCCAGTGCCCGCTTTCCGAGGAGGTCGACGACTGGCCCGACGCGCGCTTCTGGGACGAGCTCAAGCGGCGCCTCGATCCGGGCACCGCCGTGAAGCTGGTCACCGGCCCCTCGATCGAGAAAAGCATCGCCCCGCTTCGCAGCTTCGTCGCCGAGCCCCTGCGCTTCGGGCGGCTCTTCCTCGCCGGCGACGCCGCCCACATCGTCCCGCCCACCGGCGCCAAGGGCCTGAACCTCGCCGTGAGCGACGTCCACTACCTCTCCGAGGGCCTCATCGCCTACTACACGGAGAAATCGGAGAAAGAGCTCGACGCCTATTCCGCCCGCGCGCTCGCCCGCGTCTGGAAGGCCGAGCGCTTCTCCTGGTGGATGACCCGCCTCCTGCACCAGTTCCCCGACGAGGGCGCCTTCAACCTGCGCATGCAGGAAGCCGAGCTCGACTACCTCATGACCTCCAAGGCCGCCCAGACCGCCCTCGCCGAAAACTACGTCGGCCTCCCGTACTGAGATCGGGGTCAGGCACCGATCTCCTCCTCGCCCCCCTGGTCTTGTCGGCATGCGCTTTGCTGTTTCCTCGTATCAACCCTCACGAGGAGCACGCAATGAACTGGGACCGCATGGAAGGCAACTGGAAGCAGGTGAAGGGCAAGGTCAAGGAGCAGTGGGGCAAGCTCACCGACGACGAGATCGACCAGATCGCCGGCAAGCGCGACCAGCTCCTGGGCCGCATCCAGAACTCGTACGGCATCGGCAAGGACGAGGCCGACAAGCAGCTTCGCGACTGGGAAGCCCGCCAGTCCGACCTCGACTGAAGGCCCGCCATGGAAGAACTCCACCGGACGCAGGAATACGCCGCCGACAAGGCGAAGGAGCGGCGCGGGACGCAGAAGCCCTACGAGGGCGACGACCGCCGCCGCCCGGCCCCCGCCATTGAAGAGCCCGGCGAAAAACCCGAGATCGAAGAGCCGCCCGTCAGCAAGGAGGACGGCACGCGCCGCGGCTAGCTGAAGTACACTGGACGGAGCGATAAGAACAACATGCTCCGTCTAGCGCTTTCCCTCCTTTTCACGGCATTTGCCGCCTTTTCAACGCAGGCCGCTCCAGCCAAGTGGGAGCGCCTGGACGCCTGCCGCTACGTCCCGGACAAGAGCAACGACGGCGACAGCTTCCTGGTGCAGTGCGCCAACGCGAAAAAATTCTTCGTTCGCCTGTACTTCGTCGACGCGCCCGAATCCGAAGCGAGCTTCCCTGAGCGCGTGCGCCAGCAATACGACTACTTCGGAGTGACGATGGACGAGCTCACGCGCGGCGGCGCCCAAGCGCGCGACTACGTGCAACGCTTGCTCGCGAACCGGTACTTCAACATCTACACGCGCTATTCATTCGCACAGGGACGCAGCAAGGCAACGCGCTACTACGGATTAGTGGCCGTCGAGAACCGATACCTGCACGAGATCCTTCTTACCGAAGGCCTTGCTCGCAACAAAGGCACTCGCGTCGGGCTTCCGACCGGTGAAAAGGTAAAGACCTACGCAGTCGCACTCCAGCGCTTGGAAGACGACGCCCGCCTCCGCCGCAAAGGCGTATGGGTTCACTCCGTCGAGTCCAAGCGCTCGTCACTTCTCTAGTACCGAAGCGCTCAGGACAGACGGCAAAGTGCGTGCGCTAAAGCGCGCGAGACTCTTGCATCGCCATTTAGTTCGCGCACATACTCGTCAGCGAGTACCAGCGCAGTCAAAACAAGCAATTGTCGAATCGTCCGATTCGTCTTCGGGGGGGGGCGCGTGTCGTCACCAATACTGCGGGGGCAGGAAGCCGCGCAACAGCTGACTGATTACCGCCTGCGAGATGGCATCCGTAGCTGAGGAGAGCCATGCCGATCCCTCCTACCATAGCTCGCGACCATACAAGTCGGTGCGCCCGGAGGGAAAAGCTTGTGGCTTCTTCGCGCGCGTCGATTCACTTTACCTACGCCGACGCGGTTGAGGAGGGAACGTGGGTGCGGTGATCTACGGCGCGATAGCTTTGTACGCATTCGCGCTTCTCGCCCTCGTGCTATCGGCGTATCGCTTCGCGCGCAGAAGGGGCTTTGGACGCAAGCGCCGGGTTGCTCTCGCGGTCGTCGTCTTCTTCGCCGGATATCTACCGTTGTTCTGGGACCACATTCCTACAGTAGTGGCGCACGAGTACTACTGCCAAAAAGAGGCTGGGATTTGGGTGTTCAAGACCCCTGAGCAGTGGGTCACAGAAAACGCCGATGCATTGAGAGCCATACACCGGGCGGACTACCTACCAGGGCTGGCTGACCCTCAAGCCGGTGTGACGCGAGAAAAATTGAGTTCTCGCTTCTCCCGAGAGACAGTGCGGAGTCGATTAACGCTACTACCGCTGACAATAACGCGCCGAACCATCCTAGATACACACACTGATGTGGTGTTGGCAAGACAGGTGAGCGTCGTAACTGGCTACGGAACGCCGGCGCTCGCCACTGAGTGGCACGACCTGAAGTTCTGGCTCTCGTCCAAGTCATGTGCTCCAGGTCTGCGGGAATTTAGCAATTTGACGACTCAGTATCGAGATATCGGGGGCGGCCGATGACCACGCTATATGAAAGAGCGCAACTCGCAGAAGCGAGCTACAGCCTACTCGATCGGATCAACTATAGAGATCAGGCGGAGCTGATCACCGCGCTAGACGTCGCGAACCGGGAAGATTTCGAAGGTGAGTTCTCTCGCACGCAAGCCACCGAGTTCGGTCAAAAGTGGCGGGTTGAAGACCATATCCCTGATACAGCTGCTGGCTTCTCGGCGACGCTATTTCAACGCATAGATGCAAGCGGCGCGACAACCGGTGAATACCATCTAGCGGTTCGCGGCTCGACTCAAGCTATCAAGGACTTCTTTCTCGCAGATCTTTCGGATATTTTTCTGGACGGCATTTCACTTGATCAACTAATCGATCTCTACAACTACTGGAAGCGAGTTACGACACCCGCATCGCAGACATACACTGCCGCACGCCTTGTCACGCTTCCGGTGGAGACCGCTCTCCTGTCGGCCGCCGGTCCTGCAGCGACGGTGTATGAGGCGCAACTCCGTCAAAGGCCCGAGATCATCATCGATAAGGGCGTGGTTGGCACCACAGTGAAGACGGTGGAGTTTATAGATTCCTCGGGTCTCATCGATGAGTCCCTACGGAATGGAGCCGGAATTGGGCCCATTCCGTCGATTCAGCTATCGGGACACAGCCTTGGTGGGCACCTTGCAATGGCATTTACCCGTCTGTTTCCTGCCGTTGCCAGTTCAGCGCTGGCTATCAACGGGCTCGGTTTCCGGCCCAGCAACTCCAACGTGCCGAATATTTTCCGTTTGTTGGGTGGCGCGTCCGACTTTGATTCAGCAGCAATCTTGAACCTCTATGGATTAGCCGGTTTTGAGTTCGCGGCACAAGACAGTGGTGTGCTTACTCAGGTAGGCGGGTACGAAGGCATATACATAGAAACCGGTCTTGCATCCGCCCTCGGGCATAGCGCGGTTCAGATGACCGATAGCTTGGTCGTATACGAACTACTAATGCGGCTCGATTCAAGCTTGGCTTCCGCGACACCTAAAGAGGTCATTCAGAAACTAACACCAGTCCTTGAGTCGGCTACTCATGTACCGGGGAATGCTTTCGAGCGGGTGGTCGACGCGCTTGCCGATCTGTTCCGCCTTCAGCCGATTCCTCTTCCACGACTGGCGCTTGGAAACCGCGAAGCATTGCACAAGCGTGCTGCACAAATCCGAACTGCCATAGATTCCGTTGTCGCGGCAAATCCCAGAATCGATGTTCTTCCGGGGAAGGACCCATTAACGCTGCAAGCATTCGGTGTTGTGGACATAGCCTACCGGTATGCGCTGCGGGAACTGAATACCTTCGCAGTTCTCGCGCCAGACCTTTACTTGCTCCATGGCAGTCGAGGGGACTTAAGTCTGTATGACCCGGTCAGTGGAGCGGGTGCAATCACATCTCAGTGGCTCGACGATCGAGCAAGCTTGGCGCACGCGTATTTCATTCGAAATAGCCAACCCCAAAAGGACGTGGCTTTACTCCAAGGCGTTGGATCGATCGCCACCGAGTACCGGCTCTACAAGGAGGGGCAGGAAGATGTCTTCATAGCTCAGCCGGCCACACATCCGTTGCCTTTTAAGCGCTCAGGGCGCCGCAGCGTTGCGCAACTACACATGGTGGCGTTTGCAGATGATGCGGGGCGAGCTATCGTCGGAAGCGACAATGCACTTGGCGACCACTTGTACGGCGGCGCGGGAGTCGATCCGCTATCCGGCGGGGCCGGGGAAGACCGATTGGAAGGCGGTCTTGGCGACGATCCCCTGAAGGGTGGGGATCACGCAGACTTCTTGCTGGGTGGCAGTGGCGATGACGCCCTAGACGGAGGATCAGGGGCGGATACGTATGTGTGGAGGCGTGGCGACGGCTTCGACACGATCACGGACGTTCGCGAAGCGGGCGGCGTCAAGCTGGGTGACATCGAGTTCCTGGGTAAGTCGCTCGCTGGGTCGAAGACGCAGAAGTTTGCAGACAACCCCTATCTGTTCGAAGACTCCGACGGTGTGCTTTACGCGTTCACAGGTGGAGCCGGGGTGGATGGGAATCTCACGATCGTCAAAGGCGGAGAGCAAGGGGGCGTAACGATTCTCGGCTACCGCAGCGGCGATTTCGGCATTCTTTTGCCGACGCCAGTCGTGGCGCAGAAGACGGACCAGTTCGGCACTGCTGATAGCGACAACGGCAGCAGCACGGAGCCCGGCCATGCGCGGAGCCTGGCTTCCGAAGCGCCGAACCAGAAGGTGCATGGACTCGGGGGGAACGACCACATCGTGCTCGCGCACGAAGGCGCCGAGGGGTATGGCGGCACGGGGCGCGATTACATCACGAACGATGGCGGGGACCAGAGGCTCTTCGGCGAAGAGGACGATGACATCCTCATCGCCTCAGAAGGGAACGACTACCTCGACGGCGGGACGGGGAACGACGTGCTGCAGGGCGGCGGGGACGACGATGTCCTTGTCGGAGCGGATGGAAACGACTTCATCGACGGCGGCGCGGGGTCGGACGCGATCAGCGGCGGGGCGGGGCACGACTTCATCGTCGCGGGCGGGGCGCTCAACCCGTTCGTCACGCCGGGCCAGCTCGATGAGCCGACGCCGCCGGAGTTCGGCGTGTTCGAGGACGGCGACACGATCGGCGTCGCCGGTATCTTCGGACCGTTCCTTCTCTTGGACGATGGTCCCAATTCCATCGATGCCGGCGACGGCAACGACTACGCGCTGGGCGGGATTGCAACCGATTACATCGAAGGCGGAGCGGGAAGCGACCACCTTTTCGGCTTCGGAGGGCAGGACTCGATCTTCGGCGACGAAGGGGATGACATCCTGTTCGGCGACGTGACGCAGGGAACCTTCACGGCCGGTGGGACCCCGGTGCACGCCTTTGCCGAGGACCATCGCTCCGACTATCTGGATGGGGGCGCAGGGAACGATTCGCTCTTCGGCGACGGCGGGGCGGACGAGCTCGTCGGCGGTGCAGGCAACGATGTGCTCGTCGGCGACGCCGCGGACCTGGACGAGCCGTGGCACGGGGCCGATTACCTGGACGGCGGGACAGGCGATGACCGGCTGATCGGCAACGGCAAGGACGACGTGCTTTTCGGCGGTGCCGGGAACGACAAGCTGGACGGCGATTCGAGCGACACGCCGTTCGCGAGACATGGTGCCGACTATCTCGACGGAGAAGAGGGAGACGACGATCTCACCGGAAGCGGTGGGGCCGACACGTTGTTCGGCGGAGACGGACACGACCTGCTTTTCGGTGATACGGACGGCACCCCGGTCGCCTTCCAGGGAAGCGACTACCTCGATGCAGGCGCGGGCGACGACTATGTACGCGCCTACGGCGGCGACGATACCGTCTACGGTGGCGACGGCAAGGACCAGATCCTCGGCGAGCGGGGAGACGATGACATCGATGGCGAAGCAGGCGACGACCTGATCGCCGGCGGCGAGGGCAACGACACGCTGGCTGGCGGGCAGGGCGTGGACGACCTCCAGGGCGGCGCCGGGAACGACGACATTGCGGGCGGGGACGATCGCGATCTGCTCTTCGGCGGGGAGGGAGACGACGCGCTGGCAGGCGGAGCAGGCGACGACCAGCTCGCCGGCAACGCCGGCAACGACACGCTCCACGGCGACGCGGGGAACGACATCTTCTTCGCCGGCGCCGGCGTCGACACCGTAGCAGGGGGCGATGGCGCCGATATTGCGCTTGGGGCAGAAGGCAACGATTCCATCGACGGCGGTGCGGGCGACGACGCCCTATCGGGCGAAGACGGCGACGACCTCGTCGAGGGTAACGGAGGCGCGGACATCCTCCTCGGAGGAGTCGGCCAGGACACGCTGGCGGGCGGAGAAGGCGACGACGTGGTCTCGGGGGGCCACGGCGACGACGTGATGTCCGGAGACGAAGGCGCGGACTTTCTCGTCGGCGATTGGGGTGACGACGCGCTCGCCGGCGACGCGGGTGACGACCGGCTCGCCGGTGGGGACGGCAACGACCAGGTTTCAGGCGGCGAGGGCGCCGACCTGCTATGGGGCGAGGCGGGCGCCGACGCGCTGAGCGGCGAAGCGGGCGCGGACGAACTGCAAGGCGGCCTGGGGGAAGACGTCCTGGCGGGCGGCGAAGGCGTCGACCGGTTGTTCGGCGATTCCGGCAGCGATGTGCTGGATGGCGGCGAGGGCGGCGACTACCTGGAAGGAGGGACGGGCACCGACACCCTCGCCGGCGGCGACGGGTTCGACGTCTATTTCTACCGCCGCGGGCACGGCCGAGACTCGATCGTCGACAGCCAGGAGAACGCGCTCGCCTTCGGATCCGGCATCACGCTCGCGGACATCCGCCTCGGCTTCGGATCGCTTCTGCTCGACCTTGGGGGTGGCGACGAGATCCACCTGGAGGGCTTCGTCCCCGAAGACCCGTTCAACAGCTCGCCGATCAGCGAATTCCGCTTCGCCGACGGCACCACCGTCACACTCGAAGCCTTGCTCGACCAGGGCTTCGAAGTCACCGGCACGCCGCAAGCCGACGTCCTGTATGGCTCCGCGCTTCTCGATCGCATCGCGGCGCTCGAGGACGACGACGTGGTCGATGCAGGCGCGGGGGACGATGAGGTGGACGGCGGCGCAGGCGCCGACGTTCTCATCGGCGGCACCGGAAACGACACGTATGTCATTCACGATGCCGCGGATACGGTAGTCGAGCTGGCTGGCGAGGGCGACGACGTCATCGAGTCGTTCGTCTCGTTCCGGATCGCCGACCATGTGGAGCGCCTTGAGTTGCAGGGGAGCGATGACCTTTCGGCGACCGGCAATTCGGCCGCCAACAATCTGAACGGTAACCTGGGGAACAACGAACTCTACGGCGAGGAGGGCGACGACACGCTGGCCGGTTTCTCGGGCGACGATCTCCTGGACGGGGGCGTCGGCGGCGACATGCTGTTCGGCGGCGAGGGTGACGACTTCTACGTCGTGGACAGCCTGGACGACGTGGTCGTCGAAGCGATCGATTTCTATTCCCGGGAGCGGATCTATGACCCGTTCCCGAACGTCGTCGCCTATGGTGAGCTCCTCGCCTCCGGCGGGCATGACGCGGTTGCCTCGAGCATTACCTATGCCCTCGATGCATGGACGGAGGACCTCTACCTCACCGGCGGCGACGCGATCGACGGTACGGGGAACGTCGAGGCCAACTTCATCCAGGGCAACGACGCGGACAACACGCTCTATGCGTATCGCCTGAACGGGCAGTCCGATGCCTACGCGTCCGCGGGCGTCTTCGTGCAGCAGTTCACCGACGCGCGCGGTCCCGTTGACGAGATGCTCCACGACTACGCGAACGCGGCGATCTACCGCGGGCGCTTCCCGTGGTTTGCCCCGCAGCAAGTCGAGGTCGAGGCGGGTGATGGCGACGAGCTTCAGGGCGCCGGCGGCAACGACCGCCTGTACGGCCACTTCGGCGACGACTACCTGGACGGCGGCGCAGGGGACGACCTTCTGTATGGCTTCGCCGGCACGGACGTCATGGCCGGCGGGCTGGGCAACGACACGTATGTAGTGAGCGGCGATTTCGACCTCGTCGTGGCGTATCTCGGCGGCGAGCACGTGCGCTTCCAGGACGACAGCACGGACGAGCTGGTCGAGCTGGCGGACGAGGGCATCGATACCGTTGTCTCGGAGGTGAGCTTCGAGCTGCCGGACCACATCGAGAACCTGACGCTCGTCCTCGACACGCGCGACTACGATCCGGACGCGCAGGTGTCCGTCCGGCCTTTCCACCGCTTCGCGGAGTACGGCGTCGGCAACGGCCTCGACAACGAGCTCCGGACGCTGGGCCTGGAGGTCGAGCTCTTCGGAGAGGGCGGGAACGACCGGCTTTTCGGTTCCGACTGGTCGGACTACCTGGATGGCGGCGAGGGCGCGGACCACATGGAGGGCGGCGAGGGCGACGACGACTATATCGTCGACGACGCGGGAGACCTCGTGATCGAGACCGGCATCGGCTTCGATACGGTCGAGGCGGCGATCAGCTATGCGCTCACCGACGGTGTCGAGGATCTCTGGCTGGTCGGGTTCTTCGGAGACGAGGACCTCGACGGTTCTGGAAACGCGCTCGACAACGGCATTTACGGCAACGACGGGGCTAACAGCCTGGCCGGCCTGGCGGGCAGCGACTACCTGGACGGAGGCGCCGGGGCGGATGCGATGGACGGCGGGTCGGGGGACGACACTTACCTTGTGGACGACCTGGGCGATGTCACGGCCGAAGGATCCGGACAGGGATACGACACCGTCTTCTCCATCGTGGATCATGAGCTGGGGGGCAACGTCGAGGCGCTCTACCTCATCGGCGACGATCACCTCTACGGATTCGGCAACGCGCTGGATAACCTGATCGTCGGCAATTCGGGGGACAACGACCTGGAGGGCGGCGAGGGCGCCGACCATCTTTACGGAAACGAAAGCTGGGATGCGCTCTATGGCGGCGAAGGCGCAGACTTCCTCGACGGCGGATGGGAAGGCGACTGGATGGAAGGCGGGCTCGGCGACGACACTTACGTCGTCGACGATGAAGGCGACGATGTCGTCGAGCTCGAAGGCGAGGGCTACGACCGTGTCCTCGAGACGCTCTTCTCGTACTCGATCCACGAGCACGTCGAGGAAGCGGTTGCCCTGGGCGACTACGCAGATTTCCCCGAGTACGCGGAAATCTTCGGCAATGCGCTCGACAACCGGATCGTCGGTAGCGACGCGGAGAACTACCTCGCGGACTTCGCCGGCGGAAGCGACTCGATCGACGGGCGCGCGGGCGACGATACGATCTACGGCGGAGACGGCGACGACGCCCTCGCTGGCGGCGAGGACGCGGTCCGCCTGGACCACGTCGAGATGTCGTTCCTCAAGGAGAGCGAGGATCGGGTCTACTTTGTCGAGACAAGCGCCGAGATCCTGGCGCAGAACCGCGATGTACTCGAGGGCGACGGCGGAAATGACGCGCTCGACGGCGGCTCGGGCGACGACTTGCTCCTCGGAGGCGAAGGCGACGACATGCTCTACGGCGGCGACGACGGCCTGACGGGCGACGTCGTCCTCATCGAATGGGGAGAGGGCGAAGACGGCTTCGACGAGGACGTCGGCCACACGGAGGAAGGCCGTGTTTTCCTCACCAACGACGACGAGCTCGATGGCGGGGAAGGCGACGACATCCTCGACGGCGGCTCGGGCAACGATTTCCTCTTCGGCGGAGAAGGAAGCGACACGCTTTACGGTGGAGACGACGGCCCGCTCAACACCAGCAATGACGACTATCTCGACGGCGGCGCCGGCCTCGACGCCATGGCCGGCGGGTCGGGGAACGACTTCTACGAGGTCGAAGGTACCTTCTACGAGACCACGGACATCGAGGCCTACAGCGATTGCGGGGAGTTGATCGAAGGCGCGGTTACGCGGGCCTGGACGTATGACGCGGTCCTGGAAGTCGCCGGCGAGGGGCACGACGTCGTCCGGGCTGCCGCGGAGATCGTCCTCGCGGACCACGTGGAAGAGCTGTGGCTGCAGGAGTATGAGGAAGTGCAATTCGGCCGAGGAAACGGGGGCGATAACTCGCTCGTCGGAAACAGCTTTGACAACCGGCTCGAGGGCGCCGCGGGCAATGACGTCCTGTACGGCGAGCACGGCGCAGACGTCCTGGACGGCGGCGCCGGGGACGACGTGCTCTTCGGCGGCGAGGGGGACGATCGCTTCCTGATGCAGATCGGATCCGGCCGGGACACCGTCGCGGACGCCGCAAGCGGGTTCGACGTGGTGCATTGGGCCGACCACCTTGGGCCCGAGGACCTCACGTTCTCGCGCCGCGACGACGATGTCGTCATCGGCCTCGACGGCACCCGGGACCGCATCGTCCTGGCAGGCTGGTTCTCCGCGTCCGACCGCGTCCAGGAGATCGTTTTCTGCGACGCGGATGCGATCGGAGAAGCCGAAATCGCGGCGCTCGCCGATGCGCGCTTCGTGGACGCCGGCGACGACTACGGTTCCATCGCGGAGGACGATGCGGCGCCCGCGACCGGCAATGTGCTCGCGAACGACTCGGGCAACCTGGCGAGCTCGCTCTCGGTCAGCCGGCCGGGAAGCTATGCCGCCCTATACGGCACGCTGGTGATCGAATCGGACGGCAGCTATGCCTACACGCTGGACGACGCTGCGGTCCAATGGCTCGCCGAGGGCCAGAGCGTCGAGGACGCGTTCGCCTACGAGGTCGAGGATGAGGCGCAAGCCTTCGCCGAAGCGACGCTCACGCTGGAGATCGAAGGCCGCAACGACGCCCCGCTCTTCCAGGCCGGTCCGGCTACCGCGTCGATGGTAGAGGACGCGACCTTCATCGAGGATTACGAGGCCGACGGCGACTCCCTGGTGGAGAACGGCGGCTTCGACGACGGATTCGAAGGCTGGACGCTCTCCGGAAACCGCAGCTTCGCCGGCGTGGACGACGAGGAAGCGGTGTTCGGCGCCGAGGGGTCCAGCACCCGGCTTTCACAGGCGATCGAGACCGAAGCGGGCGCGCTGTACGTCTTGCGCTTCGAGCTGCATAACAGGGCAGAGGAAGGGGCGAGCTTCAGCGTGAGCTGGGATGGGGTGACGTTGCTCGCCATCGAGGACGAGGACATCGGCCGCGAATCCTTCGAGTTCCTCGTCGAGGGCGGCGGCCCTGGCCTCCTCGAGTTCTCCATGCGGAACGACGAGGGGGTCTGGACGCTCGACGAAGTGGAGCTCGTCCCGGTCGTCGCGGCGTACGAATCGACCATCGACGACCACTTCGTCGAGGGCGAGCTCGCGTTCGGGGACGCGGACGAAGAAGACGGGCATGACGTCACCTTCGCCTATCTCGGCGAAGACGAGCTCGGCTGGTTCGATGCTTTCCTCGCCGAGGACGCTTCCGGCGCGGCGGCGGGAAGCATCGCGTGGTCCTTCGAGGTGGAGAACGACGCGATCGCCTTCCTCGATGAGGGCGAGGCGCGCAATGAGAGCTACGAAGTCACCGTCGCCGATGCGGCGGGTGTCTCCGCGACGCAGACGGTCACCATCGAGGTGCGGGGCGCGAACGATGCGCCACTCGTCGAGTACGACGCCTACGAGGCGCAGGAGGACGTCGCAACCCTGGTGACCGGCAACGTGCTCGAGAACGACTTCGACTACGACGAACGCGACGTGCTCTCGGTCGTGGCGCCCGGAACGTTCATCGGCGAATGGGGAATCCTCGAGCTGGCGGCGGACGGAAGCTTCGTCTACACGCTCGACAACGATGCAGTCCAGTTTTTCGCCGAAGACGAGTTGTGGGGAGAGTCGTTCGAGTACGAAGTGACCGACGGCTCGGTCTCGGAGTACTCGGAGCTCGTGATCGACATCCGGGGCGCGAACGATGCGCCGGCCGCCGAAGCGGACGCTGCGACGGTGGCGGAGGACGGAACGCTCAGGGCGACCGGTAACGTGCTGGCGAACGACTCCGACCTCGATTTCAACCAGCTGGCGGTGGTGGATTCCGGGACCTTCCTCGGCGCCTACGGGACGCTGGTCCTCGAGTCCGACGGCAGCTACGAGTACATCCTGGACAACGGCCTCCTGGCCGTGCAGGCGTTGCGGCCGGGCGAAGTCCTCGTGGATTCGTTTGCATACGAGGCGCATGACGGCTACGAAGGCGTCCCGGGGATCCTGGAGGTGACGATCGAAGGCGCGAACGACGCGCCGGAGGCGCTCGACGACGCCGCGACGGTGCGCGAAGACCTCGCGCCGGTCGTGAGCGGAACCGTGCTGGCCAACGACGCGGATTCGGATGCCGGCGGCACGGTGCGCGTGGCGCACCCGGGCGCGGTAGCCGGCGCCTTCGGCAGGCTGTTCCTGCTCGGCGACGGACGCTACACCTACGTAGCGAACAACGACGCCATCCAGTTCCTCGGCCAAGGCGACGCGCTCCAGGAGAGCTTCGCATACGCGATCGACGACGAGGGGGCGGATCCACTTGAAGCCGGCGCGACGCTGGCCATCACGCTCCTTGGCAACAACGACGCGCCGACGGCTGGAGACGACGCGGCGACAGTCCGCGAAGACGGCCTGGCGACCGCGTCCGGCAACGTGCTGCTGAACGATCAGGATGTGGACCAGGGCGCCACCTTGGTGCTCGCGTCGGTCGGCACTTACCAGGGAACCTACGGCAGCCTCACGTTGCAGGCCGACGGAAACTGGCGCTACGACCTGGCCAATGGCAGCGCGGCGGTGCAGGGACTTGGGGAGGGTGAGTCCGGCCTGGAGACGTTCGTCTACGAGCTGAGCGACGGGCTCGCCTCGGGCTTCGGCGAGGTCCTTGTAACCGTCGAAGGCGAGAACGACACTCCGCTAACCGTGGCGGACCTGGGAAGCGTTACCGAGGATACGGCGCTGGTCGCGACGGGGAATCTCCTTGCGAACGACTCGGACGCCGATGGGTCCGACACCCTGTCTCTCACGCCGGGGGCCTATGCCGGTGCCTATGGGACGCTCTTCCTGGAATCGGACGGAGCCTATCGCTACGAACTCAACAACGCGCTGAACGCCGTGCAGGGTCTCGCCGCAGGCGAGGAAGCGGTCGAGGTTTTCACCTATGACGCGACCGACGGCATCGCCAGCGCCGCGGGCACCCTGCGAATCGTGGTCACCGGCTCGAACGACGCGCCGGTGGCGCCGCCCGATGGCGCGAACGTGGCGGAGGACGGCCTGCTCGAAGCGCACGGAAACGTCCTCGAGAACGACAGCGACGTGGATGGCGCGGACGCGCTCGCGGCCATCGTTCCGGGCACCTACGCCGGAGCCTACGGGTCGCTGACCCTCGGCGCGGACGGCAGTTATACGTACACGCTGGAGAACGCAGCCGACTCGGTGCAAGGCCTCCACGCCGGGGAGGTGGTTACCGATTCGTTCGTGTACTCCGCGGACGACGGGACCGCGCACACGCCGAGCACCGTCACCATCGCCATCGCGGGTGCGAATGATGTCCCGGTTGCAGTGGCGGACAAGGCGAGCGCGCTGGAGGACGGCCCGGCAACCGTGGCCGGAAACCTGCTCGCAAACGACACGGACAGGGACTTCGGCACGGTCCTCGTATTGGCGACGCCGGGCACGTACACAGGCCTCTATGGGACCCTCGTGCTCGGCGCCGGCGGTAGCTATGCCTACACGCTCGACAACGCTGCCGCCGTGGTGCAGGGCCTCCGCGCCGGCCAGGTGGTGTTCGATACGTTCGGCTACCGTTCGACCGACGGGCTCGCGGAGGCGGAATCGACCTTCACCGTTGAAATTGCCGGCGCCAACGATGCGCCGGTGGTGGCCTCGCCCATAGCGGACCGGGAAGCGGCGGCCGGCACGCCGTTCGTGTTCACCGTCCCGGCCGGCGCATTCGCCGACGCCGACCATCTCGACACGCTGAGCTACGCCGCGACGCTCGCGGACGGCTCGGCGCTGCCCGAATGGCTCGCCTTCGACGGCGCAACGCGCACCTTTGCTGGAACGCCGCCGGGATCGGGCGGCGGGGATGATTGCGGCTGCGGCGGCGAGGAAACGCCGGCCCAAAGCCTCGCGATCCGGATCGTCGCGACGGACGCCGTCGGCGCAAGCGCATTCGATGACTTCAATTTGAACGTGGCCGGCGGCGCGGGAGGCGGCGACACCGGGGAGCTCGTCGTCGGCACTGACAAGGGCGACGTGCTCGCAGGCACGGCCTGCGACGACGTCATCG
The DNA here is from genome assembly GCA_035627155.1 of Burkholderiales bacterium. Classification (GTDB taxonomy): domain Bacteria; phylum Pseudomonadota; class Gammaproteobacteria; order Burkholderiales; family SG8-39; genus SCGC-AG-212-J23. The sequence goes on along the minus strand of DASPMF010000233.1, from coordinate 2,416 downwards.
ACGGCCGCGAAGGTTTCGACAAGATGACGGGCGGCGAGGGCAACGACATCTACTTCGTCGACGAAACCTGCGGCCCGGATGGCGACCGCGACCGACATCGCCACACCCGCGGCAAGGGCCACCACGAGCACGGAAACGGCCACGGCTATGGCCATCACGATGACCATTGCGCGGACGAATGCCGGGTCGACCTGGTGATCGAGCGGCCGGGCGAGGGCCAGGACGTCGTCTACTCGATCGCGGACTATGCGCTCGCCGACAACGTCGAGGAGCTGCACCTCCTCGGCTGCGAGGACCTCGATGCGACCGGCAACGGTCTCGCCAACGTCCTGGCCGGGAACGAAGGCGACAACATGCTCTCCGGCCGCGCCGGGTCTGACACGTACGTGTACGCCCGTGGCGGCGGCGACGACGTGGTGGACGACAAGGGCGCCTCGGGAGAACTCGATACGCTGAAGCTCGAAGGCTTCAGCGCAGGCAGCGTGCGGCTGAAGCGCTCGAAGGACGACCTCGTCGTCGAGTTCGCCGGGCGCGAGGGCAGCGTGACGCTGAAGAAATGGTTTGCCTCTTCGGCGAGCCGCGTCGAGCGCTTCCAGTTTGACGATGGTACGACCTGGGACGAGGCGTCCATCCGCTCGCGCGTCGGCAAGGGCGGAAAGCCCTCGAAGGACGACTACGGCCACCACGGCGGTTCATCCCACGATGGCCACCACGGTTCTACTCATGGGCACGGTCATCGGGACCGGGACGACGGTCACCGCCGTCGGCGCGACCACGACGACGGCGATCGGCGCGACGGTGTGGACGAAGCGCTGCGCGACCGGCTGAAGCAGCCGGTGCGCTTCGATTTCGAAGAAGTCACCCGCGCCCTCGGCTCGAGCGGAAGCGGCGGCCGCACCATGACCGCCGCGGAGATCGCGAAGCGCTGGGCGCAGGTCCAAGGCTACACGCAGTGCCTGGAAGATTGCCGGGACCCGGACAACGATGCCGACATCGCCGCCCTGCGCCGGCTGTTCGGCGAGAGCTCGGGCCATGGGCACTGCTTCGGCTTCGAAGGTTCCACCGGCGCCTCGCACGGCCCGGACAAGTGGCTGAAGACCCTGGAAGGCCTCTGCGAAGGCTTCCGGCGCCTGTAGATCGGGGTCAGGCACCGAATACGCTACCCACCCCCTCTACTGCTGGACTTCGAGCAGCTCCACGTCGAACTCGAGGGTCGCGTGGGGCGGGATGACGCCGCCGCAGCCGTGCTCGCCGTAGCCGAGCTCGGCGGGGATGGTGAGCTTGCGAAGGCCGCCGACGCGCATGCCGGCCACGCCCTGGTCGAGGCCCTTGATGACGTCGCCGGCGCCAAGCGAGAAGTCCAGCGGATCGCGCCGCTCGCGGCTGGAGTCGAACTGGCGGCCGTCGAGGATCTTGCCCACGTAGTGCACGACGATCTCGTCGCCGGGCTTCGCTTCGATGCCGCGGCCGACGATGAGGTCCTTGATGACGAGCCCGGTGACAGCGGCTTTCTCGATGTCTGGTGTGGTGTTCATCAGGTTCCCTTTGTAGTTGGATTGCGTATGAAGAGGGAAGCGGCCGCGTTGGATTGCACCCCGCGTTCCCGCGCCCGGTCGAGCTGGCGCTCCAGCGCTTCCATGCGGTAATGCGCGGCAAAGTAGCGCGGCCCGCCGGCGCTCTGCATGCGCTCGCGTTCGGTGAGCGCCGCCGCGATGCGCGCGCGCAGCTCGGTGATTTCCGGATCGAAGCTCAGAAACTGCGCCCGCGGCGGTGCTCCGTGCGGCCCCGATGGTCGGGACGCCCGCGCTGGTCCGGGCGGCCCCGCGGCTCGCTACGGCCGCGCGGCTCGAGCCCCGGAATCTCCATCAGGCTCATGCGGTTGCCGGTGAAGCGCTCGACCTGGCGCATGAGGTTGCGGTCCTCGTGCCCGAGGAACGTCACGGCGATGCCCGCGCGCCCGGCGCGGCCGGTGCGGCCGATGCGGTGCACGTAGTCTTCCGCCATGCGCGGCGCGTCGTAGTTCACGACGAGGTTGATGCCGGGCACGTCGATGCCGCGCGCGGCGACGTCGGTCGCGACGAGCACGCGCATGCGGCCGTCGCGCAGCTGGTTCAGCGTCCGCGTGCGTTCCTTCTGGCTCATGTCGCCGTGCAATGCGCCGGCGGTAAAGCCCTTGCCGACGAGCTCCTGCGTGAGCTCTCCTGCCGAGCGTTTCGTCGCGGTGAAGACGAGCGCCTGTTCAACTTCTGTCTCACGCAGCAGCGAATCGAGCATACGGCCCTTGTGCGCCGCGTTGTCGGCGAGGAGGGCGTGCTGCGTGATGTCCGGCTTGGTTTGTTCCTTGCGGGCGATTTCGACCCGCTTGGCGTCCTTCGTCACGCGCCGCGCAAGGTGGCCGACTACGCCGGCAAGCGTG
>DASPMF010000232.1:0-3553 GCA_035627155.1 Burkholderiales bacterium | reverse complement strand
CGCCGATCGCCTTCCGCGGCCCTGCCGGCGAAGCGATGCAGGCTGCGCGCCGCGCGGTCGAGGCGATGGAGCGGGCGAGCATCGTGCGCGAAGCGCCGGCCTACCTCCACGCGGAATGCCGCAGCCGGCTGCTCGGCTACGTCGACGACCTGGAGCTCTACTTCGACGAGCCGGCCGGCGTCTTCCACGTGCGCTCGGCATCGCGTCTCGGGCGGCGCGACTTCGGCGTCAACCGCAAGCGCGTCGAAGTGCTGCGCCTCGCCCTCGAGCGCCGCTAGCCATGTAGGTCGTCACCAAGGCCGTCGCGACCGGCTACATCGCGAAGCCCTACTCGAAGAACGTCCTCGCGCGCGTCATCCGCACCGTCTCGGGCGCGTCCTAGCCGATCGAGACGAGGTCGCGCGGGAACGGCTTGGCCCCCTCGGCGAGCGTGCGCGGCGGCTGCCGGCGGAGCGCTTCGCGGGGATCCGGAAGCTGAGCGATGCGCTCGGCGTGCTCGATGTTCTTGCGCATCTCCAGCAGGTAGAGGTTGTCGCCGCCGAAATGGCGGCCGGCGTAGTCGTAGGCGCGCGCGAGCTGCAGCTCCAGCCGGCGCGCCGCGCCGGCGTAGAAGGCCGGCGTGCGCTGCACCAGGTCCTCGCCGGAGGCGAACGCGGGCAGGGAGCGCCGCACCGCGAGCCGGCGCCCCGCGAGCGAGCCGAGGATGAACTCTGGATACAGGCGGTCGCGGCATTTCTCGAGGTAGCAGCGGTCCGACATCTGCGCAATGATGTCCGCGGTGCCGAGCATGTGGCCTACGCGCCGCAGCAGCGTGTCGGAGACACGGATCGTCTCCGTGGGGCGCTCATAGCCCGTGTAGTGCACGAGGGTGGCGGCGATGCCCGCCAGGGAACCGAGGCCGATCTCATGCAGGTAGCGGCGCAGGAACGCCGCGCCCCGGCTCACGTGCGTGAGCGTGTACTCGGCGCCATAGCGGTGCCGGCGGTCGCCGCGGCGGCGCAGGTAGCCGAAGTCGTGGAAAAGCGCGGCCAGAACGCCCACCTGGAAGACGCCCGCCGGCAGGGGCGGCTCGCCCGCGCGGCGGCTGCGCTGGTAGCCGTCCATGAGCCGCGCCATGGCCAGGGTGACGTCGAGGACGTGCTGCAGGTCGTGGTATTCCGTGTCGCAGGCGTGGTACTCGGGGTGCTCGCCGCGGTAGAGGGCGGCGGCGTCGCGGAAGGCGCGCTCGAGTTCCGGCGCAGGAACCTCATACAGCCCCTTGAAAAGGCGCACGACTTCGCGCGCCACGGCCGCGGGGTCCGTGGTCTGGATGGAATTCGAGACGTCGTAGTCGTTGCGACGCATCGTCGTGGCGGCTCGGGGGGCTTTCAATCGGCAAGGGAACGGGAGTAGGATCAGTTCAACGGCATGCGACGGCAATGAAGTTCTTCACGACAGGTGGTCACTCGGGTCCGCAAGATTCTGTCAGAGGCGTGCCTGGAATGACGGATTTTCCACCCCTGGACGAGGAAAAGCTCTCGATCCGCATGCGCCTGCACGAGCTCGAGCTCGAGCACCACGACCTCGACGACATCATCAACCGCCTCTCGCTCGATCCCGCGCAGGACCAGCTCCAGTTGCGGCGGCTGAAGAAGCGCAAGCTCGTCCTCAAGGACCAGATCTCCAAGCTGCGGGCGCGGCTGATTCCCGACATCATCGCTTGATCGTGCGGCAGTGATCGCACTGGTGCAGCGCGTCACCTCGGCGAGCGTCGAGGTGGCGGGCGAGACGGTGGGCGCGATCGGGCCGGGCATCCTGGCGTTCGTCGGCGTGGAGCGCGGCGACGGCGAAGCGCAGGCCGGGCGGCTCGCGGAGCGCGTCGCCGGCTACCGCATCTTCACCGACGCCGCGGGCAAGATGAACCTCTCCCTCAAGGACACCGGCGGCGGGCTGCTCGCCGTCCCGCAGTTCACGCTCGTGGCGGACACGAACAGCGGCACGCGGCCGAGCTTCTCCAGCGGGGCCTCGCCTGAGGAAGGACGGAAGTTCTTTTCGGCATTCTTGTCGCACGCGGCGAAGATGCTGGAGAACGTCCAGGCCGGGCGCTTCGGCGCCGACATGAAAGTCAGCCTCGTGAACGACGGGCCGGTGACTTTCTGGCTGCAGGTCGCGCCACAACCTGCGGAGCGTTCCGGGTCCTGAAGTTCGCCGGCGCCACCACTTCGAGCAGCTGCACGTCCTTCGAGTGGCGAATCTCGCGGTGCCGGATGCCCGGCGGCTGGTAGAAGCAGGTGCCGGCCTTCATGCGCACGCGTCCGACGCCTTCGTACTCGAACTCCACCCAGCCCTTCAGCACGTAGACGAACTGCACCTCGCAGTCGTGGCGGTGCCACTCGCCGTGCGGCGCCTTTCCGGGCCGCGCGCGGATCACGTGCGCAACGACCTTGCCGCCCGTCGCGCGCGCGATGCCCAGGTCGCGATACTCGAAATACGCACGCAGGCCGCGCCGGACGAAGGGCGAGTCCTCGCTGTGGGAGACCTGAAGGCGCCGGGGCATCGCTGCGGAATTCTAGGGTAAGCTCGGCGCCCATGTTCGAGCAGTTCACGGGGACGAAGCCGGTCGAGGAACGCCATCGCATCGACGCCGCTTCGCTCGAGAAGTACCTGGGCTTCGGCATTGCGCAGGTGGAGCAGTTCAAGGGCGGCCAATCCAACCCCACCTACCGCCTCGTCGCAGCAGACGGCAGGCGATTCGCCCTGAGGCGCAAGCCGCCCGGCAGGCTCCTGCCCTCGGCCCACGCCGTCGATCGCGAGTTCCGCGTCATCTCCGCGCTCCACAAGGCGGGCTTTCCGGTGGCGCGGCCGCACGTGCTGTGCGAGGACGATTCGGTCATCGGCACCGCCTTCTATGTGATGGATTGCGTCGAGGGGCGCGTACTGTGGGACCAGGCGCTGCCCGGCATGACGAATGCGGAGCGCGCCGCGATCTGGGATGAATTGAATTCGGTCATTTCAAGATTGCATTCCATCGACTATCGCGCCGTGGGCCTGGAGGGCTTCGGCAAGCCCGGGAACTACATCGAGCGCCAGGTGGCGCGCTGGAGCAAGCAGTACGAGGCGTCCGAGACGCAGAAGATCGAGGCGATGGACAACCTCATCGCCTGGCTGCCGGCGAACATCCCGCCCGAGACCGGGACGACGGTCGTGCACGGCGACTACCGGCTCGACAACACCATCTTCCACCCGACCGAGCCGCGGATCCTCGCGGTGCTCGACTGGGAGCTCTCGACGCTCGGCGATCCGCTCGCCGACTTCGCCTACCACTGCATGAGCTGGCATATCCCGCCGGGGCAATTCCGCGGCATCGGCGGCCTCGACCTCGAGGCGCTGGGGATCCCGACCGAAGCGCAATACCTGGATACCTACCTGAAAAGAACCGGGCGCGGCGCCGTCGATCCCTCGCACTGGGATTTCTACATGGCGTACAACCTGTTCCGCATCGCCGCGATCCTGCAGGGCATCGCGAAGCGCGTGGTCGACGGGACCGCCGCGTCGGCGCACGCGCGCGACGCCG
>DASPMF010000231.1:0-2375 GCA_035627155.1 Burkholderiales bacterium | reverse complement strand
GTCTCGTCGCCCTTGAGCCCGAGCGCCTGCGCGGAGTCGTCGCCCATGAACTGCAGGGGCAGCACGCCCATGCCGACGAGATTCGAGCGATGGATGCGCTCGAAGCTGCGCGCGATGACCGCCTTCACGCCGAGGAGCTGCGTGCCCTTCGCCGCCCAGTCGCGCGACGAGCCGGTGCCGTACTCCTCGCCGCCGAACACCACCGTCGGCGTGCCCTGCTCGATGTAGCGCATGGCGGCGTCGTAGATCGACAGCCTGTCGTTTCCGAACAGCGTCACGCCGCCTTCGGTGCCGGGAAGCATGAGGTTCTTGATCCGCACGTTGGCGAAGGTGCCGCGCATCATCACCTCGTGGTTGCCGCGGCGCGCGCCGTAGCTGTTGAAGTCGGCCACCGCGACGTCGTGCTCCTGCAGATAGATGCCGGCCGGCGAGGTGGGCTTGATCGAGCCGGCGGGGGAGATGTGGTCCGTGGTCACCGAATCCCCGAAGATGCCGAGGATGCGGGCGTCGCGGATGTCGCCGGGGGCGCCGGGCGTCATGGCGAAGTCGCGGAAGAACGGCGGCTCGGCGATGTAGGTGGAACGGGGCCAGCTGTAGACCTGGCCGGCCGGGGCGGAGATCTTCTTCCACAGCTCGCTCGAGTTGCCGAGGTCCGAGTAGAGCTTGCGGAAGGTCGGCGCATCCATCGCGAGCGGCATGAGGGCCTGGATCTCCTCCGTCGTCGGCCAGATGTGGCCGATGAAGACGTCACGGCCGTCCTTGCTCCTGCCGATCGGCTCGTTGCGGAAATCCTTCAGGACCGTTCCCGCGAGCGCGTAGGCCACGACGAGCGGCGGCGAGGCGAGGAAATTGGCGCGGATGTTCGGATGGATGCGCGCCTCGAAGTTGCGGTTGCCCGAGAGCACGGCCGCGCACACGAGGTCGTTCTTGACGATCGCCTCCTCGATCGCCGGCGCGAGCGGGCCGGCGTTGCCGATGCACGTGGTGCACCCGTACGCGGCGAGCGAGAAGCCGAGCTTCTCGAGGTACGGGAGGAGGCCGGCCTTCTGCAGGTACTCGGTGACCACGCGCGATCCCGGCGCGAGAGAGGTCTTCACGTGCGGCTTGACGCTCAGGCCGAGCTCCACGGCCTTCTTCGCCAACAATCCCGCGGCGAGCAGCACGCCGGGGTTGGAGGTGTTGGTGCAGGAGGTGATGGCGGCGATGAGCACGTCGCCGTTCCGGAGCTCGATGTTGTCCGCGGTGCGGTGCGCCCTGGCGAGGTCCTCGCTGCGCTTGGCGAAGCCGTTCTCGGCCACCGGCTTGGTGAAGAGGGCGCTGAAGGTGCTCTTCACCCGGTCGAGATCGATGCGGTCCTGCGGCCGCTTCGGGCCGGCGAGCGACGGGTAGACGCTGGAGAGGTCGAGCTCGAGGACCTGGGAGTAGTCGATGGCGCCGGCCTTCGGCACGCCGAACATGCCCTGCGCCTTGAAGTAGTCGGCGAGCGCCTGGACCTTGTCGTCGGCGCGTCCGGTGCCCTTGAAGTACTCGATGGTGCGCTCGTCGACCGGGAAGAAGCCCATGGTCGCGCCGTACTCGGGCGCCATGTTGGCGATGGTCGCGCGGTCGGTGACGCGCAGCGACGCCGTTCCTTCGCCGAAGAACTCGACGAACTTCCCGACCACCTTGGCCTTGCGCAGCATCTCGGTGAGGGTGAGCACGAGGTCGGTCGCGGTGCAGGCCGGATGGAGCTTGCCGGTGAGGTGCACGCCGACCACGTCGGGCGTGAGGAAGTACACCGGCTGGCCTAGCATCCCCGCCTCCGCTTCGATGCCGCCCACGCCCCAGCCCACCACGCCGATGCCGTTGATCATCGTCGTATGGCTGTCGGTGCCCACGAGCGAATCCGGGTAGTACATGCCGTTCTTCTGGAACACGCCGCGCGCCAGGTATTCGAGGTTCACCTGGTGCACGATCCCGATGCCGGGGGGCACCACCTTGAAGGTGTCGAAGGCCTGCATGCCCCACTTCATGAACTGGTAGCGCTCGCGGTTGCGCGAGAATTCCAGCTTCATGTTGAGGTCGAGCACGTTCGGCGCGCCGTAGTTGTCGATCTGCACCGAATGGTCGACCACGAGGTCGACGGGGGCGAGCGGCTCGATCGACTTGGGGTTCTTGCCCATCTTCTGCGCCACGCTGCGCATGGCCGCCAGGTCGGCCAGCACCGGCACGCCGGTGAAGTCTTGCAGCACGATGCGCGCGAGGATGAACGGGATCTCCGCGGTCCGGGGGCCCTTCGCCTGCCAGCCCGCGAGCTCCTTCACGTGCGCCTCGGTGACCTTCTTGCCGTCCAGGTTGCGCAGCACGCTTTCGAGGACGATGCGCAGGGAAACGGG
>DASPMF010000230.1:0-4917 GCA_035627155.1 Burkholderiales bacterium | reverse complement strand
ATGATCCACCCCGAGGACCGCCCGCGCGTGCAGGAGCGCTTCCGCGAGCACATCCTCAAGGACCGCGCCGAGGAGCACGAGACCACGCAGTACCGGCTGCGCCGCGCCGACGGCGGCTACGTGTGGGTGGAGGCGGTCGGGCTGTCGGTACGCGACGAGAGGGGCTTCGCGAAGCGCTTCATCGCGTCGATCCGGGACATCAGCGAGCGCCGGGCGGAGGAGGAGAAGCGCCTCACCGAGCAGCGGCGCCTCGACCTCGTGGTGCGCGCCGCGCAGGTCGGCATCGTCGACTGGGACGGGCGCACCAGGGAGACGTTCTACTCGCCGCGCTTCCGCGAGATGCTCGGCTACGCGCCCGACGCGGACACCTCCGGCTGGCCGGATTATTTCCGCGGCCTGATCCATCCCGAGGACCGCGAGCGCGTCACGCGGCGCTGGCAGGCCTTCATCCTCGGCAAGGGCCCGGAGGGGCCGCACGGCGAGTATTACTCACCGGAGCAGTACCGCCTGAAGCGCGCCGACGGCAGCTACATCTGGATCCAGGCGAGCGGCGTCGCGGTGCGCGACGAGAAGGGCTTCGTGCTGCGCTGGATCGCCGCGATCAGCGACATCACCGAGAATCGCCGGCAGGAGGAGGCGCTGCACCAAAGCGTGCGCCTGCGCGAGGAAGTCGAGCGCATGTCGCGCCACGACCTGAAGACGCCGCTCAACGCGATCATCGCCGTGCCGCGCCTGCTGCGCGAGGGCCGCCGGCTCTCGGAGGACGAGCGCGAGCTGCTGTCGATCGTCGAGCGCGCGGGCTACCGCATCCTGAACCTCGTCAACCTCTCGCTCGACCTCTTCCGCATGGAGCAGGGGCGCTACACCTTCCGGCCGCAGGCCATCGACATCGCCGACCTGACGGAGAAGGTGGTGGCGGACCTCGAGAGCCAGGCCGCCACCAAGGGCGTGTCCATCGTCATCGACCGCGCGCCCGAGGCCGTGCACGCGCGAGGCGAGGAGCTGCTCTGCTACTCGATGCTCGCCAACCTGCTCAAGAACGCGGTGGAAGCGTCGCCCGAAGGCGGCACGGTCACCGTCACCATCGAATCGGACCGCGGCGCGCTCGTGCGCGTGCACAACGCCGGCGCGGTGCCCGAATCGGTGCGCGAGTCCTTCTTCGAGAAGTACAGCACCGCCGGCAAGCCCGAGGGCATGGGGCTGGGCACTTACTCCGCGCTCCTCATGGCGCGGGTGCAGGAAGGCAACATCACCATGGAGACTTCGGCCGAGGCGGGCACGACGCTCACCGTGCAGCTCGCCGAGGCCGGCGCCGAGCTTGCCGCCGCGGGCACCTCGTCCGCCGGCGCGCGCGCCGCGACGCGCGCCGCCGAGCTGCCGGCGCTCGACGTGCTGGTCGTGGACGACGACGAGTTCAACCGGCTCGTCATGCGCCGCTACCTGCCTAGCCCGCCGCTCGGCGTGGAGATGGCGGTGAACGGCCGCGCCGCGCTCGACGCGCTGCGGCGCAAGCGCTTCGACTTCGTGTTCCTCGACCTGGAGATGCCGGTGATGAGCGGATACGAGGCCGCCGAGCGCATCCGCAAGCTCGAGAAGGAGATCGGCCGCAAGCCCTCCACGCTCGTCGCCTTCTCCTCCAACGACGACGAAGTCTCCATCCGGCGCGCGCTCGCCGCCGGCTGCGACCACTACCTCACCAAGCCCGCCGGGCGCGAGACGCTGCGCAGGATCCTCGCCGGCGAGCCGCAGGCGAGCGTTGCCGCGGACAAGGCCGCCGCCGCCGCGGGGCCCTCGGACCCGGTCGAGGTGGATGCGGACCTGCGGCCGACCCTGCCGGCCTTCTTCCTCTCGCGCCGCGAGGCGCTCGACGAGATCGGGGCCGCGCTGGCGCGCGGCGACCGCTTGGCGGCGCGGCGCCTCGCGCACAAGCTCGCCGGCAGCTTCTCGCTCTACGGCTTCAAGTGGGCCGCCGCCGAATGCCGCGCGCTCGAGCGCAGCGTCGCCGCGGGAACGCCGCAGGCGCTCGTCGCGCGGCTGGACGCAGTGAAAAAACACCTCGACACGGCGCGCCTGGAGTTCGTGGACACCTCAATCCCGGCCGCGTAGAGTTCCGCGCCATGGCAAAGCCGCGCATCCTGGTGGTGGACGACGACGAGGCGGTGCTCGAGTTCATGCGCGCGAAGCTCTCCGCCCGCTACACCATCCTCGGCACCACCGATCCGCAGCAGGTCCTTGCCCTCGCGCGCAGTGAGCGCCCGCAGCTCATCCTGTGCGACATCGAGATGCCCGGCCTCGACGGCGGCGACCTGTCCGCCGCGCTCTATGCGCAGGACGACCTGCGCGACATCCCGGTGCTCTTCCTCACCGCCCTGGTGAGCCAGGAGGACCTGCGCGCGCAGCAGGGCCAGCTCGGCGGGCGCGCCGCGATCTCCAAGGAAGCGCCGGTGGCCGAGCTCATGGCCCGCATCGACTCGCTCATCCAGTGAGCCTGTAGGCGGAGGAAAATAGGGGCAGACCCTATTTTTCTCATTTGGCATTGCTCTCCAAATCCGAATTGCTCCGCCGGCTGGCCGAAGGCCATGCCGCCCGCATCACCGTCGTCACGCCGAACACGCGGCTTGCCCAGGCGCTCGTCGCCGATTTCGACGCCTTCCAGGCGGACAAGCGGGTTTGGGAAGCGGCCGACATCCTGCCCGTCGGCGCCTTCGTCGAGCGGCTCTACGAGGACGCCCTCTACTCGGACATTCCGGGCGAGCTGCCAATGCTCCTCACGCCCGCGCAGGAGGAGCACCTGTGGGCCGAGGCGATCCGCGCCGCGCCGCGCGAGCTGCTCTCGCTCGCGGAGACGGCGGCGCAGTGCCGCGACGCCTGGCGCCTGCTGCACGCCTGGCGCATCGGCCTCACCGCGGGCAGCGAGGACACGCAGGCCTTCCAGGAATGGGCCGCCTCGTACACGCGCAGGACGGCCGGCGACGTGGACGGGGCGCGCCTGCCGGACCTGGTCTCGGGACTCCTCCCGCACCTGAAGCTGCCGAAGCTCCTCGTCGCCTACGCCTTCGACCTCCTGCCGCCGCAGACGCGCGACTTCCTCTCCGCCCTGGAGTCGAGCGGTGTGGAAATCGTCGAATGCAAGCCCGGGCCAGGAAAGGGCGTGCTGAAAAGAACTTCCTTTCCTTCTTCGACGGAAGAACTGGAGAAGGCCGCCGCCTGGGCCCGCGCCCGCCTCGAAGATCGGGGTCAGGCACCGAATTGCGCCCCTCGCATCGGCGTCGTGGTGCCCGACCTGCAGCAGCGCAGGAAAGAGGTGGTGCGGGTCTTCTCGCGCGTGATGCGCCCGGGCTACAACCTCCCGGGGGCGAAGAAGGAGGCGATGCCGTTCAACGTCTCGATTGGCGCGCCCTTGGTCCAGTACCCGGTCGTTGCACTGGCCCTGCGCGTCATTCGATTTTCCAGGGAGGAACTTCCCTTCGCGGAGGTCTCGAACATCCTGCGCTCGCCCTTCCTCGGCGGCGCGGAGACCGAGCTTTCCGCGCGGGCGCGGCTCGACGTCCACCTGAGGCGCAAGCTCGACGCGACGGTCAGCCTTCCGAAGCTGATCTCCCGCGTCGACGGCGCGCCGCTCCTGCGCGCGCTCCTGGAGAAACTCTTCTCGATCACGAAGGACGACCTCTTCAAGCCGCAGACGCCGTCGGAGTGGGCGCGGCACTTCTCCGCGCTGCTCGAGGCGGCCGGCTTTCCGGGCGAGCGCGTCCTCGACTCGGACGAATACCAGGCGCGCGCCAAGCTGAACGAGATGCTCGGCGAGCTCGCCCGCCTCGAAAGGGTCGCCGCGAAGATGGGCTTCGGCCAGGCCCTCGCGACGCTGCAGCGCCTGTGCAGGGAAACGCTTTTCCAGCCGGAGTCGCCCGACGCGCCGGTGCAGGTGCTCGGCGTGCTCGAGTCGGCGGGCCTCGAGTTCGACCACCTCTGGGTAAGCGGCCTAACCGACGAGGCCTGGCCGCTGCAGGCGCGCCCGAACCCGTTCATCCCCGTGTCGCTGCAGCGCAAGGCCGGCATCCCCGAGGCGAGCGCCGAAGGCTCGCTCGCCCTCGACCGGCGCATCACCGAAGGCTGGAAGGCCGCCGCGGGCGAGGTCGTGTTCTCCTGGTTCGCGATGGACGAGGACCGCGAGCTCGCGCCGAGCCCGCTCATCGCCGACCTGCCGCTGGCCTCGATCGAGATTCCCGCCTATCCGCGCTTCCGCGACGTGATCTTCGCTTCGCGAAACGTCAGGACCAGCGAAGATAACGTAGCGCCTCCGGTCACGGCAAAGAAGGTCAAGGGCGGCACGCGCGTCCTTGCCGACCAGGCGGCGTGCCCCTTCCGCGCCTTCGCCCGCCACCGCCTCGGCGCCCGCGCGCTCGAGGAGCCGGTCGACGGCCTCGACGCGGCCTCGCGCGGCACGCTCCTCCACTCGTTCATGAAGAGCCTCTGGCTTCTTCTCAAGGACTCCTCGGCCCTCGGGCAGGATTGCTCGCAGGCCCTGCGTTCCGCCGCCACCCAGGCAGTCAAGGAGCTCGGCCTCGAAGGCCGCTTCGCCGAGCTGGAAGGCGAGCGCCTCGCGCGCCTCGGCGCCGAGTGGCTGGAGGTGGAGCGCAGGCGTCCGCCCTTCATGGTCGCTGCGGTCGAGCAGCCCGTCTCCTTCGCGCTCGCCGGCATCGCCTACGAAGGCCGCATCGACCGCATGGACACGCTGGAGAAGGGCAGCGCGCTCATCGACTACAAGACGAGCCGCACCGTCACGCCGAAGCACTGGGAGCCGCCGCGCCCCGAGGATCCGCAGCTGCCGATCTACGCGGTGACCGCGAAGGAGGAAGTGACCGCGGTCGCCTTCGCCAAGGTGCGCCGCGGCGAGATGCGCCTCATGGGCTTCTCGCG
>DASPMF010000229.1:0-7942 GCA_035627155.1 Burkholderiales bacterium | reverse complement strand
CAGGGCGCGCAGGGGCGGAGCGGAAATGCGGTGCGCGCTGACGAGGTCGCCGGTTCGCGTGGTGCCCAGCCGCACTTCCCCGTCGCGTCCTGCGGAAAGCAGATACCGTCCGTCCGGAGAAAAGGCTGCTGCCTGGACGGGGCCGGCGTGCGGGCGACTGCGACGGATCACTTTGCCGGAGGAGATGTCGAGCAGCGCGAGCTGCCCGTCGTCGCTCCCTACGGCCAGGCGCGCGCCATCGAGGGATAACGCCAGCGCGGTCGGTCGGAAGTTCACGGCGATTCGCTTCAGGACGAAGCCGTTCGCCGCGCCGAGGATGCGGACCTCGCCGCTCGCTGAGGCCGTCGCGAGCCATCGACCGTCGCTCGAGAATCCGACCGTCATGAGCTCGCCCACACGCGCCGGAGAATGCATCACGGCCGACGGCTTCGGCGGCAGGCTGGGCGTGGGCGGCAGCGGCTGCGCAGCCACTGGCGAGGGCTCCCCAAACGCCTGCATCCGGACGCGCGCCAGCGCGGCGAAGCGGCCGCGCGGATACTGCTCCAGGTAGGCGGCGTAGTCTGCGGCGCGGGTGCTGGCCTTGACCGCGTCCCAGAAGGCCAGCTCCAGGACCGTCTCATTGACTTCCTGCAGTCGTGGGGGCTCGGGCGATCCTTGCTGGGCTTGGAAGAAGAAGTCGTCCCGCAGCGAAGAGCTTTCCCATGGGACCTGCGCGTCCTGGGTCTCCAGCGAAACGCCGACGCGCACGCGCTTGAACATCTGCTCGATCGGAAGCGGCTCGTCGATGTAACGCAGCAGGTGCTTCGTGTAGACGCCGTTGTCGCCATCGCCGTCGTTCGCCACGGAGCCCGGCGCGGTTGCGAACGCGATGAGCGTTCCGTTGGGCGCGTCCATTTCGGCGAGGCCGGAGCGGCGGGAACGGAAGCGGCTGTGAAACGGGTTGTTCCGGCACGCGTCCAGGATGATTAGGTTGGTCTTCGTGCGCGCGGTCTCCATCTTGTCCAGCACTTCATTCGCGTCCAGCGCGCGATAGGGCACCTCGTCTTCGTGCGCGATCGATGCGTCGACGGGGATGAGGTAGTTCCGTCCCTTTACCTGCATCCCATGGCCTGCGAAGTAGAAAAGCCCGACTTGGGCGCGTTGGAGGCGTTGCCCGAACTCTCGCACCGCCGTGTGCATCTGCTCCCGGCCCTGGTTCTCGCGTGCAATGACCTCGAACCCGAGCTTGCGCAGGCTGGCGGCCATTGCGCGGGCATCGTTCACCGGATTGCGCAGCGGGCTCTCCCGGTAGGCGGCGTTGCCGATCACCAGCGCGACGCGGAGCGGGCCCTGTGCCGGTTGCGCGCCGGACGGGCGCGAAACCTGAAGCGTGCGATCCTGCGCGAAGCTGACGCACGCGGCCGCGGCGAGCGCCACGAACACGCCGGAGCGATGCCCTCCAAGGATCCCCATGCGGATAATTTGCCACAGATCCGCTGAACGCCCAGGGACGGTGTTAACGCTTGTCAGGCAACGTCTACCGAAAGGCGCTTCGAACGGAATGCGGGGCGCTGAACCCGCATAACTCACCGCGCCGCCTGGACGCATCGGCACCGGTGCACGGATCGGGATTGCGACGTGAAGATTGTTGAGAACGCTTGACAAATCACTCGTATCCCATTGATATGCCGAAGGGGAAAGCAACTGAACGGCAGGCAGGGGCCGCACTGGCCGCGGCACCCCAAAAAGGAGCGGCTGAGAGCCGCCAGACAGAGAACATGGCCAAGCCAGGAAAAGGGAGTCTCGACACGTCAATCCGGCTGACCGCAGACCTGCGGATCGCGCAGGCAGCTGCCACGTATGGCGCGTTGCGCGACGCCGCCGCAAGCGCATCCCCGCGGGTGGTGCTGGATGCGCGGCAAGTGGAGAAGGCCGACGCTGCCGGACTCCAGGCGCTGCTGGCCGGACGCATGGCGGTGCAGAACGCAGGAAAGGCGGTGTCCTGGAGCGGCTGCACGCCGGCGCTGCGTGACGCCGCCGGGCTTCTTGGCCTGGCCGACGCCCTGGAGCTTCCTAAATGAAGCAGCTGCGCTTCAAGATCTACGCCTACCGGAACCGGCTGGTGCCCATGTTCGCGCTCCTCATGGTGCCGTGGATCGCAGTGGCGCCCTGGGCGCCGTGGTGGGTGCTCTCCATCTCGATCCCGCTCCTCTTCATTTGCGCGTGGCTGCTGCTGCTGCACGTGCTGCCCAATCCCCCGGCGGCGCGCCGGTCGAGCGACGATCGCAAGGTCGGCGACGCCGACATCGCACGCATGCGCCGCAGCGCAGACCAGGACGCGCAGCAGCTCCTCGCGCGCTGGGCGAGCATGACGCGCGACTCCAAGCTGCAGCTGGAGGAGGTGGACCAGCATGTCACCGAGGTGATGACGCATGCCGAGTCGGCGGTGATCGAGATCGGCAGGCGCTTCGTGGAGGTAACCCGCAAGACGCGCAAGCAGGTGGAGCTCGCCGTCGGGCTTCTCAGCCGGACGGGTTCGGAAGAACAGGCGACGGACTCGCTCACGGACTACATCAACAAGAGCGACACGCTCCTCAAGGACCTCGGACAGCAGCTCCTCGCGCTCGGGGAGCAGCTCGCAGTGCTTGCCGCGAAGCAGGAGGCGGTGCGCGAAGATTCGAAGCGCATCGACGGCGCGCTCGACCAGCTCGCGGGGCTGGCGAGCCAGATCCGCGTCCTCGCGCTGGACAGCTCCCGCCGCGGCAGCTCGGATAACCGCGCCTTCGTGGAGATGACCGATCGCGTTCGCGACCTTTCGATGAACGCGGACGAATCGAGCCGCGCCATCCGCCGCACGCTGGAGGACATAAAGTCGCAGGCGAGCAGCACGGACGCCGCGATCCGCAGCCTTGCCCAGCAGGCGCGCGACGCGGGGCGCAGGTCGAACCAGCAGGTCGCCGAGCTCACCGGCGCGACGCTGACGAAGATGCAGGAAGTGAACGCGGCGCTGGGCGAGATCGGGGACCTGGGCGAGCGCATCCAGGCCGACATCAACCAGATCGTCATCGAGCTGCAGTTCCAGGACATCACGCAGCAGAAGCTGCAGCGGCTCAAGCAACCCATGCTGACGGAGCTTGCGTCCTCGTGGCTCTCGATGTTCGAGGAGACGCGCGCCTTCAACAGCCGGCTGAGCAAGGGCGAGAAGCCCGAGCTGCAGCCTGCGCATTTCCGCGTGAGCCGCAAGGGCGGCGCCGAGCCGGAGAAGGCGAAGGCCGAGCCGGCCGCCGCGGCAAGCTCCGGCCCGCGGCGCGACGACGACAACAAGGTCGAGCTTTTTTGAGGGAGTGACCGTATGGCAACGATCCTGGTGGTGGACGACTCGACCACCATGCGGCAGATGGTGGCCTTCACGCTGAGCAGCGCCGGGCACGACGTGACGGAGGCGCCGGACGGCAACAAGGCGCTGGCGACCGCCAGGCAGAAGAGGTTCGACCTGGTGATCACCGACGTCAACATGCCCGGCATGAACGGCATCGACCTGGTGCAGAGCCTGCGCGCGCTGCCCGAATGCAAGTTCATCCCGATCCTGGTCCTCACCACGGAAGCCGGGAGCGAGCTCAAGCAGAAGGGGAAGAGCGCCGGGGCGACCGGCTGGATCGTCAAGCCGTTCAACCCCGAGGTTCTGCTCGACACCCTGAAGAAGGTTTTGGACTGAGGCGCAAGGGAAATGCCGAGAATCATGATCGTCGACGACGTCACCGCGATCCGCCAGATCGTGACGAAGGTCTTCCAGGACGTCGGCTACCAGGTGACGGAGGCGGCGCGCGGCGAGGAGGCGCTGGACCTCGCCAAAATCAAGCGCGTGCATCTCGTGATCACCGACGTCGAGATGCCGGGAATGAGCGGGCTCGACCTCATCCGGGGCCTGCGCGAGCTGAAGACGTACAAGACCATTCCGATCCTCATCCTCGCGCGCGACGCGAGCGACGAGAACATCAAGAAGGCCGCGGCGCTGGGCGCCTCCGGTTTCATCGAAAAGCCCTTCACGCCGGAGCGTCTGCTTTCGGTGGTGAACCAGGTGCTGGTCGATACGTATGTCAATTGACCTGCGCCAGTTCCACGCCAGCTTCTTTTCGGAAGGCCTGGAGGGACTGGACACGACGGAAGCCAACCTCCTGCGGCTGGAAAGCGGCGAGCGCTCGCCGGAGCTGCTGAACGCCATCTTCCGCGCCATCCACTCGATCAAGGGTGCGGCGGGGAGCCTCGGCTTTCCGGAGATCGGGCGCTTCACGCACGAGTTCGAGAACGTGCTCGACGATCTGCGCAAGGGCGCCTTCGAGCCCGATGCCGAAGCTGTCGACACGATGCTGGCCTGCGTCGACCACGTCCGCTTCGCGCTGCGCCAGGCGCAGAAGGAAAAGCCCTACGACGACGAGCGCGATGCGGCGCTGCTCGAGCGGCTCGCCGGGATGCGCGGCCGCGCAGCCGCACCAGCGGCCAGCGACGCAAGCGCCTCCGCCGTGAACGCGGGCGCGGGGACGCTGCGTATTCGATTCCGCCCCGGGCCCGGGTTCTTCGCCAGCGGCAACGATGCGCTGAAGCTTTTCCGCGTGCTGGACAGCATGGGGACATTGAGCGTGCGGGCGGACCTGTCGGCCCTGCCGGCGGCGGACGCCTTCGACGCGGAGAAGTGCTACCTCGCGTGGGACCTCGAGCTGAAGACGGATCGCGACCGCCAGGAGGTTGCCGACGTGTTCGGGTGGGTGGAAGACGACTGCGAGGTCAAGGTGGAGGCCGACGCGCCGCCGGCGCCGGTTGCAGAGGCGCCGCCCTCCGCGGTCCCGGCCCATCCCGAGCGGCGCCGCGACGACCGGCGCAAGGGCGATCGCCGTGGCGCAAGCCGCAGGTCCGAGGACCTGGAGTATCTCGAGTCGCGCAGCGACATCCTGCACGTCGGACGGGCGAAGCTCGACACGCTGATGAACGCCGTCGGCGAGCTGGTCATCACCAAGACCATCCTGAAGCAGATCATTTCCGAGCTCGGACGCGACGATGCGGGCCGCCTCGAGGAGGCGCTGCAGGCGCTGGAGAACCACGCGCGCGAGCTGCAGGACAGCGTCATGTCCATCCGCATGCAGCCCATGAGCTTCGCCTTCGGCCGCTTTCCGCGCCTGGTGCGCGACTTGTGCCAGGCGAGCGGAAAGCTGGTGCAGCTGCGCGTTTCCGGCGAATCGAGCGAGCTCGACAGCACGGTGATCGAGAAGCTCGTGGATCCGCTAACGCACCTGGTGCGCAAAGCCCTGGACCACGGCATCGAGGCGCCCGCGGAGCGCGTGGCGGCCGGAAAGCTGGAGACGGGCACGCTCACGCTTCACGCCGAGCATCGCGGCGGCAACATCGAAATCGTGGTCGCCGACGACGGCCGCGGCATCAACCGCGACCGCGTCCGGGCGAAGGCGCTCGAGCGCGGCCTGATCGCCGCCCAGGAATCGCTCACCGACGAACGTATCCAAGACCTGATCTTCGCCCCCGGATTCTCCACGGCCGAGAAACTGAACGAGCTGTCCGGACGCGGCGTCGGGCTGGACGTGGTGCGCAGGAACGTCGGCGAGCTGAACGGTACGATCAAGGTCGAATCGGAGCCCGGCCGCGGCACGCGCTTCGTGATCCGGCTGCCCCTCACGCTGGCGATCGTCGACGGCATGCGCGTGGGCGTGGGCCCGGAGACCTACATCCTGCCGCTCGCCTCCATCGTGGAGTGCATTCGTCCCGGCGCCGCCGAGGTCCGGCCGATCGCCGGGCAGGGGCACGTAGTCGAAGTCCGCGGCGCTTACCTTCCGCTCGCGTCCCTCGGCCGGCTCTTCGGCGTGGAGGCGGTCGGGCACGAGGAGGGCATCCTCGTGGTGCTGGAGGCCGACGGCGAGCGCATCGCGCTTCTCGTCGACGCGCTCCTCGGCCAGGAGCAGGTGGTGATCAAGACGCTGGAGGCGAACTACCGGCGCGTCTCCTTCGTCGCCGGGGCGACCATCCTCGGGGAAGGCCGCGTGGTGCTCATCCTGGACGTCGCGTCGCTCGTGCGCGCCGCGCGCCAGAGGCAGGCCGCATGAAAGGAAAGTCGAAATGAAAGCGCTGCTGCGCCCGGGATTCGCGGTGATGAACCGGCTTTCCGACATGCAGAAAGTCATCGTGCTGGTCGCGCTGATCGCCGCTCCCGGCCTCATCCTGTACTACGAGGCGCGCGCGCACATCTCCGGCGCTGCGACCGGGGCGGCCGCGGGATTCTTCGTCCTCGCCTGCTACTGGATGGTTTCGTTCTACGCGCAGGCGAACTCCGGATGGGAGTTCCTGATCTCGGTCATCCGGCGCATCTCGGAGGGCGACCTCACGGCGAAGAGCGAAGTGCGCTTCCGCGGGCAGCTCGGCCGGGTGATGAAGGCGCTGCAGGAAGTGAACAGCAACCTCGGTCAGCTGGTGGCGAGCGTGCGTTCCGCGTCCCATTCGGTCACGACCTCGGCCGCCGAGATCGCCTCCGGGAACTCCAACCTCTCCGCGCGCACCGAGCAGCAGGCTTCGACCCTGGAGGAAACGGCCTCCGGGATGGAGGAGCTGGCGGGGACCGTCAACCAGAACGCCGACAACTGCAAGCTCGCATCGGACCTGGCGCAGAACGCGGAAAACACGGCGCGCAGCGGCGCGAAGGCGGTGCACGGGGTGGTGGAGGGGATGACGCGCATCGACCAGAGCTCGCGCAGGATGGCCGACATCATCGGGGTGATCGAGGGGATCGCGTTCCAGACCAACATCCTGGCGCTCAACGCGGCGGTGGAGGCGGCGCGCGCGGGGGAGCAGGGGCGCGGGTTCGCGGTGGTGGCGAGCGAGGTGCGCTCGCTTGCGCAACGCAGCGCGGAGGCGGCCAAGGAGATCAAGTCGCTGATCGAGCAGTCGGTAGGCCAGATCAAGGACGGCAGCCGCCAGGCGGAGGCCGCGGGCAAGGTGATCGACGAGATCGTGGTGAGCGTGCAGCAGGTGAACCAGTTGATCGGCGAGATCGCCGTGGCCTCCTCGGAGCAGAGCGCCGGGGTGGGGGAGATCAACAAGGCGATCCTGCAGCTGGAGAGCGTCACGCAGCAGAACGCGGCGCTGGTCGAGGAGGCCTCGGCCGCCTCGCTGGGCTTCCAGGAGCAGGCCGACCGCCTGATGCAGCTCGTCGCGCGCTTCAAGGTCTCCGGCGCGTTCGCGCCGCAGGCCGCCGAGCCGGGACGCCGCGCCGGCGCCGAGGCGAAGCCCCACGCCCTGCCCATGAGGCCCGCGCCCCGCCCTCGCATGCGTCCGGTTCCGGCGGTCGGAACGGATGAGGATTGGAAAGAGTTCTGAGGCCCACCATGATCGACTTCCTGCTTCGCCCCGGCATCCTGTTCTCGGTCCAGTTCCGCAACGCCGCGCGCTATGCGATCAGCGCCGCGCTCTTTTCCGCGCCGGCCGGCATCGCCTTGTGGAAGTTCCCGGAGCTCGCGCTTTCCAGCGCCGGGCTGGCGATGGGCGTCATCTACCTGGCGGCCATCTACTACCACCTGTGCTTCTACGCCGGCGCGCAGCTGTCCTGGAGCGAGATCAACCGCATCACGAAGCGCATCGATGCGCAGGACCTGACGCCGCTGCCGCCGTCGCCGCTGGACGCGAGGATGCTCGCCCAGGTATCGAAGGGTCAGTTCGGCATGATGATCAAGACGCTCCAACGCGTGCACGAAAACTGGCGCGAGGTGGTCGGCGCGGTGCGCGCCAGCTCGGGCGCCGTGGCGCTTTCGGCCAAGGAGATTGCGGCGGGGAACGTCAACCTTTCCCAGCGCACCGAGCAGCAGGCTTCGACCCTGGAGGAAACGGCCTCCGGGATGGAGGAGCTGGCGGGGACCGTCAACCAGAACGCCGACAACTGCAAGCTCGCATCGGACCTGGCGCAGAACGC
>DASPMF010000228.1:0-12188 GCA_035627155.1 Burkholderiales bacterium | reverse complement strand
CAGCGCGGCGATCTGCGCGGCGAGGTCGCGCACGGTCCCCGGCAGCGCGGCGAGGTGGCGCTCGATCGCCTGCGGCGCGTCGGGCGACGAAAGGTCCAGGCCCTCCGGGAACTGGTCCACGCCGATCGACGCGAGCAGGTCGCCGTACGCGCGCTGCAGCGCCGCGTAGGCCTTGTCCTCGCGGATCTGCGCGAGCACCGCCGAGACCGCGGCGCGGATGCGCTCGAGCTCGTCCATCTCGCCGAACGGGACGCGGTCGCGGCGGATCTCGTAGATGCCGCGGCGCACGCGCGCCGCTTCCTTGGCGAGCGCGTAGTCGTCGTCGTAGAGGGCGAGCTGCTCGCGCGAGATGCCCACCTGCTCCATGACGCCGAGCGCCAGCGCGAGGCGCCGCACCTCGACGAGCGCCGTGCCCTGGCGCGCGAGCGAGGCGCGCTGCACGGTCGAGAGAACGCCGAGCACGTTCCAGGAGAAGTTCCAGCCCGTCTCGCGCCAGCGGTCGTCGGCGAGCGCCGTCGTGCTGTCGTAGAACTCCGTCACGCGCAGGCGGAAGCTCGGCAGGCCCTGCACGTAGGCGTTGATCACGTCGAGCTGCCGGTTGCGCGCCGCGTACTCCGATTCCCGCACTTCCGGGCGCGTGACGAGCGCCACGTCCTCGAGCGTCTGCCGCTCGATCGCGCCCAGGGCGCGGAAAGCCTCGTCCGGGGGCGCCGCCACCAGTCGAATCGGCGTCGACGGATGCGCGTTCAGCAGCCGCGCGAGGCGCGCGCGCGCCTGCGCGACCTCGGTCTCGTAGCTGCGCGTCTGGCGCTGCAGCTCGAGCAGGCCGTCCTGGTAGGCGAGCGCGACCACCGGGTCCTGCAGGCGCGCCTCGACCAGCTTCTTCGAGCGCTGCATCGCCGCCTCGATCTCCTTCGCGATCGCGGCGATCTCCGGCAGGCGCCGCGCCCCCAGGGCGGCGGTCCAGTAGGTGAAGCGCAGCTCGTTGACGATCGCGTTCGCCATGCGCCGGCGCCGCTCCTCCGCCGCCAGGGCGTCGTTGGCGGCCTGCTGCGCGCGCACGTACGCCACCCCGAAGTCGAGGACGTTCCACGACAGCTCGGTGTTGTTCGTCCTGCGCTCCGGGTCGGTGGGATCCTTGTCGGTCGCGGCGCCGGCCGGCGTGCGCTCGAAGTATCCGGCGCTGCGCACGAGCTGCGGCAGCTTGCCGAGGTCGGCGAGGTCCACCGCGCCGCGCGCGATCACCGCCTCGAGGGCAGCGAGGCGGATGTCGAGGTTCTGCGCGAGCCCGCGCACCACCGCGTCGGGGAACGCGAGCGGCCGCTCGAGCGGCAGGTCGGCCGGGCGCGTGGCGCGCTTCACCATCTCGCTGCGCTCGACGAGCTCGCGCTGCGCGATCGGCTCGGGCGTGGTGCAGGCCCCGGCGAAGACGAGGATCGCCGCGGCGGCGGCGAGGCGGATCAGCAAGTGCGGCGCTCCTACGTCTGCGCCGCTTCGACGCTCCGCTCCAGCACCGAAGTGATCAGCGTGCCGCGCGGCTCAACGAGGAGCGCAAGCGCGCGGGAGAGCGCGGGATAGCCTGTGCGCTGGAAGGCGGCGCCCGCCTCGTAGGTCTCCCAGCTGAGCAGCAGCTGGACCTGGTGCGTGGAGTAGCTGGCGAGCAGGCGCGCCTCGACGAAGCCCGGCTGCCCTTTCAGCAGCGGCTCGCAGCCGGCGAAGGCGGCGCGCAGCTTTTCCTGGATGCTGGCGTCGGACGCGCGCAGGCGCCCCGCGAGCTGGAATACGACCGGCATTTCCCCCCCTGAGACAACCGAAGTGCCCGGCCCCCGCCGAGCGCTTAGATTCTAGCCGTACAGCTCGGCGAGGGTGCGGCCCTTTCCGTAGCCCGGATCGCCCGGGCGCTCGCCGCCGGGCGTCACGCGCACCGCGCAATACTTGAATTCCGGAATCTTGCCGAACGGATCCAGCGCCGGGTTGGTGAGCAGGTTCGCTGCGGCTTCGTAGTAGCAGAACGGGATGAAGACTGCGCCACGCGGCGTGCCTTCGTCGGCCCGGGCAAACAGGCTGATCTTCCCGCGGCGCGATTCGACGCTGACGAGCTCACCAGGCTTTACATTCCGCTCCGCCAGGTCGAGCGGATGCATCGACACGACCGGCTCGGGCTCGATGGCGTCCAGGGCGCCCGAGCGGCGCGTCATCGCGCCGGTGTGCCAGTGCTCGAGCTGCCGCCCGGTGATGAGCACCATCGGGTAGTCGGCGTCCGGGCGCTCCGCCGGCGGGATGATGTCCGCGGGGACGAGCTTCGCCTTGCCGGTGGCGGTCGGGAAATGCGTCTGGAACACGACCGGCTGGCCCGGATCGCCCTCGTTCTCGCAGGGGTAGGTCACGGACGAGTCGCGCTCGAGGCGCTCCCACGTGATGCCCTTGATCGAGTCCATGCAGCCGCGCATCTCGTTGAAGACGTCCTTCGGGCCCTGGTACTTCCAGTCGAGGCCCACCCCACGGGCGAGCTGGATGATGATCCAGAGGTCCTCCCGCGCATCGCCCGGAGGGTTCACGGCCTTGCGGCCGAGCTGCACCATGCGGTCGGTGTTGGTGACGGTGCCGTCCTTCTCCGGCCACGCCGTGGCCGGCAGGACGACGTCGGCGAGGTAGGCGGTCTCAGTGAGGAAAATGTCCTGCACGACGAGGTGCTCGAGCTTCGCCATCGCGGCGCGCGCGTGCTCCACGTCCGGGTCGGACATGGCGGGGTTCTCGCCCATGATGTACATGCCGCGGATCTTCCCTGCGTCCGCCGCGTTCATGATCTCGACCACGGTGAGGCCGGGCTTCATGTCGAGCTTGGTGTCCCAGAACTTCTCGAAGCGCTTGTTCGCCTCGTCGGTGCTGACGCGCTGGTAGTCCGGGTACATCATCGGGATGAGGCCGGAGTCGGACGCGCCCTGCACGTTGTTCTGGCCGCGCAGCGGATGCAGGCCGGTGCCCGGGCGGCCGATCTGCCCCGAGACCAGGCACAGCGCGATCAGGCAGCGGGCGTTGTCCGTGCCGTGCACGTGCTGGCTCACGCCCATGCCCCAGAGGATCATCGAGCCCTTCGATTTTGCGAAGAGGCGCGCCACCTCGCGGATCTTCTCCGCCGGGATGCCGCACAGCGGCGCCATCGCCTCGGGGGTGAAGTTCTTCGCGTTCTCCTTCAGCGTGTCGTAGCCGGACGTGCGGTCCCTGACGAATTTCTCGTCCGCCAGCCCCTCGTAGATGATGGTGTGGATCATCGCGTTGAGGAGCGCGACGTCGGTGCCGGGCTTGAACTGGAGGAAATGCGAGG
This sequence comes from Burkholderiales bacterium, assembly GCA_035627155.1. Lineage (GTDB taxonomy): Bacteria > Pseudomonadota > Gammaproteobacteria > Burkholderiales > SG8-39 > SCGC-AG-212-J23. The sequence goes on along the minus strand of DASPMF010000228.1, from coordinate 8,863 downwards.
CGTGCCGCGCGAGGTCGCCCTTGCGCGGGTCGGCGTAGATGAGCTTCACGCCCGCCTCGGCGGCGTTCTTCATCCACGTCGCCGCGACCGGATGGTTCGAAGTCGGGTTCGAGCCGATGAGGAACACCACTTCCGCCTCCAGCACGTCGCTGACCTGGTTCGACACCGCGCCCGAGCCCACGCCTTCGAGCAGCGCGGCGACCGACGAGGCATGGCAGAGGCGCGTGCAGTGGTCGACGTTGTTCTGGCCGAAGCCGGTGCGCACCAGCTTCTGGAAGAGGTACGCCTCCTCGTTCGAGCCCTTCGCGGAGCCGAAGCCCGCGAGCGCATAGCGGTCCTGGTCGCGAATCTTCTTCAGGCCCGAGGAGGCGAAGGCGAGCGCTTCTTCCCAGGTCGCCTCGCGGAACACTTCGGACCAGTTACCCGGATCGACCTGGAACCCGGCGGATTTCTTCACGCCCGGCTTTCGGATAAGGGGCTTGGTGAGGCGGTGCGGATGGTGCGCGTAGTCGAAGCCGAAGCGGCCCTTCACGCACAGGCGGTTGTGGTTCGCCGGGCCGTCCTTGCCGGTGACGTACTGGATCCGGTCGTCCTTGACGTGGTAGGTGAGCAGGCAGCCCACGCCGCAGAACGGGCAGACCGAATCCACGGTCTTGTCCATCTTAAGCAGCCCCACGCCGCGCGCCGGCATGAGTGCGCCGGTCGGGCAGGCCTGGACGCATTCGCCGCACGCCACGCAGGTCGACTCGCCCATCGGATCGTCGAAGTCGAACACGATCTTCGAGTCCGGTCCGCGGCCGGCATAGCCGATCACGTCGTTCACCTGCACCTCGCGGCAGGCGCGCACGCAGCGCGTGCACTGGATGCACGCATCCAGATGGACGGACATGGCCGGATGGGACTCATCCGGCTTGGGCTGTTCACGGCGTGAAAATCGGGATTTCGAAACACCCAGCTTGCCCGCCCACTGCTTGAGCTTGTTGTCGAGCGTGTATTCCTGCTCCGGCATGTCGGAGAGCAGCAGCTCGAGCACCATCTTCTGCGACGTCAGTGCGCGCGGCGAGTCGGTGGTGACCTCCATGCCCTGCGTCGGATAGCGGCAGCACGACGGCGCGAGCGTGCGCTCGCCCTTGATCTCGACCATGCAGGCGCGGCAGTTGCCGTCGGAGCGCTGGTTGCCGCCGTGGCAGAGGTGCGGGATCTCGACGCCGTGCTTCTTCGCCGTGGTGTGGATCGGCTCGTCCGGCCAGCCGACGACCGTGCGGCCGTTCAGCTTGAACTCGATCGGCATCATCGCGACCTGGCTGTCCTTGATCCGTTCCATTACTCCACCCTCATTTCACTTCTTCCGGGAAGTAGCGCATCACGCTCAGCACGGGGTTCGGCGCCGCCTGCCCGAGGCCGCAGATCGAGGCGTCGATCATGGCCTGCGAGAGCTCCTTCAGCAGCGGCTCGTCCCACCGGCCTTCCATGAGCGTCAGGGCCTTCGCCGTGCCGACGCGGCACGGCGTGCACTGGCCGCACGACTCGTGCTTGAAGAACGCCATCAGGTTCCTGGCCACGGCGCTTGCGCGATCCGCCCTGGAGAAGATGACGATGGCCGCCGAGCCGATGAAGCAGCCGTGCGGCTGCAGGGTGTCGAAGTCGAGCGGGATGTCGCCTTTGCTCGCCGGCAGGATGCCGCCGGAGGCGCCGCCCGGCAGGTAGCCGTAGAACTCGTGGCCGTCGAGCATGCCGCCGCAGTATTCGTCGATGAGCTCGAGCACGGTGATGCCGGCCGGCGCGAGGTGCACGCCCGGCTTCTTCACGCGCCCCGACACCGAGAACGAGCGCAGGCCCTTGCGGCCGTTGCGGCCCTGCGAGGCGAACCACTGCGCGCCCTTCTCGACGATGTCGCGCACCCAGTACACCGTCTCCATGTTGTGCTCGAGCGTCGGCCGGCCGAAGAGGCCCACCTGCGCAACGTACGGCGGGCGCAGGCGCGGCATGCCGCGCTTGCCTTCGATCGACTCGATCATCGCCGACTCTTCGCCGCAGATGTACGCGCCCGCGCCACGACGCAGGTGGATGGCAGGCAGTTCCAATCCAAGATTCTTCAACGAGTGAAGTTCTTTTTGGAGGATGGAGCGACACCCCGCGTATTCGTCGCGCAGGTAGACGTAGATCTCCGCGACATCCACCGCCCAGGCGGCGATCAGCATGCCTTCCAGGAAGCGGTGCGGATCGCGCTCGAGGTACCAGCGGTCCTTGAATGTGCCGGGCTCGCCTTCGTCGATGTTGACCGCCATCAGGCGCGGCGCCGGCTCCTTCGCGACGATGCTCCACTTGCGCCCGGTCGGAAATCCCGCGCCCCCGAGCCCGCGCAGCGCCGAATCCTCCATGATCTTCGTGATCTCCTCGCGCGTGCGCTTGCCGGCGAGGCAGTCCTGCAGCAGGCGGTAGCCGCCCTCGGCCTTGTATTTCTGCAAGTCGGTGTATTGACCGGTCTCACAAGCAATCTGCTTTCTCGAAACAGCAGCCGAAACCTTTTCAACGCTCGCTTGCAGCACCGGGTTCTGGCCCACCACCGCAACCGGCGCCGATTCGCAGCGCCCGACGCAGGGGGCCGGTATGACTCGCACCTGTTTTCCAACGATGGAAGGCAATTTCTGCAGGAGCGATTGAGCGCCGGCGAGCTCGCAGGAGATCGAATCGCACACGCGCACGGTGAGCGCCGCGGGCGCGTCCTGGTTTTCCTTCACCACGTCGAAATGGTGGTAGAAGGTCGCGACCTCGTACACCTCGGTGAGCGCGAGCTTCATTTCCTTCGCGAGCGCCGCGAGGTGCGCGGCGGAAAGATGGCCGTAGCGGTCCTGGATCCTGTGCAGGTGCTCGATCAGCAGGTCGGCGCGACGCGGCGCGTTGCCCAGCAGGGCTTGCACTTCCTCGAGGGCCTTCGGGTCGACCTGGCGCCCTTTCGGCACCGGCCGCGCTTTCTTCGGGGGGAGAATCGTCTTGACGTCCATGGACGGGCCTATTATCGGCCCGCCGCACGCTCGCGATTCTTGACTGCGGTCAAGCGCTTGGCGCTACCTCCCGCCGCTATCTCCGATTGACGGCAAAACGGCCCGGCCCGATGAGCGCGACGCACAACGCGGTCAGCAGGAAGAACGCCTGCAGCTCGATGCCCCAGCCGCCGGTCTTCGTGATGGTGAAAAGGTCGTTCATGTGCACCAGGCCGATGGCGAAGACCATGTTGACAACGATGACGAGCGCCGCGATGCGCGAGTAGAAGCCGAGGATCACGAGGAGCGGCGCGAGGATTTCGCCGATGTACACGCCGAAGGCGAGCTCCGCGGGAAGGCCGATGCCTTGCAGCATGCCGCCGATGCGTCCCACGCCGCTCGAGATCTTCGCGATGCCATGCAGCAGGGTCAGCCCGCCGACGGTGAGGCGCAGGACCAGCTTGCCGGTATCTTCCATGTCTCGTCTCCTCGGAAAGGCACGCGCGGCGAGTGTACACTCGCCCTCCCCGCCTCCGATGACCGATCTGTCTGAAAAGAAAGGGCTTGTAGACCCGAACCGGGTCCTCGCGACGGTCGCGGCCGTGGCGAAGGAGGCGCGCCCGCACGTCGACGCGTACGTGGCGCTCGACAGCTCGCTCGAGCGCGACCTGGGGCTCGACAGCCTGGCGCGCGTGGAGCTCGTGCTGCGCCTGGAGCGCGAGTTCGGCATCAGCCTCCCCGAGCAGGCGCTCGCCTCGAGCGAGACGCCGCGCGACCTGCTGCGCTTCCTGCTCGCCGGCGCGGGGCAGGCGCCGCAGGCCGCCGACCACAGCGTCGCGAGCCTCGTCCAGTCCGAAGGCGTGCGCCCGCCCGCGCACGCGCAGACGCTCGTCGAGGCGCTCGAATACCACGTCGAGAAGCAGCCGGACCGCCTGACCGTCTTCCTATACGAAGAGGGCAAGGAAATCCCGCTCACCTACCAGGCGGTGTGGGACGGCGCGATGCGCTACGCCGCGCGCCTCGCGGAGGCGGGCCTCGCGCCCGGGCAGACGGTGGCGATCATGCTGCCCACCGGCGCGGACTACCTCTTCTGCTTCTATGGCGTTCTGCTCGCGGGCGGCATCCCGGTTCCGCTCTACCCGCCGGCGCGGCTCACCACCATCGAAGACCACATGACGCGCCACGTCACGATCCTGAAGAGCTGCGGCGCGGCGATCATGGTGACGATACCGGAAGCGAAGCCGCTCGCCTGGCTCCTTCGCGCGCAGGTGGAATCCCTCAAGGCGGTGCTCGTTCCCGGCGATTTTTCTTCTTCGGATCTTCCTTTCACCCCCGTGAAGGGCCGCGGCGGGCAGATCGGCTTCCTGCAATACACCTCCGGCAGCACCGGTAACCCGAAGGGCGTGGTGCTCACGCACGCCAACCTGCTTGCCAACGTGCGCGCCATGGGCAAGGGCGCGCGCGCGACGCAGGAAGACGTGTTCGTGAGCTGGCTGCCCCTGTACCACGACATGGGGCTGATCGGCGGCTGCTTCGCCACGATGTACCTCGGCTTTCCCGTCGTGCTGATGTCGCCGCTCGCGTTCCTCTCCCGGCCGGCGAGCTGGATGCGCGCCATCCATCGCCACCAGGGCACGATCTCCGGCGGCCCGAACTTCTCCTACGAGCTGTGCCTGCGCAGGATCGCGGAGGAAGACATGGAAGGGCTCGACCTCTCCTCGTGGCGCTTCGCCTTCAACGGCGCCGAGCCGGTCAGTCCGGAAACCATGAACGCCTTTTCCGATCGCTTCTCGAAGTGGGGGTTCCGGAGGAACGCCATGTCCCCGGTGTACGGCCTCGCCGAATGCACGGTCGGCGTCGCGTTCACGCCGCCCGGAACGCCGTGGCGCATGGACGAGCTCGACCGCGACCATTTCTCGCGCACCGGCGAGGCGCTGCCGGCGAAGGACGGCGACCCCTCGCCGCTCAGGATCGTGGCGTGCGGCGAGGTGCTCGAGGAGCACGACCTGCGGGTCGTCGATCCGGCGGGCATCGAGCTCCCCGACCGCAGCGAAGGCCAGCTGCAGTTCCGCGGGCCGTCGGCGACGACCGGCTACTACCGCAACCCGGAGGCGACGAAGGGCCTTTTCGCCGGCGACGGCTGGGTGAATACGGGCGACCGCGCGTACCTCTCCGAGGGCATGGTGTACATCACCGGCCGCGAGAAGGACGTGATCATCCGCGGCGGCCGCAACATCAGCCCCTACGAGCTCGAGGAGGCAGTGGGCGACCTGCCCGGCGTGCGGCGCGGCTGCGTCGCGGTCTTCGGCTCGCCCGATCCGCAGAGCGGCACGGAGCGCGTCGTCGTGCTCGCCGAGATGCGCGACGTGGGCTTCGCCGAGAAGGAGGCGCTGAAGAAGCGCGTCAACGAGCTCGCCATCAGCTTCACCGGCTCGCCCGCCGACGACATCGTGCTCGCGCCGCCGCATACGGTGCCGAAGACCTCCAGCGGCAAGATCCGGCGCGTCGCCGCGCGCGAGTACTACGAGCGCGGCCCGGAGTCGGTGAAGCCGCAGGCGGTGTGGATGCAGTTCATCCGCCTCGCCGCAGCCGGCGTCGCGCCGCAGCTGCGCCGCGGCTGGCGCGTGGCGCGCGGCTTCGGCTTCGCCGCGCGCGCCTGGCTCGTCATGGCGCTCATCCTGCCCGTGCTGATGGGCTTTGCCGCTACCGTGCCGGGCGCGCCGACCTGGCGCATGGCGGGCCGGCTATGCCGGTTCTTCTTCCGTGCCAGCAACATTCCCCTGGTCGTGCGCGGCCTCGAGAACCTGCCGCCCTCGGGACCGGTCGTGATCGCGGCGAACCACACCAGCTACCTCGACGGCGCCGTGCTGCTCGCGGTGCTCGAGCCGCGCGACTATGCGTTCGTGGCGAAGCGCGAACTGGAGGACAACGCGTTCTCGAAGATCCTCGTACGGGGCATCGGCGCGGAGTTCGTCGAGCGCTTCGACGTGCAGAAGAGCGCCGAGCACGCCGACGCGCTGGTCGATGCGGCGCGCGCCGGCCGCTCGCTCATCATCTTCCCGGAAGGCACGCTGATGCGGCACACGGGGCTCATGCCCTTCCGCGCCGGCGCCTTCCAGGCCGCGGCGAAGGCGGGCGTGCCGGTGGTGCCGGTCGCGCTGCGCGGCGTGCGCTCGGTGCTGCGGGACGGCACGTGGTATCCGCGCCGTTCGCCGATCGCCGTGACGTTCAGCGCGCCGGTGCTGCCCGATGGCGAGGACTGGAACGCGGCGCTGCGCCTGCGCGACCGCGTGCGCGCCGAGATCGCCAAGCACTGCGGCGAACCCGACCTCGCGCCGCCGGGCCCCGCCGCCGCTACAGCCTGATCGTCCCGTCCACGGTGGTGACGGCGCAGCCGCCGATGCGGATGCCGTCCTCAGTGATGCGTACGTGCACGCGTCCGTCGCGGCCCATCTGCGCTCCCTGGCGGGCGACATAGGCCTTGCCAAACCTCCAATCAGAATTGGACTGGAGAAAAGCCGCAACGGAGAGGTTTCCGCTGCCGCAGACCGGATCCTCGGGCACGCCGTGCGCCGGCGCGAACGAGCGGACGTGGATCGCGGCGACGCAGTCGTCGGATTTCGCGAACACGGTGACGCCGGTCGCCTCCTGCGTTTCGGTCCAGCGCCCCAGCGCCGCCATGTCGGGCTTGAGCTCCGCGAGCGCCTTCGCGTCCTTCACCTCCGCCACCACCCACACGGGACCGACGTCGATGCGCTTCGCCGCGGACGCGAGGGGAAAGCCGGGAATCGGCGCGACGTCCGAAATGGCGGCTCTCGGGCCTTTGACGAACAGGTTTTCCTCCTCGAGGGACAGGTCCAGGATCCCCGCGCCGCATTCCTGCCTCAGGGAAGTCTTCTTCCCGACGAACCCGGCTTCGAGCGCGGCGTGCGCGCTGCCGATCGTCGGGTGGCCGGCGAAGGGCAGCTCGTAGCGCGGCGTGAAGATGCGCAGCTTGTAGTCGGCGACGGTGCTCTTCAGCAGGAACGTGGTCTCGGACAGGTTGGTCCAGTTGGCGATGCGCTGCATCGTGTCCGTGTCGAGGCCCTCGGCGCCGACCACGACGGCGACGGGATTGCCGAAGTACGGCTTCGACGTGAAGACGTCCACCTGCTTGAATCGAAGGGTCTGCATGGAGCGGTATAGTCACAGCCTTTTACGCAGCGCGCCAGATGACAACCGCGAAGAAAATTCCCGCCACACTGATCCCCGGCGACGGCATCGGACCGGAGATCGTCGCGGCGGTGGTGAAGATCCTCGACGCGGCGGGCGCGCCCTTCGCCTGGGAGCGCCAGGAAGGCGGCCTGGCCGCGATCCGCAGGCACAACGATCCGCTGCCGCCGAAGCTCCTCGCGAGCATCCGCCGCACCGGCCTTGCCCTGAAGGGCCCGCTCACCACGCCGGTCGGCGGCGGCTTCCGCTCCGTCAACGTGCGCCTGCGCGAGGAGTTCGGGCTCTACGCCAACCTGCGGCCGGTGCGCACCCTCGTTCCCGGCGGGCGCTACGAGAACATCGACATCGTGCTGGTGCGCGAGAACCTCGAGGGCCTCTACGTCGCGTGGGAGCACTACCTCGCCATCGGCGACGACCCGCGCGCCGTCGCCATGTCTTCCGGCGTCAACACGCGCGTCGGCTGCGAGCGCATCGCGCGCTTCGCCTTCGACTACGCCGTGAAGCACCGTCGCAGGAAAGTGACCATCGTGCACAAGGCGAACGTGCTGAAGGCGCTCACCGGCGTCTTCCTCGAGACCGCGCGCGACGTGGGGAAGAAGTACGGGAAGAAAATCGAAATCGACGACCGGATCGTCGATGCGTGCGCGATGCAGCTCGTCCTCGACCCGTGGCGCTACGACGTGATCGTCACCACCAACCTCTTCGGCGACATCCTTTCCGACCTGCTCGCCGGCCTGGTCGGCGGCCTCGGCATGGCGCCCGGCGCGAACATCGGCCCCAAGGCGGCGATCTTCGAGGCCGTGCACGGCTCCGCGCCGGACATCGCCGGCAAGGGCGTCGCCAACCCCCTCGCCCTCCTCCTCGCCGCCTGCCTCATGCTCGAGCACGTCGGCAAGAAAAGCCGCGCCGCGGAAATCCGCGGCGCGCTGATGCGCACGCTGAACGAGGACGGCGTGCGCACCAGAGACCTGAAGGGGAAAGCCACCACCGCGCAATTCACGCGGGCAGTGATCAGGAATCTTCAGTAACTAGCGCTTGAGGATGCGCAGCAGGTTATGGTGCGCGTCGGTGAAGATCGGCAGGTCGGCGCGGCCCGCGATCGGCTCGGCCACTTCGGCTAGCAGCGGAAACTGGAGCAGCTTCTTGTTGCGCGTGACGATCACCTGGTCGGTGGAGGAGTACCAGAACTCCTTGCCTTCGCTTCCGGTCGGCAGGTCGGCGACGTTGTAGGCCTCGAACCCGAACTCGGCGGCGAGGCGCTGGATCACCGGCAGCAGGTCGACGAAGCGGTTGGTGGCCTGGAACACGATCACGCCGTCGGGCTTGACGTGCTTCACGTACAGCGCCATCGCCTCCTTCGTCACGAGGTGCATCGGGATCGAGTCGCCGGAGAAGGCGTCCACGCCGAGCACGTCGTAGCCGCGCGGCGGCTCCCGCTCGAGGGAGAGGCGCCCGTCGCCCAGAATAATTTCCTTTTCGGAAAACGAGTCCTGGAGGAAGGTGAACTCCTTCTGCGCCACGTCGATGACGCGCGGGCTGATCTCGTAGAATGCGAGCCGGTCGCCCGGCTTCATCCACGCGCCGATCACGCCGGCGCCCAGGCCGATCACCCCGACGCTGAGCGGCCGGTTCGGCTCGAGCTCGCGCAGGGAGCGGAACACGCGCCC
>DASPMF010000227.1:0-2335 GCA_035627155.1 Burkholderiales bacterium | reverse complement strand
TGACCTTGCCCATCTGCACCATGCAGTTCACCCGGAAGCGGCCGATGCCCGCCGGGTTGATGGCGAAGTTGCATTCCTTGGTGGCTTCGAACTCGGCGGCCTGCTTGTCGTTCATCACCGCGCGCACCAGCATCGCGGTGTGCTGCGCGGTGAGCGGCTGGCTGGAAACCGGAGTCATCTTGCTGTCGATCTTCATCGCCGGCGGGAAGCCCGCGGTGATGAAGAGGTCCGAGCCCTTCTTCGCGATCAGCGCGCGAAGAAGGTCGTACATGAACTTGGTTGCCTGCTCGCGTTCCATCGTCGATCCCTCCCTCGCTTCCCGGCGCTTAGCCGGCGAACTGTTCCTTGTTGGCCGCCTTGCCGCGCGCCTCGGCCGACAAGATGATGTTGCGCGCCACCAGCTCCTGCAGGTTCTGGTCGAGCGTCTGCATGCCGATGTTGCGGCCGGTCTGGATCGCCGAGTACATCTGCGCGATCTTGTTCTCGCGGATCAGGTTGCGGATGGCCGGCGTGCCAATCATGATCTCGTGCGCCGCGACGCGGCCCGAGCCGTCCTTCGTCTTGAGCAGCGTCTGCGAGATCACGGCGCGGATCGACTCGGAGAGCATGGCGCGCACCATCTCCTTCTCGGCCGCCGGGAACACGTCGACGATCCGGTCGATGGTCTTGGCCGCCGACGAGGTGTGCAGCGTGCCGAACACCAGGTGGCCGGTCTCCGCGCCGGAGAGCGCGAGGCGGATCGTCTCGAGGTCGCGCATCTCGCCGACCAGGATCACGTCCGGGTCTTCACGAAGGGCGCTGCGCAGCGCATTGGAGAACGACAGCGTGTGCGGGCCGACCTCGCGCTGGTTGATCAGGCACTTCTTCGACTCGTGCACGAACTCGATCGGGTCCTCGATAGTGAGGATGTGGCCGTGCTCGTTCTCATTGATGTGGTTCACCATGCCGGCGAGCGTGGTCGATTTGCCGGAGCCGGTCGGGCCGGTGACCAGCACGATGCCGCGCGGCTGGTCGGCGATCTCGGCGAAGATCTTCGGTGCCTTGAGGTCCTCGAGCGACAGGATCTTCGACGGGATGGTCCGCATCACCGCCGCGGCGCCGCGCTGCTGCACGAAGGCGTTGACGCGGAAGCGCGCCAGGTTCGGCACCGCGAACGAGAAGTCGCACTCAAGGTTCTCCTCGTAGAACTTGCGCTGCCCGTCGTTCATGATGTCGTAGATCATCCCGTGCACGTCCTTGTGCTCCATGGGCGGCACGTTGATCCGTCGCACATCGCCGTGCACGCGGATCATGGGCGGCAGTCCGGACGACAAATGCAGGTCCGACGCCTTGTTCTTCACCACGAAGGCGAGCAGCTCTGTGAGATCCATTAAAATCCTCCCGAGGCGCGCGAGTCGATTTTTCTCGCGGATTCAGGCCATTATGGCAACAATCGCGGACAACCTGCAAGCTGTAAGAAGTCGCATCGCACGCGCCGCCGCGGCGGCCGGACGCGCGCCCGGCTCGGTGCAGCTTCTGGCGGTGTCGAAGACGCATCCGGTCGCCTCGATCGAGCGGGCGCGCGCTGCGGGACAAAACGCTTTCGGGGAGAACTACGTGCAGGAGGCACTGGAAAAGATGAGCGTCCTTCCCGATCTCGCCTGGCACCTCATCGGGCCGCTCCAGAGCAACAAGACGCGCGTGGTGGCGGAGCGCTTCGACTGGGTGCATACGGTGGCGAGTGAAAAAATTGCACGCCGCCTGTCGGAGCAGCGCGCCGACGAACGGGGGTCGCTCAACGTGCTCATCCAGGTCAACGTGTCCGGCGAGCCGACGAAGGCGGGCGTGGACGCGCGTTCCGTGCTGCCGCTCGCGGAGAAGATCGCCGGGCTGAAGAACATCCGTCTGCGCGGCCTGATGGCGATCCCAGAGCCGACCGCCGATGTCACGCTGCAGCGGGCGCGCTTCTCCGAAGTCCGGCAGGTCCTGGAGAGCCTCGACCGCCAGGGCGTGCACCTCGACACGCTCTCCATGGGCATGAGCGACGACATGGAGGCGGCGATCGCCGAAGGCGCCACGATCGTGCGCATCGGCACGGCGATCTTCGGCGCGCGGAGCACCTCGTGAGGATCTGCTTCCTTGGCGGCGGCAATATGGCGGGCGCGCTGCTCGGCGGGCTCCTTTCGAAGGGCTTCGACGCCCGCGACATGAGCGTGGTGGAGCAGAGCGCGCCGGCGCGGGAGCGGCTGGCGGCGAGGTTCCCCGTGCGCATCGCCACGGCGCCGGACGTCGGGCTGCAGGGCGCCGATGTGCTGGTGATCGCGGTGAAGCCGCAGGACATGCGGGCGGCGCTCGC
>DASPMF010000226.1:0-5737 GCA_035627155.1 Burkholderiales bacterium | reverse complement strand
ATGCGGCCGAGCCCGGAAGCGAGGGAGGCGTCGTCCTCGACGATCAGGATGCGCATGGTTGGGCGCTCATCATAGACGCGGAAGCGATCGTTGCGTCGCAACATTGCCGGACGCGGGGCGCTTGGCCTAGGATTCGTCCCCCAGGCAAGAAACACCTCCCTCAAGCAACACACCAAGCTCTCAGGACAGGAGAAGCCATGGTCAAGGTTTCCATGAAGGTCAACGGCAAGCCGGTATCCGCGGAGCTGGAGCCGCGCACGCTGCTCGTCACCTATATCCGCGAGCACCTGCGGCTTACCGGCACGCACGTCGGCTGCGACACGGCGCAGTGCGGCGCGTGCACCGTGCTGGTGAACGGCAAGGCGGTGAAGAGCTGCTCCATCGTCGCCATGCAGGCCGAGGGCGCCGACGTCCTCACCATCGAGGGCGTGGCGAAGCCCGACGGCACCCTGCATCCGATGCAGGCGGCCTTCAAGGAGAACCACGGCCTGCAATGCGGCTTCTGCACGCCCGGCATGGTGATGAACGCGCTCGACTTCGCGAAGAGCAACCCGAACCCGAGCGAGCAGGAAGTGCGCGAGGCGCTCGAGGGCAACCTCTGCCGCTGCACCGGCTACCACAACATCGTGAAGAGCATCGTGGCCGGCGCCAAGGCCATGGCCGCAACCAAGTAGGAGGAGGCTTCCATGAATGCACCGCTCGTCGGCGCAAGGATCCAACGCAAGGAAGACTATCGCTTCCTCACGGGCGCCGGGACGTATACCGACGACGTCGCGCTTCCCGGACAGACCTATGCCGCGTTCGTGCGCTCGCCGCATGCGCATGCGCGCCTGCGCAAAGTGGACATCGAGAAAGCCCGGAAGGCGCCCGGCGTGGTCGGCGTCTTCACCGGGCAGAACCTTGCCGACGCCAAGGTCGGCGGGCTGCCTTGCGGCTGGCTCATCACCGACGTGGACGGCAAGCCGATGAAGGAGCCGCCCTACCCTGCGCTGGCGCAGGGCAAGGTCCGGCACGTCGGCGAGCGCGTCGCGGTGGTCGTGGCCGAGACCCTGCAGCAGGCGCGCGAGGCGGCGGAGCTGGTCGAAGTCGACTACGAGGTCCTGCCGGCCGCGACCGACGTGCGGGCGGCGCGCAAGAGCGAGCCGCTGCACGACATCGCCCCGGACAACACCTGCTACGTGTGGTCGATCGGGGACAAGGCCGCCGTGGACGCGGCGTTCGCCAAGGCGGCGCACGTGACGAAGCTCGAGTTCGTCAACAACCGCCTCATCCCCAATGCCATCGAGCCGCGCTCGGTGAACGCCATGTACTCCCGCGCGGACGACTCGTACACCGTGTACGTGGCGAGCCAGAACCCGCACGTCGAGCGCCTGCTCATGACCGCCTTCGTCCTCGGCCTTCCCGAGCACAAGGTGCGCGTGGTGGCGCCCGACGTGGGCGGCGGCTTCGGCTCGAAGATCTTCCTCTACGCCGAGGACGTGGCCTGCACGTGGGCCTCCCGCCAGCTCAACCGGCCGGTGAAATGGACCGCCGAGCGCAGCGAGTCGTTCGTCTCCGACGCGCACGGGCGCGACCACTTCACGGTCGCCGAGCTCGCGATGGACAAGGACGGCAAGTTCCTCGCCATGCGGGTGGACACGATGGCGAACCTGGGCGCGTACCTTTCGACGTTCGCCTCCTGCGTGCCCACGATCCTCTACGCGACGCTGCTGGCCGGCCAATACACCACGCCGCTCATCTATTGCCGCGTGGCCTCGATGTTCACCAACACCACGCCGGTGGACGCGTACCGCGGCGCCGGGCGGCCGGAGGCCACCTACGTGGTCGAGCGGCTCGTCGAGACGGCGGCGCGCGAGATGAAGATCGACCCGGCGGAGATGCGCCGCAGGAACTTCATCCGCACCTTCCCGTACCAGACGCCGGTCGCCCTGCAGTACGACACGGGCGACTACGAGGCGACGCTGCAGGCTGCGATGAAGATGGCGGATGTCGCCGGCTTCCAGAAACGCAAGGAAGAAGCGGCGAAGCGCGGCAAGCTGCGCGGCCTGGGGTACGCCTGCTACATCGAGGCGTGCGGCATCGCGCCGTCCAACGTCGCCGGCAGCCTCGGCGCGCGGGCGGGGCTCTTCGAGGTGGGCGAGATCCGCGTCCACCCGACCGGGTCGGTGACCGTGTTCACGGGCTCGCACTCGCACGGCCAGGGACACGAGACGACGTTCGCGCAGGTGGTCGCCGACCGGCTCGGCCTGGCGGTCGAGCAGGTGGACATCGTGCACGGCGACACCTCGAAGGTGCTGTTCGGCATGGGCACCTACGGCTCGCGCTCCATCGCCGTCGGCGGCACCGCCATCGTCAAGGCGCTCGACAAGATCATCGCCAAGGGCAAGAAGATCGCGGCGCACCTGCTGGAGGCCTCGGACGCCGACGTCGAGTACGACCGCGGCGTGTTCAAGGTGGCGGGCACCGACCGGCAGAAGACCTTCGGCGAGGTGGCGTTCGCCGCCTACGTGCCGCACAACTACCCGCTCGACAAGCTCGAGCCGGGCCTCAACGAGAACGCCTTCTACGATCCGGCGAACTTCACCTTTCCGGCCGGCAGCTATGTCTGCGAGGTGGAGGTGGACAAGGACACGGGCGCAACGCGGATCGCGAGCTTCGTCGCCGTGGACGACTTCGGCAAGGTGATCAACCCGATGATCGTCGAAGGACAGGTGCACGGCGGCCTTACGCAGGGCATCGGCCAAGCGCTCATCGAGAGCACCCGGTACGACGCGCAAGGCCAGCTCATGAGCGGGTCCTTCGCGGACTATGCGATCCCGCGCGCGAGCGACGTGCCGTACTTCGTCGTGGATACGCGGGAGACGCCCTGCACCCACAACCCGCTCGGCGTGAAGGGCTGCGGCGAGGCCGGCGCGATCGGCGCGCCCGCGGCCGTCGTCAATGCCATCACCGATGCGCTCGGCGTCAAGGATGTCCCGATGCCCGCCACCGCGCATACGGTGTGGAGCGCGCTGCAGAAGACCAGCCACTGAGGGAGCGAACATGCATGCATTCCAGTACCACCGGCCCTCGAGCCTGAAGGACGCGACCGCGACGGGCGCCAAGGACGAGGCGAAGTACCTGGCGGGCGGCCAGAGCCTCGTCCAGGCGATGAAGTTGCGCCTCGCCGCGCCGACCGACCTGATCGACCTGTCCTCGCTCAAGGAGCTCTCGGGGATCAAGGTCTCGGGCAGCGCCGTGGAGATCGGCGCGATGACGCGGCATGCCGAGGTCGCCGCTTCGGCGGAGGTGAAGAAGGCGATCCCGGCGCTCGCATCGCTCGCCGGCATGATCGGCGACCGCCAGGTGCGGCACATGGGCACGATCGGCGGCTCGCTCGCGAACAACGACCCCGCCGCGGACTACCCGGCCGCCGTGCTCGGCCTGGGCGCGACCATCACGACCAACAAGCGCAAGATCGAGGGCGACAAGTTCTTCAAGGGCCTGTACGAGACGGCCCTGGAGCCGGGCGAGCTCATCACCTCGGTGAGCTTCCCGGTGCCGAAGCGCGCCGCCTACATGAAGTTCAAGAACCCGGCCTCGCGCTTCGCCATCGTGGGCGTGTTCGTGGCCGATTTCGGCGGCAGCGCGCGCGTCGGGGTCACCGGCGCGGGCCCCTCGGCGTTCCGCCAGGCCGACATGGAGAAGGCGCTGGCGGCGAAGTTCGCGCCGGACTCGGTGGCCAACGTGAAGGTCAGGGCGGACGGCCTGAACACCGACCTGCATGCGAGCGCGGAGTACCGCGCCCACCTCGTCACCGTGATGGCGAGGCGCGCCGTGGAGGCCGCGCTCAGCTAAAGATCAGTCGCGGAGGAGGAGCCGAAGCCCGCCGGCACAACCGGCGGGCTTCCTTTTTCAACGCATGTTCTTGCGTTCCTGCTCGGCGCGCGCGGCGCCGATGGCGGTCTTCACGTGCTTTCGCTCCTCGGGCGGCGGCAGCACGGCCTTCAGGCCGAGGCCTTGCAGGGACAGCTCGCGCAGCCAGCCCTTGGAATGGTAATAGTGCTCGTCTTCCTGGTCCTCGACCTCGGCATACGCTTCCTTCAGCGCCTTGCCCTCGACGCCGGTCGCCTTCTTCGACACCTCGCCGATGAGCTCCCAGTTGAAATGGTCGATCAGCTCCGCCTCCGTGACGCTCTCGGCGGCCACGCACTGGGCCATTTCCCTGTCGCCGGTGCCGAGCGCGGACTCCATGGCGGCGACCAGCGCCGCGCCCTTGTCGCGGGTGATCTTGCGTCCCGGCGTCTCCTCTTCCGGGTCGAGTTGCATTTGCGAGAACACGTTCTGCAGCACCTCGACGTGGTGCTCGGTTTCCTCCAGGTACTTCTCCCACTCTTCCTTCAGGTCCTCGTTCACGACGCACTTCAGCGCCGTCTGGTAGATCTTCACGCCGCCGCGCTCGTGCTCGAGCGCCTGCAGCAGCAGCTCCTTCACCATCTTCTGTTCCATGCGGCCTCCTGGTTTGTCTTCCCCCTGAGCCAGCAAACCGCATGCCCGGGCTAGCCGCCCTTGCCGGAATTCGCGAGAATCGATCCCACCATGCAGACCCCGAAGAGCATCGACGAGACGCAGGCCCTGCTGGGCCACGGCGATTACGTAGCCGACCGCAGCCTCGCCACGACCCTTTTCCTGTCGCTCGCCATGAAGCGCCCCCTCTTCCTCGAGGGCGAGGCGGGCGTCGGCAAGACCGAGATCGCCAAGGTGATCGCCCAAGGCTTGGGGCGGGAGCTCATCCGCCTGCAGTGCTACGAGGGCCTGGACATCGCCCAGGCGGCCTACGAGTGGAACTACTCGCGCCAGATGATCGCGATTCGCCTCGCCGAAGCGGCGGGCGAGAAGGACAAGAACCGCCTTGCGGCGCAGATCTATTCCGAGGAGTTCCTGGTCAAGCGGCCGCTGGCGCAGGCGCTCGCCGCGGACAAGCCGGACGCCGCCCCGGTGCTCTTGATCGACGAACTCGACCGGACCGACGAGCCCTTCGAGGCCTACCTCCTCGAGGTCCTTTCGGACTGGCAGATCACCATCCCCGAGATCGGCACCCTGCAGGCGAAGGCACCCCCCGTGGTGGTGATCACGTCCAACCGGACGCGGGAGATCCACGACGCCGTCAAGCGCCGCTGCTTCTACCATTGGGTCGACTTCCCGGATGCGCAGCGTGAGCTCGAGATCCTCCACCGCAAGGCGCCCACGGCCGCCAAGGCCCTCTCGCGCGAGGTCGTCGCCTTCGTCCAGCGCCTTCGCAAGTCCGACCTCTTCAAGCTCCCCGGCGTGGCCGAGACGATCGACTGGACGAATTGCCTGGTCGCGCTCGACCGGGTGGCGCTCGACCCGGAAACCGTGAACAACACGCTCGGCGTGCTGCTCAAGTACCGGGACGACCTGGAGAAGGTCGCCGGCGAAGAAGCAGCCCGGCTCACCGCGGAAGCCAAGGCCGCCGCGTAGGGCGCCGATGGGCCCCCTGTCGTTCCTGCGCAGGCTGTTCTCGAACGGTTCGGTCGACGCGCCGGTCGGGCACCTCGTGTCGCTCTGCCAGGCGTTGCTCGCCGAGCCGGCGGAGTACGCCGGCGCCGCGCTCGCGCGCGATACCCTCGCCGGCTACCAGCAGCTGGACGAGCGCAACCGCGAAGACTTCTTCGAAGTGCTAGCGCGCGGCTTCTCCCCCGAGCCGGAAGCGGTGGGGCGCGCAGCCGATGCCTAC
>DASPMF010000225.1:0-7351 GCA_035627155.1 Burkholderiales bacterium | reverse complement strand
CTGCAGCGGTTCGCCGGCCATCGCCTGCCGCACAACTACCTTGCGAAGCGCTTTGCCGCCAAGGAGGCCTTCACCAAGGCCCTCGGCACGGGCATCCGCTCGCCGGCCGGCTGGCACGGCATGTGGGTGGTCAACCTGCCCTCCGGCAAGCCGGAGCTCGAGTTCACGCCGCCGCTGCGCCAGCTCCTGCAGCAGAAGGGGGTGACGCGCGCGCACCTTTCGCTTTCCGACGAGAAGGGTGTGGCTTTCGCCACGGTGATCCTCGAATGCGAAAAGTAAGGCTGCCGCCCGGCCCGGTCGTGGTGGATCTCCTGGGCACTGCGCTGACCGAGGACGACGCGCGGCGGATCGCCCACCCGGCGGCCGGCGCGGTCATCCTGTTCTCGCGCAACTTCGCCGATTGCGCCCAGCTCGCCGCCCTGTGCGAGGAGATCGAGCGGATGCGCGAGCCGGCGCTGCCGATCTGCGTGGACCACGAGGGGGGGCGGGTGCAGCGCTTCCGCGAAGGATTCACGGCGATACCGCCCATGCGGACGCTCGGGAAGATGTGGGACCGCGACCGCGAGCTCGGCCGCGGCCTTGCGCGCGCGGCGGCATACGTCATCGGCTCCGAGCTCGCAGCCCACGGCGTGGACTTCAGCTTCGCGCCGGTGCTGGACCTCGATTACGGCGCGAGCTCGGTCATCGGGGATCGCGCGCTGCATTTCGATCCCACGGCCGTCGGCGCGCTCGGCGCGGCGATCGTGGAGGGCTTTGCCGACGCCGGGATGGCGGCGGTCGGCAAGCATTTTCCCGGGCATGGTTTCGCTGAAGCGGACTCGCACGTCGCGATGCCCCGCGACGAGCGCCCCCTCGCGGCGATCCTCAGGAAGGACGTGGCGCCTTTCCGGCAGGCGATCCAGGCGGGGCTTGCCGGCGTGATGCCCGCTCATGTCGTGTACAGCCAGGTGGATGCGGAGCCCGCCGGCTACTCCAAGCGCTGGCTCCAGGACGTGCTGCGCGGGGAGCTCGGGTTCCAGGGCATGGTCTTCAGCGACGACCTTTCCATGGAAGGTGCCTCCACCGCGGGCGGGCCGCCGGAACGGGCGCGCGCCGCGCTTGCCGCCGGCTGCGACATGGTCCTTCTATGCAACGACCCGGATGCGCTGGACGCGCTGCTCGATTCCCTGGCGGAAGTGCCGCTCGCGCAGGCCGGAAGGCTGGATCCGATGCGGCGAAAGGGCGGCCGCGACCTCAGGAAGAGCGTGGCGTACCGGGACGCGCGCGAGCTGCTGCAGAAGCTCGCCTGAAAAGCGGGCTAGGCCCGCTCCATGTACTTGCCTTCGGCCGTATCGACCTTGATCTTCTCGCCGACGTTGATGAACGGCGGCACTTGGACGGTGATGCCGGTTTCCATCGTCGCCGGCTTGAAGCTGTTGGTGGCGGTGGAGTTCTTGATGCCCGGCTCGGTGTCCGCGACGGTGAGGATCACCGAGGGCGGAAGCTGGATGCCGATGGCGCGGCCGTTGTAGAAGTTGATCTGCACTTCCATCTCCGGGAGCAGGTACCCGGACTGGCCCTCGAGGAACTCGGCCGAGAGCGACATCTGCTCGTAGTTCTCCTTGTCCATGAACACGTAGCTGTCGCCGTCCTGGTAGAGGTACTGCATGTCGCGCGGCTCCACGAACGCGCGCTCGACCTTGTCCTCGGTGCGAAAGCGCTGGTTCGTCTTGGTGCCGGCCTCGATGTCCTTCATCTCGACCTGCATGAAGGCGCCGCCGCGGCCGCCGACGTGCACGTGGTAGGACTTGAGGACGCGCCAGACGCGCTTGTCCCACTCGAGCAGGTTGCCCGGACGGATCTCGACTGCTTCGACCTTTGCCATGACGGTGCTTTCGGCGCTCGGAAAAAGGCGCGAATTCTACACGATCTATAATCGAATCATCGTGTTCGACCCCAAGGCTTTCGTCGCGGGCCTGCCCGGCCTGCCGGGCGTCTATCGCATGCTCGGCGCGGGCGGCGAAGCGCTCTACGTCGGCAAGGCCCGGGACCTGAAGAAGCGCGTCGGCAGCTACTTCAACCGGAACGCCGGGCAGAGCCCGCGCATCCAGATGATGCTGACCCAGGTCGCCTCGATGGAAGTGACCGTGACCCGCTCCGAGGCGGAGGCGCTGCTGCTCGAAAATAACCTCATCAAGAGCCTCGCGCCGCGTTACAACATCCTCTTCCGTGACGACAAGTCCTATCCCTACCTCGCGCTCACCGGGCACCGGTTCCCGCGCCTGGGCTTCCATCGCGGCGCGAAGGACCGCCAGCACCGGTACTTCGGCCCGTTCCCGCACGCGTATGCGGTGCGCGAGAGCATCCAGCTCCTGCAGCGCGTGTTCCGCCTGCGCACCTGCGAGGACAGCGTGTTCGAGAACCGCTCGCGCCCGTGCCTTCTGCACCAGATCGAGCGCTGCACCGCGCCGTGCACCGGGCGGATTTCGGAGGAAGCCTATGCGGAGGACGTGCGCAACGCGACGCTGTTCCTCGAGGGGCGCGAAGACGACGTGATCCGCAACCTGAGCGACAAGATGGGCGCCGCCTCCGACGGCCGGCGCTACGAGGAGGCCGCGATCTACCGCGACCAGGTGCGCGCGCTCTCGCGCGTGCAGGCTCGCCAGTACGTCGAGTCCAATCGCGGCGTGGACGCCGACGTGGTGGCGTGCGCGATCGACGGCGGCATCGCCTGCGTGAACCTGGTCATGATCCGCGGCGGCCGGCACGTCGGCGACCGCAGCTTCTTCCCGAGCAACGCGGAAGGCGCCGGCGAGGCGGAGGTCGTGGGCGCGTTCCTCGAGCAGCATTACCTGGACCAGCCGGCGCCGCCGCTGGTGGTCGTGAGCGAGGCGATCGAGCTCACCATCGAGAACAGCGAGGTGGTCACCCCCTGGCACGGCGAGCGGCGCATCTGGCTCGACATGGCGCGCAAGAACGCGCTTCTGGCGATCGCGCAGCGCATGCGCGACCGCGCCACCCAGGAGGCGCGGCTCGTGGCGCTGCGCGAAGCGCTCGCGCTGCCGGAAGGCGCGCAGCGCATCGAGTGCTTCGACATCAGCCACACGATGGGCGAGGCGACCGTCGCCTCCTGCGTCGTGTACGACGGCCAGCAGATGCAGAAGTCGCAGTACCGGCGCTTCAACATCCGCGACATCACGCCCGGCGACGACTACGCGGCCATGCGGCAGGTGCTGGCAAGGCGCTACGAGCGCGTGACGGCGGAAGCGGGCAAGGTGCCCGACCTCATCCTCATCGACGGCGGACGCGGGCAGGTCAATGCGGCGCGCGGCGCGCTCGCCGACCTCGGACTGCACCAGGCCTGCGTGGTCGGCGTGGCGAAGGGCCCGGAGCGCAAGGCCGGCCTCGAGGAGCTGATCGTCGAGTCGGGCAGCCGGGCGATCGAGCTCGGCGCTGCCCATCCCGGCCTGCACCTCATCCAGCAGATCCGCGACGAGGCGCACCGCTTCGCCATCGTCGGCCACCGGGCACGGCGCGGAAAGGCCCGCACGACCTCCACGCTGGGCGAGATCCCGGGCATCGGGGCGAAGCGCAGGCAGGCGCTGCTCGCGGCGTTCGGCGGCCTGCAGGGCGTGCAGGCCGCCGCGATCGACGACATTGCCAAGGTCGAGGGCATCAGCCGGCCGCTCGCAGAGCGCATCTACCGCCACCTGCACGAAAGCGGCGAGGCGAGGGCGGCATGAAGATCTTCAACGCGCCGAACATCGTCACCTTCTCGCGCATCGTCCTCATCCCGCTCATCATCGGCATCTATTACCTGCCGGCGGACTGGCTCGCCGTCGACCGGCGCAACGTCGCGGCGACCGCGGTATTCATCCTCGCGGCGCTCACCGACTGGCTCGACGGTTACCTCGCGCGGCGGCTGAACCAGATGTCGGCGTTCGGCGCCTTCCTCGATCCGGTCGCGGACAAGCTGATCGTGGTCGGCGCGCTCGTCGTGCTCTTGCAGCTCGGGCGGGTGGACGCGCTCGTCGCCCTGATCGTCATCGGGCGGGAGATCGCGATCTCCGCGCTGCGCGAATGGATGGCAAAGGTGGGGCAGGCGAAGAGCGTGGCCGTCGCGTTCATCGGCAAGCTGAAGACCGTAACCCAGATGGTCGCGATTCCGCTGCTCCTCTACCACGATCCCTTGTTCGAGGCGCTGGACGCCCAGTGGCTGGGGACCATCCTGATCAACGTAGCGGCCGTCCTCACGGTGGTCTCCATGCTCTACTACATGCGAAAAGCCCTTCCGCATGCCTCGCTCAGGGGCTGAGCAGGGTTGAGGCGCGGGCGCCGGAACCCGTATAATTGCCGCCTCTTTTGCGGGAGTAGCTCAGTTGGTAGAGCGTAACCTTGCCAAGGTTAAGGTCGCGAGTTCGAGACTCGTCTCCCGCTCCAGATTACGCAGGGGAAGGCTCCGTTCGTAGCCGGGCGGGCCTTCCCTTTTTGTTGCGTGCGCTTCCACGCGGCGCGATAGCAAAGTGGTTATGCAGCGGCCTGCAAAGCCGTCTACGCCGGTTCGATTCCGGCTCGCGCCTCCAGCATTCCGGCAGCCCGGGTGGTGAAACTGGTAGACACAGGGGACTTAAAATCCCCCGGCGCAAGCCGTGCCGGTTCAAGTCCGGCCCTGGGCACCACAGCGAGGCCTGATGCGTAGGAAGCCGGAGCTGCAGCACGAGAAGGCCGCCCGCTGGCTCTTCGAGGCGCACGAGCGGCGAGATCCGTACCGTCCCATCCCGCCGCACCTCGCGCCCGCGTCCGCCGGCGACGCCTACGCCATCCAGGACGCCTTCGTCGCGATGCGCGCGCAGCAGCTCGGCGGCATCGTCGGCTACAAGATCGCCCTTTCGACGCCCGCGATGCAGGCCTTCGTGGGTGTCGGCTCGCCGCAGGCAGGCTGCCTCCTGCAGTCCACGGTGCAGCGCTCGCCCGGGCTGGTTCGCGCCGCCGACTATGGTCGGTTGATCGTGGAGTTCGAAGTGGGCGTGCGCCTGGGGGACGATCTCCCCGCTGCCGATGCGCCGTTCACGCGCGAGCGGGTCGCCAAGGCCGTCCAGTCGGTCATGCCGGCGCTGGAGATTGCCGACGACCGCTGCGCGGACTATGCGCTCCTGCGCTCGCATCCGCTCGATCTCATCGCCGACAACGCGTGGAACGAAGGCGCGGTACTGGGCGAAGCGTCGGGCGCATGGCGCCAGCTCGACCTCGCCGCCGTGCGCGGCCGGGCCGAGATCAACGGCGCCGCGGTCGGCGAGGGAACGGGCGCCGATGCCCTCGGCCATCCTTTCGACGCGGTTGCCTGGGTCGCAGACCACCTTTCCGCCCTCGGACGCGGGTTGCTGCGCGGCGACGTGGTGATTACCGGGAGCCTGGTGACGTCGAAGGTCGTGGCCGCCGGCGACCGCGTGGCCTTCCACCTAGATGGAATCGGTTCGGTTGAGCTGAGCGTCCAGTAGGCGCCTGAGCTCGCCTTTCTGCACCTTGCCGAGCGCGTTCTTCGGCAGGCTGGAGAGGGAAACGATGCGCCGCGGGTGCTTGTAGCGGGCGAGGCGGCCTTCGAAGAGCTTCAGCAGCTCCGGCTCGACCAGGACCGACCCGGGCTTGAGAACCACCGCGGCGCACGCGGCTTCGCCCCACCTCGGGTCGCTCACTCCAACGACGGCGGCTTCGGCGATCACCGGGCAATCCGCCAGCACGTTCTCGATCTCCGCCGGGTGGATGTTCTCGCCGCCGGAAATGATGAGGTCCTTCGACCGGCCGACGATCCACCAGTAGCCGTCCTCGTCGATGCGGCCGAGATCGCCGCTGCGGAACCATCCGTCCGGCGTCAGGCCCTCCCGATCGTTCCAGTACGCGCGCATCACCGCCGGGCCGCGGATCCAGATCTCCCCGTCGACGAGCTTCGCCTCGGAGTGCGGCACAGGCTTGCCGGCGCTGCCCGGCTTGCGCAGCGCGTCCTCGCCGCGCAGGGCGATGGCGATCGGCGCCGTCTCTGTCGCGCCGTAGATCTGTCCGACGGGAACGCCGCGCGCGTGGAAGGCGCGGATCAGCGCGTCGGGGACCACCATCGACCCGGTGTTCAGCAGGCGCAGGCTCGAAAGGTCGGTGGAAGGCCAGGCCGGGTGCTCGATTACGGCGCGCATCGCGGCGGGCACGAGGAGGCTGAGCGTCGGCCTCTGCCCGGCCACCGCGGAGAGCCACGCGCCCGGGTCGAACTTCTTGTGCAGCGTCACCGTGGCGCCGGCGAACAGCGCGGGCAGCGTCTGGATGTTCAGGCCGCCGACGTGGAACATCGGCAGCACCGTGAGGACATGGTCGTCGGCGCGAAGGTCGTGCGCGTGGAAGGAATTCAGTCCGTTCCACACCAGCGCGGATTGCGTCAGCACCGCGCCCTTGGGCTTTCCCGTGGTGCCGGACGTGTAGACGATGAGCACGTCGTCGTGCTCGTCGCCCATGGCCTCGGTGAGCGGTCCCACCGGGGCGTCAAGGCGCCCGAGCGGCACGCCGAGCTGGGCGCCGTGCGCGGCGAACTCCGAGCCGCACACCAGCAGCGTCGGCGAGCAATCGGCGAGGATCTCCCGGTGCTCCGCCGCCGTGAGGCGCCAGTTGAGCGGAACGAGGATCGCGCCCAGGCGGGCGAGCGCAAAGAGAAGCACGAGGAGGGCGGGATCGTTGTACCCGAGCCAGGCGACGCGCTCGCCCTTGCGGACCGGAAGGGAGCGCGCAGCCACGTCGATGCTGTTCCATAGCTCCGCATAGGAAAGCTTCACGCCTTCCCAGTGCAGGGCCGTCTTGTCCGGCGAGGCCTGCACCCAGCGCTCGAGGATGCGGGCGATGCTCATCTACTCGTCGCTCTCTCCCGGCTCGTACAGGGCTTCCCGCCCGATGCGGTCGAGGCACAGCTCCGCAGTCCAGGGCAGCATCAGGGCGCCGCAGCGGGAATCCCGGTACAGGCGTTCCAGGGGCAGCGACTTGAGCATCGATTGGCCGCCGCAGGTGCGGATCGCCAGCCGGCAGATCTCGTTCGCGTTCTCCATGATCGTGAACTGCGATGCGTAGGCGCGAAGGCGCGCGTCCTTCGGCGGGTCGACGCGCGCGTCCTCGAGCATGCGCAGAAAAAGCGCGCGCGTCTGCTCGAGCTTGATGAACATCTCCGCGACGGCAATCTGCTTCGTTGGGTACTGGCGCCGTTTGACGGGCGGCATGCCGGGCACTTCGCCGCGGAGGTAGCGCACGGTGAACTCGTAGGCGGCGATCGCAATGCCGAAGTAGGTGGGGGAAAGCGTCGTGAACATGTGGGGCCAGCGGCTTGCCGCCTGGTAGTAGACCC
>DASPMF010000224.1:0-38915 GCA_035627155.1 Burkholderiales bacterium | reverse complement strand
TCGGCGCAAAAAAACCTGCAAAAAGCCTTGACTGCCGGGGGGTCATCCCTATAATCGCGCGAATCTTTTTCGATCTTTTCGTCGCGCGATAGCGAGGAGAAGGAGGTCATCATGACAAGACAGACGATTGCATTCGAGGTGTACGACGTGTCGGTTCGCGACATTCCGGAAGGTTAGTTTCCACCCGCGCCAGGAGACTTTGATGGGGGACCGCCCTAGCTTCACCCGCAGCAGACAAGCCGCACTCGCCAAGCAGCAGCCGCAGGAACAGCTCTTCGATACGCACCCCGAAGTCAGCCTCGACTTCGAGATCGTGCGCCAGGCTGCAAGACAGAAATACACCCGGCCGTTTCTGATCCTCGACACCGCCATCGTGCGGGCCAAGGCGAGGCGCTTCCGCGCGGCCATGCCCCGCGTGCGGCCGCACTATGCGGTGAAGGCGAACCCCGACCGGCGCGTCCTCAAGGTTCTGGCGCAGGAGGGCGCGGGCTTCGAGATCGCCTCCACCGCCGAGCTGGACCTCCTTCTCGGCCTGGGCGTCCCGGCCGCCGAGGTTTTCTTCTCCAATCCCGTGAAGTCGCGCGACGCCGTCGCCTATGCCGCTTCCAAGGGGGTGGAGTGGTTCGTCGTCGACAGCGCCGACGAGCTGCGTAAGGTCTTCGAAGTCAAGGCCGACGCGAAGCAGTACCTGCGCATCGCCGCGCCGAACATCGGCAGCGACTGGCCGCTGTCCGGCAAGTTCGGCGCAGGCGTGGCCGATTCGCGCGAGATCGTGGCGCTCGCCGCCAAGCTGGGCGCGGACCTGGCCGGCGTGACCTTCCACGTCGGCTCCCAGTGCCGCAACCCGGAGAACTGGCGCGTCGCGCTTGAGAAGGCACGCGGCGTGTTCGACCTCATGCTCAAGGCGGGCCTCAAGCCGCGGCTGCTGAACATCGGCGGCGGGTTTCCCGTGCGTCACGTCAAGCCGATTCCATCCATCGAGGTGATCGGCGCGGTGGTGAACGAGGGGCTCAAGGCCTTCCCCGCCGAAGTGCAGGTCATCGCGGAGCCGGGCCGCTACCTCGTCTCGGACGCCGGCTATTTCGTCTGCCGGGTGCTGGGCACCGCATCGCGCGCCGGCAAGCGCTGGATGCACTGGGATGCCGGCATGTTCGGCGGCGTCATCGAGTCCACCGAGGGACTGAAGTACAAGATCCGCACCGACCGCTCCGGCCCGGACATCCCCTGGACCGTGGGCGGACCGACCTGCGATTCGGTGGACATCATCCTGCGCGAGGAGCCGCTGCCTTCGGATCTTCAGGAAGGCGACTTCGTGTACATCCGCAACGCCGGGGCGTACACCACCGCCTATGCGAGCCAGTTCAACGGCTTTCCGCTGCCCGAAGTGCGGGTGTTCGAGTCCAAGCGCTAGCGCCGGCCGGCGCTAGCGTCGCTCGTACAGCACGAAATCGAAGCGCATGCCGTCCGCGGCGGCGGTGTGCGCTTCGCGCTGCGTTTCGCGCCACTGCGAGCGGTCGAACTCCGGGAACCATGTGTCCCCCGCGTAGTCGCGGTGGATCTCGGTGAGCACCATGCCCGCCGCCATCGGCAGCGACTCGACGAACAGCCGGTGGCCGCCGATGACGTACACCACCGGTTCGCCGGCGCACAGCGCCAGCGCACCTGGCAGCGAGGTCGCCACCGCGGCGCCCGGGGCGTCGTAGCCCGCATGGGTCGTTACCACGATGTTCTCCCGCCCCGGGAGCGGCCGGCCGAGGGACTCCCAAGTCTTGCGGCCCATGACCACCGGATGGCCCAGAGTAAGCTTCTTGAAGTGCTTCAGGTCTTCGGGGAGGTGCCATGGCAGGCGTCCGTCCACACCGATCACGCCGTTCGAGGCGACCGCGGCGACGAGATAGATCCGGGGCGCACCTGCCTCTATGCTGCCGGCCGACTGTGACATTCCGCCTCGTTTGCAGGAAAAGCGCGTGAAATTATAAGGAGATGGGGGCCTTCCTGCCGTATCCGCGGTCATTCCTGGGCCTGCTAGTCGCCGGGTTCACGTTCGTGCTGCTGCCGCTGGTTGCTGCGCTGGCGTACTCGGCTTGGAACACCGAGCGGCTCGCCGAGCAGAGCCGCAACGCGGTTTTCAGCGCTTCCCAGGCCGCACGGGCGAGCCGGTCGCTCGTGAACCGCATCAGCTCGATCGAGCGCCTCGCCCAGCAGGTCGCGCTGACCGACGACCCCGGCGTGGAGGCGGACTATGCGCGCGTACGACGCGACTTCCTGCAGGTCAGCGGCGAGCTCTTCGCGCTTCCGCTCGACGAGGCGCAGCTCGCGGCGCTCAACCGGACGATGGATCAGGAAAAGGCGCTCCACGACCTGCTCAGCGCCCCGGGGCGCGGCCGCGCGAGGTCGCGCGAGGTCGCGCAGCGCGCCGGCGAGCTCGCGGACAACGCCTACGAAGTGCTCGCCATCAGCTACCTCGTGGCGGACCGCGAAGTGGTGCGGCTGCGCGCCGCCGCGGAAGGCGTGCAGCGACGCCTGATCGTGCTGGTGCTGTTCACGACCGCGGCAGCGCTCGCCATCGCCCTGGCACTCACACGGTATATCGCGCGGCCGATCGCCGAGCTGGACGCGTCCATCCGCCAGCTTGGGTCGGCGGACTTCGGCAGGCCGATCACCGTGCGCGGCCCCGAGGACCTGCAGCACCTGGGCGAACGCCTAGACTGGCTGCGCCGGCGCCTGGCCGAGGTCGAGGCGGAAAAGAACCGGTTCCTTCGCCACATGTCGCACGAGCTGAAGACCCCGCTTACCGCGCTGCGCGAAGGGGCGGAGCTGCTGAAGGACGAGGTCGGCGGGAAGCTGGCGCCGTCCCAGCATCAGGTGGTTTCGATCATGCGCGACAACAGCATCAAGCTGCAGCGGCTGATCGAGGATCTGCTCGACTACCAGCGCGCCCTGCATGCCGCGTCATCGCTGGTCCTGCGCCCGCTCGCGCTCGATGCGGTGATCCGCGAAGCCGCAAGTGCCCACGAGCTCACCATGCACGCGAAAGGCCAGCGACTCGTCCTCGAGGTGGAGCCCGCCACGATCGAGGCCGACCCGGAAAAGCTGCGCTCCATCCTCGACAACCTGCTGGGCAATGCCGTGAAGTTCACGCCTGCCCAGGGAACGATCACCGTGCGCGGCAGCGCCGGCGCCGCCGAGACGCTCATCGACGTGGTGGACTCCGGCCCCGGCGTGCCGGCCGCAGAGCGCGAGTCCATCTTCGATTCCTTCTTCCGGGGACGGGCCCAGGCGAGCGGCCGCATCCAGGGCACGGGCCTGGGGCTCGCCATTGCGCGCGAGTTCACCGAGGCGCACGGCGGCCGGATCAGCGTGGTGACAACAGGCACCGGGGGCCACTTCCGCGTCGCGCTGCCCCGCAAGTCGTTGCGCGAGCGGGGCCGCCATCGCGCAGCCGCGGAGCTCGCATGAGGCGTCTCGCCGTCGTTCTCGTCGTGTCATTGGCGGCCTGCGCGGAACTTCCGGTGCTGGACCCGGCCGGTGGCGGCGTCGACCGTTCCATCGCCGACGCGCTGGCTGCTGCGCGAGGGACGCCCGCCCAGCAGCGCGCGGCACTCGAGCGGGCGGAAGCGCGCTTCGCGCGCGAGGGCTCGGTCGCGAGCCGCTTGTACCTCGCAACGCTGCTCGCCGCGCTGCCGCAACCGTTGCGGGACGATGCGCGCGCTGCGCAACTCCTCGAGCCTGTCGCCGATCCCGCCTCGCCGGGGACCGGTCGCTTTGCCGCCTACCTCGCCGTGCAGCTTGCCGAGCGCCAGCGCCTCGGGCGGGAAGTCGAGCGCCTCACCCGCGACGCGGAACGCGCGCTGCGGGAACGCGAGCGGGGCGAGCGCGAGCGGGCGGCCGCCGACAAGGAGCGCGACAAGCGCGAGGAGGCGCTGCGCCAGCAGCTGGAAGCCCTGCGGGCCATCGAGCGCAACATCCTCGAGCGCGAGGAACGGCTGCGCCGCAGGGCGCGCTAGCTGTAATAGGCCCTCGGGCCGCGTCCGACTGACCGCGGTGCGGACCCTCGCTCAGGTGGGTGTGATGATCGCGGCGCCAGCCTGGGGCGCCGCAGGCTCCGTCCAGTCCAGGGGCGCCGAACCGGCCCGGGCGGGGATCACGCTTTCGCTCGAGCCGGAGGAAAAGGGAGCCTTCGGGTGGAGGCGCGCGTCGACCGGCTCGACGGCGCGCACGAGCGAGGCCGCTCTCTATGTCGCCTCCTATGAGAACCGGCTGGCGAACCCGGTTATCGCGGGGGAGAACCGTGGACGCGGACGCACGCTGAGGCACTACGTCGTCCTCTAATGGCTCGGGCCCTACGCTGCCGAAGGCCGCTCCGGAGCACTCCGGCGTCGTCGCCTTCGTGCAGAACCGGCGCAGCCTGGAGGTGCTCCAGGCCCTGATGCTGCCGGCCTGCGCCCCGCCCGCCGGGCAGGGCAAGGGCTCACCCTAGCCAAAGGGCGCGTTTCGGGTTTCGGGCCGCCTCGGGTATATTCGCGCCCTCAGGCGTCCCGGGAGCGCCCGGGAGGCCTCGAAGGGAGAGGCTCATGCAAGCGACGCAAATCCGGCAAAAGGACGGCGTCTTCTACTTCGTCAACTATCCGGCGAAGGAGCTGCTGGCGAAGGTCCGCTTCATCAGCCGCTTCTACGGGGACGGCGAGGAGATTGCACCGAGTCGCGTCTCCGAGGACGACGACATTGCGCAGTTCATCGCGAAGATCGAACGCAACGACCAGGCCTTCCAGCGCTCGATCTCCAAGGGCAAGGTCCGCCAGCTCAAGAACTTCTACGAGACCGCGGTCTCGCAGCCGCCGATCCCGGGCACCGTCCTGCTCTTTACATCCGAGCGGCTCAACTTCCGCTCTTCCGGCGGGGAAGGCGGCCAGGGCAGCCTCGCCGAGCCGACCAGCCGGTTCCTGATCATCGACGGCCAGCACCGCCTCGCCGCGCTGCGCTTCTACCTGCACGAGCGCCCCGACGAAGCGAGCACGATCAACGTGCCCTGCATCATCTTCGACGGTCGCAGCGAGGACTTCGCCACCGAGATGTTCGTCATCATCAACTCGACGCCGACGCGCATCAACAAGAGCCACCTGGTCGACCTGTACGACCGCGTGTCCTTCGCGGCGCCGGACCGCAAGTTCGCCGCGCGCCTGGTCGAGAAGCTCTACGTGGAGGGCGACAGCCCGCTGCGCTACCGCATCAACCGCCTCGGCGGGCGCAGCCAGCGCGACAAGTGGGTGCTGCAGGCGGAGCTCTTCAACGAGCTGCACCGCTGGGTGCGCGGGCGCTGGCGCTCCATCCAGCTCGCCGGCGGCAGCTCCAAGGAAGTGCCGCGCTACTACGCGATCATCCGCGACTTCTTCAAGGCGGCGCGCGCCGTCTTCGGCGACGCGGTCTGGGGCAAGGACAACTACATGGTGACCAAGCCGGTGACCATCAAGGCGATGGTCCGGGTGTGCGCCGACCTTTCCCGCGACGACGCCGAGCCCGAATCCGGCCGCGTTGCCCGCTGGGAGCAGCGCCTGGCGCCTTGGGCCGAGATGGCGCGCCAGTTCCGCGAGGAAGGCTTCTACGAGCGCTTCCCGGCCAAGGGCGAGGTGGAGCGCGTAGCCCGCGTCCACAAGGAGCTCGCCAAGGCGGCCGGAATCGAGGTCAAGAAGGCCTAGCTGGCCGCAGTCAGGCGGCGGATCTCTTCTTCGCCGTAACCGAGCTCCGCGAGGATGGCGTGCGTATGCTCGCCGAGCCCCGGAATGGGCCCCATGCGCGGCTCCATTCCGCTCAGGTTGAAAGGCGGCTTCAGCGCCGCGAGCGGGCCGGCGGGGGAGCCCACTTCCGTCCACCGGTTGCGCGCCTTGGCCTGCGGATGGTCCCAGAACTCGTGCATGTCGTTCAGCCGCGCGTTCGCGATCTCCGCCCTTTCCAGCCGTTCGACGACCTGCGCGGTGTCGAGCTTGCCGAAAACCGCCTCGATCTCCTGCTGCATCGCCGTGCGGTTCTCCAGGCGCGCCGGACCCGAAGCGAAGCGGGGATCTCCTCGCAGGCCGGGCTTCTCCAGCACCACGGCGCAGAAGCGCTCGAACTCGCGTTCGTTCTGGATGCTCAGGAATACGGTCCCGCCGTCGCCGGCCCGGAAAGGTCCATAGGGCACGATGGTGGCGTGGTACGCGCCGGAGCGCGGCGGCTGCTTGCCGCCATACGCGGTGAAGTAAGCGGGAAACCCCATCCACTCGCCCAGCGCCTCGAACATCGTGATGTCGAGCGTGGCGCCTTCGCCGGTGCGCGCGCGCCGCAGGAGCGCTGCGAGAATGGAGGAATAGGCGTACATGCCGGCCGCGATGTCGGCGACCGGGATGCCCGCCTTGGAAGGTGAATCGGGCGTGCCGGTCACGGAAAGCAGCCCGGCCTCGCACTGGACGAGGAGGTCATAGGCTTTTTTGGAAGCATATGGGCCCGCGGGGCCGTAGCCGGAGATCCCGCACCAGACGAGGCGCGGGTGCTTCTCGCGCACGGACGGCCCGACGCCCAGCCGCTCCGCAGCCCCGGGGGCGAGGTTCTGCAGGAAGACATCCGCCTTTGCGACGAGCTGCTGCAGCAAGCGCTGCGCCTCGGGCCGCTTGAGATCGAGGGCAAGGCTTTCCTTGGAGCGGTTCACCCACACGAAGTGGGAAGACAGGCCCTTGACCGTCCGGTCGTAGCTGCGGGCGGGGTCCCCGCCGTCCGGACGCTCGATCTTGATCACCCGGGCGCCGAGCTCGGCGAGCTGGCGCGTGGCGAATGGTCCCGCGATGACTTGCTCGAGCGCGACGACCGTCACGCCGTCCAGCGGCAGCATGGTTTTCAGCTCCGGCATGCGGCCGATTGTAGTATTGACAGCGTGGACCATGCGCTTGCTTGGGCGGTCGTCGGCCTGGTGCTGGTAATCGCCGAGCTTCTCACCAGCACGCTCTACCTGCTGATGCTCGGCGTCGCCGCCGTCGGCGCGGCCGCCGCGAGGCCATCGGCGACAAGCGCGGCATCGAGGCGGCGAATTTGAAGGTCGCCCAGCAGTACGTCGAGGCGTTGGCCAACCTGGCGAAGCAATCGAAGACGTTGATTATTCCGGGGAATGCGGCCGACGCGGGCGGCTTCTTCGCCACCGCCATGGCGGTCCTCCACAATGCGCGGGTCGCCAAGGGGCCTGCCGCGGCCTAGTCCTGCCGGACTAAGGCCCGACGAGGACTTTCCTGCCGGTTCGTCGCAAGATGCCTACCCATGCGTAGGACGCACGCTACGCATAAGCAGGCGAGTGGCCAGCACGCTGTCAGAAGCCCCACGTTGCGTTCCGAGCCAGCACCCGATCCGAACCGCAAACAGCAGGGCCAGGCAAAGCGCAGCAACCGCCTGATCGTCGCCTGAGAAGCACCCCAGGGGGCGCGGCTACCGGCCGCGCCCTCTTTCGTTTCCAACCACTCGGACGCGATCGTAGGCCGTGGACCCGGGGCGCTGCTATCGCCGGGCCGCGCACCTGCTTGTCGCGATTCGCAGGTTCATATTCGCGCCGCCATTCGACGTCGCGTCCGCCCGTCAGGGCTGCGGATCGGCGGCCTTTTCGATCGGCGCCAGCGCCGCGCGCCGCGCCGCGAGCTGCACGCCGGCGACGAGCGCGAGGAGGGCGAGACCGATGCCGTCGGTGATGAGCCCCGGCTTGATGAGACACATTGCGGCAACGAAAAGCGCGACGCGCTCCCACAGCTTAGCGAGGCCGAGGAACCAGCCGAAGAGGGACGCCGCAAGGCAGATCACGCCGACCGATGCGGTGATCACCGACCAGGCGACGAACGCCCACTGGCTGCTCCAGTCCTGGACGATCAGGAGCAGCATCGGCTCGTAGACGAACATGAACGGAACGATGTACGCCGGGGCGGCTGCGCGCATCGCGGCGAAGCCGGAAGCCCACATGTCCGCCTTAGCCAGGCTGGCCGCCGCGAAGACCGCGAGCGCGACGGGCGGCGTGATGGCGGACAGGATCGCGAAATAAAACGCGAACATGTGCGCCGCCGGCGTGACCGATGCCTTGCACGCCGCGGTCACCGGTTCCGGGCAACCGGAAATGCCGAGCTTTATCACCGCCGGAACGAGCAGCGCCACCATCATGATGTAGGCGGGGGTGGTGGGCATCCCCATGCCGAGGATGATGCCCGCCATGGCGGTGAGGATCAGCGCCAGGATGAGCGTGTCCTGCGCGAGCCCGACGACGATCTGGGTGAAAACGATACCGAGCCCCGTGATGGTGACGCAGGCGATCACGATGCCGGCGGTGGCGCAGGCCACGGCGACCGCGAGCGTGTTCTTCGCGCCTTCCTCGAGCGCCTCGAGCACGGTGCGCCACGTGATCGCCCCGCGCGTGGAGCGCCGCAGCAGGGCGAGCGGCAGGCACGAGAGCGCCCCCGCGAGCGCGCAAAGCGGCGCCGAGTAGCCGAGGATCAGGCCGAAGAGCACCATCAGGATCGGGATGAAGAGATGCCCCCGGCTCAGCATGACGTCGCCGAAACGGGGCAGCTGCGAGCGCGGGACGCCGGCGAGCTTGTAGCGCTTGGCCTCGAAGTGCACGGCAAAGAAGACCGCGAGGTAGTAAAGGAAGGCCGGGACGATCGCCCACATGGCGATCTGCGCGTACGGCACGGCCAGGAACTCGGCCATGACGAACGCGGCCGCCCCCATGATCGGCGGCATCAGCTGCCCGCCGGTCGAGGCGACCGACTCCACCGCCGCGGCGAAGGGCGGGCGGAATCCGGTGCGCTTCATGAGGGGGATGGTGATCGGCCCGTCCACCATGACGTTGGCGACCGCACTTCCTGAAACGGTACCGAAGAGGCTGGAGCTCACGACCGCCACCTTGCCGGGGCCGCCGGCCTGGTGGCCGGTGATCGACATCGAGAAGTCCATGAAGAGCTGGCCGGTGCCGCTGCGCTCCATGAAGGCGCCGAACAGCACGAACAGCATCACGTACGAGGCCGATACGCCCAGCGTCGAGCCGAAGATGCCCTCGGTAGAAAGGTAGATCTGCTCCAGGAGCACCGGAAAGGTGACCTGGGTGCTTGCCGCATAGGCTATGAAGACGAGCGCGGTGATGGGCAGCGCCCAGCCGAGGACCCGGCGCGTGGCCTCCAGGACGACTGCGACGGCAACGACCGCCCACGCCTTGTCCGCGAGCGTGAGCTCGTCGATGTAGATAATGCGGTTCGTGTAGTACTCGTAGTTGAAGAAGATGTGCAGCACGAGCCCGAGGCCCGCTAGGAGCAGCACGCCGTCGGCGATGCGCCAGCCGATCGCCCCACCACGCCGCCATGGGTAAAGGAGAAAGACCAGCGCGAGGGTGAACATCAGGTGGGTGCCGCGGAAGATGAGCGCCTCCGGCGGTCCGAATGCCGCCACCTGCATGTGGTACAGCGACATCGCGATGGCGATCAGCGCGACCACGACCCGCAGCACCGTTGTGCGGGGCGCCGTTGCCGGCTTCTCTTCTTCCATGGAGCGCCTCCCCCAAGAAAAACGGGGCGGCCGCGACCGCCCCGTCTCGTGTTGCCCTTATCGCATGCCGGTCAGATTGCGCCGGCTTCCTTGAAGTACTTCGCCGCCCCCTTGTGAAACGGCACGCCGATGTCGAGCGCCATGTCCTTCGGCGTCATGCCGGTGATCGGTTTTACGACCGCAGCCATCGCGTCGACGTTGCCGGCCATCGTCTTCACCATCTGGTAGACGAGCTGCTCGGGCAGGTCGCAGGAAGCGACGACGTGGGTGGAGTACCCGATCACCGGGACATCCTTGTCCTGGCCGGGATAGGTGCCGGCCTTGATGATGAGCTTGTTGTAGCCGGGGTTGGCCTTCTTCATCGCCGCCATGGTCTTGTCGTCGACCGGAACCAGCTTGACGGCGCGCGCGCTGGCGAGGTCCATCACCGCAGAGGCGGGGACCGTCGTGCCGAGCGTGAACACCTGCGCGTGCCCGTCCTTCATCATCGACACCGCGTCGGTGTAGCTCGCCTGGAAATTCGCCTTCGCGAGCGACTCGTAGGTCATGCCGTTCATCCGCAGGATAGCGTCGGTGATCACCTCCGACGTGTTGCCCTTCGGCTGCGTGACCAGCGCCTTGCCCTTGAAGTCGGCGTAGCCGTTCACCTTCGCGTCGGCGAGCGCCACGACCTGGAAGTATTGCGGGTACAGGTTCGCCACCTGGCAGACCTTGGTGACCTTCTTCGGATAGGGCTTGCGGCCTTCGAGGCCGTCGACCGTGGTGCTGGAGTTGGCGAAGCCGATCTGCGCCTTGCCCTCGTCCACGCCGCGCACGTTGGCGACGCCGGCGCCCGGGACCGCGGTGACCTGCAGGCCGGGGATCGTCTTCTCCCACAGGCCCTTCAGCGCGCCGCCGAGCGGGATCCAGGAGCCGCCCTGCGGGCCGGTCATGAACGTGACTTGCTGCGCTGCGGCAGGGGTTGCGAAGGCTGCGGCGACCGCAAAGGCGGCCAGTGTCTTTTCGATTTTCATTTCATCCTCCTCGTAGGAACCCGGATTCTTGACCCTTCAAACCACTCTGGTCAACACCGGCTTGCCGGCGAAATGCCGGCGCAGGTTCTCGATCTGCAGGTCGCCCATCGCCTTGCGCGTTTCCTGGGTGGCGCTCGCCACATGGGGAAAGAGCACGGCGTTCTCGAGCTTGAAGAATTCCGGCGGCACGCGCGGCTCGTCGGCGAAGACATCGAGGCCCGCGCCCGCGATCTTCCTTTCCTGCAGGTACTTGAGCAGCAGCGGCTCGTCGACGACGGAGCCGCGGGCGATGTTGACGAGGAAGCCCTTCGGGCCCAGCGCGTCGAGCACCTGCGCGTTCACGAGGTTCTTCGTCTCCGGGCCTCCCGGGGTGACGACCATCAGCACGTCGCTGTTCTTGGCAAGCGTCACGGGATCGGGATCGTAGGCGTACGGCACGTCCTTGCGATTGCGGTTGTGGTAGCGGATCTGCATCCCGCAGGCCATGGCGCGCTTGGCCACCGCCTCGCCGATCCGCCCCAGGCCGAGGATGCCCATCGTCTTTCCGCCGAGCGACGTGGTGAGCGCATAAGGCCCCTTCTCCGCCCATCTCCCTGCCCGCAGGTATGCCTCGCACTGCGGAAGCTGGCGCAACGTGTTCAGCACGAGCGCGATCGCGGTATCGGCCACGCACTCGTTCAGCACGTCGGGCGTGTTGGTGACCACGATGCCGCGTTTCTTCGCCGCATCCAGGTCGATCTGGTCCACGCCGACGCCGAAGTTGGAGATGATCTCGAGCCGGGGCAGCGCGTCCATCAGGGCGCCGTTTACTGGCGCGGCGCCGAAGCTCGCGATGCCCCTGACCTTCTGGGACGCCGACTTCAGGAAGGCATCGCGGTCGCCGGCTTCGTGGAGCTTGTGCACGGCGAACTCCGATTCAAGGATGGCCTGCGTGCCCGCATGGCCTTTGCCGGTAAAGAGGATGTCGGTTTTCATGACTTGAATTTTGCCGCGAGTGCCTCGGCGCCGCGCGCCAGGATGCCTACGTCGCTGCCGACGGCGACGAAGAGCGCCCCGGCGGCCAGCTGCTTTCGCGCATTCTCTTCGTTGGGAGTCAGGATGCCCGGCGCCTTGCCGCCCTTGCGGATGCGCCGCAGCGTCTCTTCGATGACCGGCATTACCTTGGGATTGGCGATTTCGCCGGTATGGCCGAGGGAGGCATGCAGATCCGCGGGGCCGATGAAGACGCCATCAATCCCCTCGACCGCCACGATTGCATCCAGGTTGTCGAGCCCCTCCTGGTTCTCCACCTGGACGAGCACGCACAGCTCTTCATGCGCCCGCTTCGCGTAGTCCTTCACCCGGCCGAAGCGCGAGGCGCGCGTCGTGCCCGCCACCCCTCGCACGCCAACCGGCGGATAGCGCGTGTAAGAAACAGCCGCGCGCGCCTCCTCGGCGTTGGAGACGTAGGGAATCAGGAGCGTCTGCGCGCCGATGTCGAGCACGCGCTTGATGGTCACCATGTCGTTCCAGGGCACCCGCACCACGGCGTGGCTCGGGTACGGCGCCGCGGCCTGGAGCTGCATGAGCAGGCTCTCGAGCTCGTTCGGCGAGTGCTCCGTGTCGAGGAGGATCCAGTCGAACCCGGCACCGGCGATCACCTCGACGGTGTAGTTCGAGGAAAGGGAGGACCAGAGCCCGATCTGCGGCTTGCCGGCCTTCAGGGCGCGCTTGAAGCTGTTCTGGAGTAGTTCCATCGGCGCATTCTAAAGGGAGGAGGCGCGCAACCTGCTCCTTCCGGACGTGGCTCAAGCGACCCTGATCGACCGGATCGCCACTTCGCTGCAGAGACGGGGCTTCGCCGGCACGGCGCAGTTCGCAGCCGTGCGCGCGCGCGACCGCTGGGACGAGTGGCTCGAGCAGCGCTTCGACCGGCGCTATGGCATCGACACGTGCGGGAACCGCCGCGACATGCCGGCCGCGTTCCGCGGCAATTCCTACGAGCCGGTGACGCCCCGCATGTTCAGGGCGATGATCCGCGCGGCCCGGGTGCCCGCCGGCCGGTTCACCTTCTTGGATTATGGCTGCGGCAAGGGCAGGGCGGTGTTCCTCGCCGCCGAGCTGGGCTTCCGGCGCTCGATCGGCATCGAGCTGAATCCCGCCCTGTTCGAGGTGGCAAGGCGCAATGCGCTCGCCTTCCGCCGCGCGCGGCGGGGCGCCGGAGCCATCGACATCGTCCTGGGCGACGCCACGGTCTTTCGCCCGCCCGCCGATGAAGACGCGGTCCTCTTCTTCTACAACCCTTTCGGCGAGGCGCTGATGGCGAAGACCGTGGCGACCATCGAGGCGGCTTGCCGCGAGGCGCCGCGCCGGCGCGTCGTCGCCTACCGGAACCCGGTACATGCTGCGGTGTTCGAGCGCTCGCCCTGCTTCAGGAGGCTGGCCCTCAACCGCAGCTACGCGCTCTATTCCTGCCGCTGAGCACTATTCCTTGACCGCTCCGGTCATGCCGGAGACGTAGTACTCCACGAAGAAGGAGTAGAGGATCGCGACGGGAAGGGAGCCGAGGAGGGCGCCCGCCATGAGGGAGCCCCAGTGATAGACGTCCCCTTCGACCAGCTCGGTGATCACGCCCACCGGCACGGTCTTGTTCTCCGACGAGGAAACGAAAGTGAGGGCGTAGATGAATTCGTTCCACGAGAGGGTGAAGGCGAAGATGCCCGCGGAGATGAGGCCGGGGACCGCCAGCGGCAGCATGATCTTCACCAGGATCTGCCAGCGCGTTGCGCCGTCGATGAGCGCGCATTCCTCCAGCTCGTACGGGATGGTGCGGAAATAGCCCATCAGCAGCCAGGTGCAGAACGGGATGAGGAACGTCGGGTAGGTCAGGATCAGCGCCCAGGTGCTGTCGAAGAGCCCGAGCTTGAACACGATGAGCGCGAGCGGGATGAAGAGGATCGAAGGCGGGACGAGGTAGGCGAAGAAGATCGCCAGGCCCACCTGGCGCGAGCCCTGGAAGCGCAGCCGCTCGATCGCGTAGGCCGCGAGGACCGCGGCGAAGAGCGAGAGGAACGTCGCCACCACGGAGACCAGCATGGTGTTCCAGAGCCACTGGGGGTACTCGGTCCGGAACAGCAGCTTCTCCACGTGCGCGAGCGTCGGCTGGACGATCCAGAACGGATTCGCCGCCTTGGAAACGAGCTCCTCGTTCGACTTGAACGAGGTCATGACCATCCAGTAGAACGGGAAGAGCAGCACGAAGAGGAACACCCCGAGCGGGATGTAGAGCGTGACCCAGCGCCGCGGCAGCGACTGCAGGTACTCCATTCCCATCGATTCGTTCTTCATTTGTCCGCTCCGCCCTGCTGCCACGCCCGCCGCTGCAGGCCGAAATAGGAGAACAGGATCGCCGCGAGCAGGAACGGCACCATGAGCGTCGCGAGCGCCGCCCCTTCGCCGAGCGCCCCGCCCGGAATGCCGCGCTGGAAGGAGAGGGTCGCCATCAGGTGCGTGGCGTTGAGCGGCCCGCCGCGCGTGAGCACGTAGATGAGCTGGAAATCGGTGAACGTGAAGAGCACGCTGAAGGTCATGACGACGGCGATGATCGGCGTGAGCATCGGCAGCGTGACGTTCCAGAACTGCTGCCACGGCGTCGCACCGTCGATCGCCGACGCCTCGTAGAGAGAAGGCGGGATGGTCTGGAGCCCGGCGAGAAGCGAGATGGCGACGAACGGCACGCCGCGCCAGACGTTCGCCGCGATGGTCGAGAAGCGGGCGAGCCACGGATCGCCGAGG
The DNA here is from genome assembly GCA_035627155.1 of Burkholderiales bacterium. Lineage (GTDB taxonomy): Bacteria > Pseudomonadota > Gammaproteobacteria > Burkholderiales > SG8-39 > SCGC-AG-212-J23. The sequence continues at coordinate 24,588 of DASPMF010000224.1, read as the reverse complement.
AAGTCGATGTACCCGTCGATGAGGCCCATCCGTTCGAGCGTCCAGCTCACGACGGAGAACTGCGAGTCGTAGATCCACCAGAAGGCGATCGCCGAAAGGGCGGTCGGCACGATGAACGGCAGCAGGACGATCGCGCGGATGAACGACTTGAACGGCAGGTGGCGGTTGAGGAGCAGCGCGAGCCACAGGCCCAGCACGAACTTGAGCGCGCTTGCCACGACCGTATAGAAGAGCGTGTTGAACAGCGAAAGGCGCGCGGTGCTGTCGCCGACCAGGAACTCGAAGTTCTCCAGGCCGATCCATTCGCCGGTCCGGCCGATCTTGGCGTCGGTGAACCCGAGCCACGTTCCCAGCCCGAGCGGATAGGTCAGGAAGACGAGCAACAGAGCACCCGCGGGCACCATGAAGAGGAGCCCGAGGGTGTTCCGGTTGTTAAGCCACCGTGACATCACGGCACGGCGTCCGCGTCAGACCTTGTAATAGCGCTCCGCACGCTTCTGCGCACGCTCGGCGGCTTCCTTCGGCGACTTCGAGCCGGACGCAGCCTCGGCCACCATGTCGACGATGATGAAGTCGGCGAGCGCGCCGGCGGAGGCGTAGCCCAGCCTGCCGTCGAAGCCGGCGGGGCGCAGCTCCTTCACCGCGTCGCGGTACGGCAGGTGCTTCGGATCGACGGTCCAGATCGGGTTCTTCTCGTACGCGGCCAGCGGATGGGCAACGTAGCCGATGCTCGCCTGCATCCAGGGCCCGAACTGCTCTTCCTCCATCATGAAGCGCAGGAACTCCTTCGCCGCCTTCGGGTACTTGGTGTACTTGAAGATCATCTGGTTCAGGAACAGGTGGAAGGCCGCGTTCGAGCCGCCGGGCCCGGCCGGGTACTTCGAGTGGTTGATGTCGGCCGCGAGCGCGTTGATCTTCGGGTCCTTGGACGTCTTCGCCGCGTAGTAGATCGAGATGCCGTTGTTCGTTACCGAGACCTGGCCGTCGAGGAACGCCTTGTTGTTGCTCGGGTCGAGCCACGACAGCGTGCCGGGCACGAAGGTCGAATAGAGCTCCCTGGCGTACTCGAGGGCGCGGATGGTTTCCGGGCTGTTGATGACGACCTTGTTCGACTTGTCGACCATCTTGCCGCCGAAGGCCCAGACCACCCAGTGGCACCACGTGTTGGCGTCGCCGGTGGCATGGCCGAGGGCGAAGCCGCCCGGCGTGCCCTTGTCCTTCAGCGCCTTCATCAGCTTGAGGAAGCCCTCGGTGTCCTTGGGGATGCCGTCGAACCCGGCCGCCTTCACCTGGCTTTCGCGATACACCATCATGCTGCCGGCCGCGCCGAGGGGCAGGCCGATCCAGCTCTTCCCGTTCGGGCGCAGGTACGCCTGGCCGGCCGGATACCAGCCGCCGTACTTCTTGCCCAGGTAGTTCGCGAGGTCGGTGACGTCGAGCAGCTTCTCCGGATAGAGGTTGGCGTCGTCGTTGGTGCCGAGGATGATGTCGGGCCCGGCGCCGGTATTCGCGGCGACCGCGGCCTTCGGCCGCACGTCCTCCCAGCTTTCGTTGTCCACGCGCACCTCGATGCCGTACTTGGCGGAGAACGCCTGCACGTTCTTCATGTACTGGTCGATGTCGCCCTGCACGAAGCGGCTCCAGCGCAGCACGCGCAGCTTCGCGCCTTTCTCCGGTGCGCCCTTCCACTGTGCGTGGGCGTCCTTCACCCAGAACATCGGGAACGCTGCGCCCGCGGTCACCGCCGCGCCGGCCTTCAGCAACTCTCTGCGTTTGTTGCTCATGACGTCTCCTCTCCTTTATACAAGTCGAGCGCCGCTCGACGGGTCGAACAGATAGGTTTGCTGCGGCCGCAGGCGCACGCGCTCGCCCGGGCGGAATGCGTGGCGCTCGCGCACCACGGCGACGACGTCGGTGCCGTTGACCCTGCAGAAGATCTGGGTGTCCGCGCCGGTGGGCTCGACGAGCTGCACCTCGGCGGGCAGGCCGTCCGGTGCGATCGACAGGTGCTCCGGGCGGATGCCGAGCAGCACGTCGCGGCCGTCGCGCTGCTCGGGCAGGAAGTTCATCGCCGGCGAGCCGATGAACCCGGCGACGAAGAGGTTCGCCGGGTTGTCGTAGAGATCGAGCGGGGTGCCGATCTGCTCCACCTTGCCCGCGTTCATCACCACGATCTTGTCGGCCATCGTCATCGCCTCGATCTGGTCGTGCGTGACGTAGATGGAGGTGGTCTTCAGCCGCTGGTGCAGCGCCTTGATCTCGGTGCGCATCGCCACGCGCAGCTTGGCGTCGAGGTTGGAAAGCGGCTCATCGAAGAGGAAGACCTGCGGCTTGCGCACGATGGCGCGACCCATCGCCACGCGCTGGCGCTGGCCGCCGGAGAGCTGGCGCGGATAGCGGGCGAGGTAGTCCACGAGCCCGAGGATCTGCGCGGCTTCGTCGACGCGGCGCTTCAGCTCCGGGCCCGGCACGCCGGCCAGCTTCAGGCTGAAGGCCATGTTGTCGTAGACCGTCATGTGCGGGTAGAGCGCGTAGTTCTGGAACACCATCGCGATGTCCCGCTCCTTCGGCGCCACCTGGTTCACCACCCGCTCGCCGATGCGCACCTCGCCCGAGCTGATTTCCTCCAGCCCGGCGATCATGCGCAGCAGCGTGCTCTTCCCGCAGCCCGACGGCCCGACCAGGACGCAGAATTCGCCGTCCTCGATGGAGACGTCCACGCCGTGCACGACCTGCGTGGAGCCGAACGACTTCTTCACTGCGCTGAGGGTGACGGCGGCCATTGCGCGGCTAATGTATCTCAGGCTCGGGCGTGGGAGCCGTCCCCTCGAGGAAGTCGAAGTCGCAGCCCTCGTCCGCCTGCTTGACGTGCCGGGAGAAGATCGCCCCGTAGCCCCGCTCGTACTTGCGTGCCGGAGGGCTCCAGGCGCTCCTGCGGCGGGCGAGCTCGGCTTCGGCGACCTTCAGGTTGAGGACCTTTTGCCCGACGTCCAGCTCGATCAGGTCGCCGGTCTTCACGAGCGCGAGAGGACCGCCGACAAACGCCTCGGGCGCGACATGCAGCACGCAGGTCCCGTAGCTCGTGCCGCTCATGCGGGCGTCCGAAAGGCGCACCATGTCGCGCACGCCCTGCTTGAGAAGCTTCTTCGGCACCGGCAGCATGCCCCATTCCGGCATGCCGGGGCCGCCGAGGGGCCCGGCGTTGCGCAGGACGAGGACGCTGGACGCGTCCACCTCGAGGTCGTCGCGGTCGATCCGCGCCGCCATGTCGTTGTAGTCCTCGAATACCACCGCCTTGCCGGTGTGCTTGAGCAGCTGCGGCGAAGCGGCCGCCGCCTTGATGACCGCGCCCCCGGGCGCGAGGTTGCCGCGCAGCACGACGAGTCCGCCGGAGGCCTGCAACGGGTTGTCGCGCGTGCGGATGACATCCGCGTTGTAGATGCGTGCGCCTTCGATGTTCTCGCCGAGCGTCCTGCCGTTCACCGTCCTGCAGCTCAATGCGAGCAGATCGCGCAGCTGGAAAAGCAGCGCCCGCAGGCCGCCGGCGTAGTAGAAGTCTTCCATCAGGTACCGGTCGCCGGAAGGCCGCACGTTGGCGAGGAGCGGCACCTTCGCGGAGAAATCGTTGAACCGCTCGAGCGGTAACTTGATTCCCGCGCGCCCGGCCATCGCGATGAGGTGGATGAGCGCGTTGGTGGAGCCGCCCATCGCCATCAGCGTCACGATGGCGTTGTCGAAGGACTCGCTGCGCAGCAGGTCGCGCGGCTTGAGATCCTCCCATACCATCTCGACGATGCGCTTGCCGGTGCGTGTCGCCATCTTGGCGTGGTTCGAGTCGGGCGCCGGAATCGACGAGGCGCCTGGCAGGGCGAGGCCGAGGCTTTCGGCGAGCGACATCATCGTCGCCGCGGTGCCCATGGTCATGCACGTCCCGGGCGAGCGGGCGATGCTGTCCTCGATTTCCTGCCAGTCGCCCTGGCCGATGTTGCCGGCGCGCAGCTCCGCCCAGTACTTCCAGCTGTCGGAGCCCGAGCCGAGCGTCGTTTCGCGCCAGTGCCCTGAAAGCATCGGACCCGCCGGCAGGTAGATCGTCGGCAGGTTCATGCTGAGCGCGCCCATGATGAGCCCGGGCGTCGTCTTGTCGCACCCGCCCATGAGGACTGCGCCGTCCGCGGGATAGGAGCGCAGCAGCTCTTCGGTCTCCATCGCGAGGAAATTGCGATACAGCATGGTGGTCGGCTTCTGCATCGGCTCGGCGAGCGACATCGCCGGCATCTCGACCGGGAAGCCGCCCGCCTGCCACACGCCGCGCTTCACCTCGTCCACGCGCAGCTTGAAGTGCGTGTGGCACGGGTTGATGTCCGACCAGGTGTTGATGATGGCGATGACCGGCTTGCCGGCGTAGTCGCCGCGCTCGTAGCCCATCTGCGCGGTGCGCGAGCGATGGCCGAACGAGCGCAGGTCGTCCACCCCGTACCAGCGGTGGCTGCGCAGCTCCTCGGGCTTCTTGCGAGCCATCAGTCGGGCTTGATCCCGCCGCGGTTGACCACCTTGGTCCAGCGGTCCACTTCTTCCTTCATGAAGCGGCCGAACTCGTCGGGGGAGCTCGCCACCACGTCGAAGCCGATCTGGTTCATCCGCTCGCGTACGTCGGGCGAGCGCAGCGCCTTGACCGCGGCGTCGTTGAGCCGCGCGACGATTTCCTTCGGCGTCTTCGCCGGCGCCGCCGCCGCCTGCCAGGACGTCACCACGAGGTCCGGGAATCCGGCTTCGGAAGTCGTGGGGACATTCGGCAGCTGCGGATGGCGCGCCTTCGCCGTCACCGCGAGGGCCTTCATGCGGTTGGCACGGATGTAGTTCGTCACCGCGCCGAGGTTCTGGAAGGAAAGGTCGACCTGGCTGCCCATGATGTCGGTCTGGCACGCCGCGCCGCCGCGATACGGCACATGCACCGCGAAGACGCCGGCGCTCTGCTTCCAGAGCTCGCCCGTCAGGTGGTCCGACGAGCCGGTGCCGCTCGAGCAGTAGGAGAGGCGCCCGGGGTTCTTCTTCGCGAACTCGACCAGCTCCTTCATCGCGTTCGGCGGCAGGTCCGGGCGCGTGATCAGCACGTTCGGCGTGGTGACGGCGAGCGTGATCGGCGCGAAATCGCGCACCGGGTGGTAGCGCAGGTCCTTGAAGAGCGCGGCGTTGATCGAGAACACGCCGATCGAGCCGACGAGGATCGTGTAGCCGTCGGGGTCGGCCTTCGCCACGTGCTCCGCGGCGATCGCGCCGTTGGCGCCGGGGCGGTTCTCCACCACCGCCGGCTGGCCGAGCACCTCCTGGAACTTCGACGCGATGGCGCGTCCGACGATGTCGGAGGAGCCGCCGGCGACGAACGGAATGACGACCCGGATCGGCTTGCTCGGGAAAGCCTGGGCGTGGGCGAAAGACCAGGCCGCGGCGAGCAGCGTGGCGGCCAGCACTCGAATGGACATTGGGTTCCTCCTCTGGAGGCGGCCGACTTTAAGGAACGCCCGCGCGTAACGTCCAATCTATAATTCCTTCCCCGGTAATACGTTGGGTGAATCAATGGAGCTGCGCTCGCTGCGCTATTTCGTGGCCCTCGCGGAGGAGCTGCACTTCGGGCACGCGGCGCGGCGGCTCTCCATGACCCAGCCGCCGCTCTCGCAGGCGATCGCCGGCCTGGAGCGCGAGCTGGGCGTGCGCCTCTTCGAGCGCACGCGCCGCAAGGTGGTCCTCACGCACGCCGGGGCGGCGTTCCTGGACGCGGCGCGCGGCACGCTCGTCCGGGCGAGCCAGGCCGTGGAAGCGGCGCAGCGGGCGCAGCGCGGGGAAGCGGGGCGGCTGGCCGTCGGCTATCTCGCGGCCACCGCCTACACGCTGCTGCCGCTTGTGCTGCGCGACTTCATGAAGAGCTTTCCGGGCGTCAAGCTCGAGCTGCGCGAGCTCACCCTGCCGCAGCAGATCGTCGCGCTGGTGAAGGGCGACCTCGATGTCGGCCTGGTGCGCCCGCCCGTCGCCGAGGCCGAGCTCGCGGCGCAGACCATCTTGGAGGAGCCTTTCGTGCTCGCCCTTCCGGCGCGCCACCCGCTTGCCGCCCGGCGCCGCATCGCCGTCCAGCGGCTGGTGGACGAGCCGTTCATCCTCTTCCCGCGCCAGCCGGGCCTGGTCTTCCACGACCTCGTGATGGGCTACTGCCTGAAGCACGGGTTCACGCCGCGCGTCGCGCAGGAAGCGAACCAGACGCATACCGTCGTCGGCCTGGTGTCGGCCGGCATCGGCGTGGCGCTCGTGCCCGCTTCCACGCAGAAGATCGGCCTGGAGGGCGTGGCCTACCGCCCGCTGCGCGAGGCGACGCCGCGTTCGCGCACCGCGGTCGCGTGGCGAAGGGCGGACGCCTCGCCGGTGATCGCGGCGTTCCTGGACGTGGCGCGCCGCGTGGCGAAACAAGTACACTCGCCGGCCGGGACGCAATGACAAAGGAATGACGGGGATGGCGCTGGTGTTCCAGAAGGAAGCCCTGACGCGCGCGATCGAGCGCATCGTGCGCGCAGGCGGGAGCGACGAGCGCGAAGCGCGCATGGTCGCCGCGAATCTCGTCACCGCCAACCTGCTCGGCCACGACTCGCACGGCATCGGGATGATCCCGCGCTACGTGGATGCGCTCCTCGAGGGCGGGCTCTCGGCCAACCAGCATCCGGAGGTCCAGGTCGACGCCGGCGCGCTGCTCGCGCTGGACGGCCGGCAGGGATACGGCCAGGTGATCGGCCACGAGGCGATGGAGATGGCCATCGAGCGGGCGAAGCGCCATGGCTCGTGCGTGATGACGCTCTCTCGCTCGCATCACCTCGGAAGGATCGGCCACTGGGGCGAGCAGGCAGTCGCCCAGGGGCTGGTCTCCGTGCATTTCGTGAACGTCATCTCGCGCGCCATCGTCGCGCCGTACGGCGGCGCGGACGCGCGCTTCGGCACCAATCCGGTTTGCATCGCGATCCCGCTACCGGGCGAGGCGCCGTTCGTCCTCGACATGGCGACGAGCGCGGTCGCGCAGGGCAAGGTACGCGTCGCGCACAACAAGGGCGAGAAGGTCTCGCCCGAATGGCTGCTGGACGACCGCGGCAATCCGACCGCGGAAGCGAAGTACGGCGTCGTCGAGCCCTTCGGCGCGCTGCGGACCTTCGGGCTGCACAAGGGCTACGGGCTTGCGCTCGCCTGCGAGCTGCTGGGGGGCGCGCTCACCGGAGGCGGCACCTGGCATTCCGACGACAAGTCGCGGCGGCGTGTCTGGAACGGCATGCTCAGCATCCTCATCGACCCCGCGCGCCTGGAGAAGGCGGACGTCTTCCGCGATGAGGCCAAGGCCTTCCTCGCCTCGCTGCGCAAGTCGCCGGTGGCGCCGGGCTTCGACAAGGTGCGCATCGCCGGCGACCCGGAGCGCGAATCGCGCGGGCGGCGCGAGCAGGCCGGAATCCCGGTCGACGAGACGACCTGGAAGGAGATCCGCGCCGCGGCGTCGAAGCTGAAGCTCGCGCCCGAAGAGGTCGAGCAGCTCGCGCAGGGCCGGTAGAGGCGCGCGCGATGAGCCCGGAGGCCGCGATGGCGTGGTTCCGCGGCTGGGCCCACGCGGCGCGCCTGGCCCTGGTGCTTGCGGTCGCCGGCCTCTCGCCGGCCTTCTACACGCCGCGGCTGCGCGCCACGGCCACGAAGCAGCTCTATTTCACGGTGTGGCAGGTGTTCGTGCCGTTCACGCTGTTCTCGGCGCTGCTCAGCGTCGTCATCATCGAGATCACCATCCGCCTCGCGCGCGGCTACGGCCTGGGCGTGTACGCGCTCGAGCTCGTCATCACCGTGCTCACGCTCGAGCTCCTGCCGCTGCTCACCGCGCTGTTCGTCGCGCTGCGCTCCGGCTCGGCGATCGCGACCGAGATCGCGCTCATGCGTGTCTCCGGCGAGCTCGACGCCATGGCGGCCGAAGGCGTGGATCCGATGGAGCGCGAGTTCCTTCCCCGCGTGCTCGCCGCCTCGGTCTCCGTGTTTATGCTTACCGTGGTGAGCTGTGCGATGGCCCTCATCGCGGCCTACTTTTCCATGTACGGCCTGTCGCCGTGGGGGTTCTCGGAGTTCACCTGGACGGTCGCCGAGGTCTTCACCGTCCGGCAGCTCGGCAGCATCGCCATCAAGACGGTGCTCTTCGGCGTCGCGGTCGCGGTGATTCCGATCGCGGCCGGCCTCAGCGCGACGCGCGACATGAAGTCCGCGCCGGTCGCCGTGCTCGGCGGCATGGTGCGCCTCTTCTTCGCCCTCGGCCTGATCGAGGTCCTGTCGCTCGCGGTAAAGTACGTATAGATGGATAAAGAGCGGGAAAAAGAGCCGGGCCGGGACGGCGCGTTCACCGCGGTACCCAGGAACCTCCAGTTCCGCGTCGGGCTCCTGCTCGGCTTCACGCTCCTCATCGCGGCCGCGTTCGTCCTGTACGTGCTCTACGCGCGCGGCGTGTTCGAGCCGACGCAGCGCCTGACGCTCGTCGCAGACAACGTCGAGGGCGTGAGCATCGGCATGGACCTCAGCTTTTCCGGCTTCCCGATCGGCAGGGTGCACAAGATCGAGCTCGCCGACGACGGGCGCGCGCGCATCGAGATCGTGGTGCCGGTGCGGGAGAGCCGCTGGCTGCGCCGCAGCACCATCTTCACGCTGGAGCGCGGCGTGGTGGGGCCGGCGAAGATCCGCGCCTTCACGGGCAACCTGCAGGACGAGCCGCTGCCCGACGGGGCCGAGCGCACGGTGCTGCGCGGCGACACCTCCGAGGAGATCCCGCGCATGGTGGCGACGCTGCGCAGCGTGCTCGAGAACGCGCAGACCATCACCGCGAACGAGGGCAGCCTCCAGGCGAGCCTCGGCAACCTGCGCCTCATGACGCAGCGCATGGCCGGCCCGGGCGGCGCGCTGAGCGGGCTCCTCGGCAGCGAAGACGAGGCGAAGAAAGTGCTGGCTTCCATCGATCGCGCGAATGCGCTGATCGCTTCCATGAGCGGCGTGGCGCGCAAGCTCGACGCGGTGATCGACAAGACCGACCAGCGGGTCTACGGACGCGACGGCCTGATGGACGGCACGCAGCGCGCGGTCGGGCAGGTGAACGGCATCCTCGCCGAGGTGCGCGACAGCCTGAAGCGCGTGGACCGCATCCTCGACGACGCGCAGCAGGTGAGCGGCAACGCGAAAGCCGCCACCACCGACCTGCGGGCATTGCGCGCCGAGGTGGACGCGAGCCTGCGCAAGGTCTCGGCGCTGGTGGAGGAAATCAACCGCAAATGGCCGTTCGAGCGCAACACGGAGATCCGGCTGCCGTGAAGCGGCTGGTTCTACCGGCGCTTTTCATCCTGGCCGGCTGCGGCGGCGGCCCCCAGCCTGCCGACTGGCAGCTCGACGCCGCGCAATCCATGGGTCTTTTCCAGCGCTACTACCTGAGCGGCGACGCCCGCGCCGACGCCGAGTTCCTGGCCGCCCGGCGCGCGCTCGCGAGCACCGGGCGCGAGGACCTCGTCGCGCGCGCCGAGCTGGTTCGCTGCGCGGTGCGAACGGCCAGCCTGGAGTTCGATGAATGCCCGGGCTTCCTCGCGCTGCGACCGGGCGCCGCGCCGGCGGAGATCGCGTACTGGGAATACCTCATCGGCAAGCGCGAGCGCGCCGCCCCGGCGGAGCCCTTGGGCCGGCTCGTCGCCGCGGGCGTGCAGCTGCGGCGCAAGACGATCCGGCCGGAAACGATCGCCGAGGCCGTCGAAGCCGCCTCGACGCAGGGCTGGCGCCGGGCCCTGCTCGCCTGGCTCGGCGTGCAGGAGCAACGCGCGCGCGAAGCGGGAGACGCGGACGCTGCGGCGCGCATCCGGCGCAGGATGGATCTCGTCTCCGGCTAGAATCTTCGCGAGGAGGCGGCATGGCGAGGAAGCGCGCGGAACCGCGTCAGGTGCGGCCCGACGACATCGATCCGAAGCACCGCTGGGACCGGCCGCTCCAGGCGCCCGGGCGCACGCAAGTGGACTTCGAGGAGCGCGTCGATTTCCGCCGCCTGCACGACTATCGGCTGGCGCGCGTACGCGCGGCGCTCGCCCACTCGGGCCTGGGCGCGCTGCTGTGCTTCGACCAGCACAACATCCGCTACGCGACGAGCACGGTCATCGGCGAATGGGCGCGCGACAAGCTCACGCGCTACTCGCTCCTCACCGGCAACGGCCACCCGTACATCTGGGACTTCGGCAGCGCGGCGCGCCACCACAAGCTCAACGCGCCTTGGCTCGACCCGGAGCACTGCCGCGCGGGGCTCACCGGGATGCGCGGCGCCGTCGGCGCCGACCCGTTCCTCTTCCGGCAGGCGGCGAAGGAGATCCGGGCGATCCTCGACGAGGAGGGCGTCGGCAACCTGCCCCTCGGCGTCGACGTCGTCGAGCCGCCCATGCTGTTCGCCCTGCAGGAAGAGGGCATCGAGGTGCGCGACGGCCAGCAGGTCATGCTCCAGGCGCGCGAAGTGAAGAACATCGACGAGCTCGCGCTGCTCAACATGGCCGCGGCGATGGTGGACGGCGTCTACCAGGACATCGCCGAGGCGCTGAAGCCGGGCGTGATGGAGTCGCAGATCGTCGCGCTCGCCACCAAGCGCCTCTACGAGATGGGCTCGGACTGCGTGGAGGCCATCAACTCCATCTCCGGCGAGCGCTGCTCGCCCCATCCGCACAACTTCACCGACCGGCTCATACGTCCCGGCGACCAGGCGTTCTTCGACGTCATCCAGTCGTTCATGGGCTACCGCACCTGCTACTACCGTACCTTCAACGTCGGGCGCGCGACGCCGGCGCAGCGCACCGCGTACCGCAAGGCCCGCGAATGGATGGACCGCGTGATCGAGCTGCTCAAGCCGGGCATGTCGAGCGACAAGGTGGCCGCGGCGCTTCCGAAAGCGCAGCAGGCGGGCTTCGCGAACGAGATGGACGCGTTCGGCCTGAACTTCTGCCACGGACTCGGCCTCGGCCTGCACGAGCGGCCGCTCATCTCCCGCCTGAACTCGTTCCGGGAGCCGATCGAGCTGAAGGTGGGCATGGTGTTCGCGGTCGAGACGTACTGCCCGGCGAGCGACGGCGTCTCCGCCGCCCGGATCGAGGAAGAAGTGATCCTCACGCCGAAGGGCGCGAAGATCATTTCCCTGTATCCCGCCGAAGAGCTGCCGATTGCCAACCCTTACTGAAAGCGTCGGCTGGATCGGCGCCGGGCGGATGGGCTACGCCATGGCGGAGCGCCTGGCCAAGGGCGGCTGCGACATCGCGGTGTGGAACCGCACGCGCGAGAAGGCGCTGCCGCTCGAGAAATCGGGCGCGAAGGTCGTCAACCGCCTGGAGGAGCTCTCGACGAAGGACATCGTCTTCGTCATGGTCGCCACCTACGACGACGTGAAAGAGGTGGTCGGCAGGGCGCTCGCGGCCGGCAAGCCGAAGCTGGTCGTGGAATGTTCTTCGATCTCCCTCGAGGGCTCTGCCGAGCTCAGAAGCCTCCTCAAGAAGCACGGTGTCGACTATCTCGCTGCCCCGGTGAGCGGGAACGCGAAAGTGATCAAGGCCGGCAAGCTCACTTTCGTCGTGTCCGGGCCGAAGGCCGCGTACGAGCGCGCGAAGCCCTACCTCGACCTCATGGGCATGGGCTCGAGCTACGTCGGCGAAGGGGAGCTCGCCCGCATCGCGAAGATCTGCCACAACGTGTTCCTCGGCGTCGTCACCCAGTCGCTGGCGGAGATCACGACCCTGGCCGAGAAGGCCGGCATGCCGCGGCACGCGTTCCTCGACTTCTTCAACAAGAGCGTGATGGGCTCGACCTTCACGCGCTACAAGACCCCCGCCTTCGTCAACCTCGACTTCAGCGTGACCTTCACGCCGAAGCTGCTGAGGAAGGACATGGACCTCGGCCTCGACGCCGCGCGCTCCCGCGACGTGCCGATGCCGCTCGCCGCCCTCACCCGCGACCTGATTCAGCAGATGATCGGCCACGGCCTGACCGAGCAGGACTTCGCCACGCTCCTCGTCATGCAGGCCAAGGCGTCCGGACTCGAGTTGAAGCCCGAGAACGTCGCCGTCGGCGACGGATTGACCCCGCCCAAGGAGAAGCCATGAAGAAGCTGCTCGCACTGCTGCTCGCAGGGTTCGCCGCGCAGGCCTTCGCGCAGGCGCAATACCCGTCCAAGCCGGTCCGCCTCATCATCGCCTTCACGCCCGGCAGCTCCACCGACATCATCGGCCGCGCGGTCGCGGCCAAGCTGCAGGAGATGTGGGGGCAGCCGGTCATCGCGGAGAACCGGCCCGGCGCTGGCGGCACCGTCGGCTCGGCCGCGGTGCTGCGCGAGGCGCCGGACGGCTACACCCTGCTCGCGAACTCCTCCGCGCACGTGTCGAACCCCTCCATCTATGCAAGCCTCCCGTACGACACGCTCAAGGACTTCGCGAACATCGCGCCGCTCGCCGGGGGCCCGAACGTGCTCATGGTGAGCCCGCAGTCCGGCTGGAAGACGCTCGGCGACTTCATCGCCGCGGCCAAGGCGAAGCCGGGGCAGCTCAACTTCGCCTCGGCGGGAATGGGCAGCGGCACTCACTTCAACCTCGAGAAGCTGAAGCTGCTGACCGGCATCGACGTGACCCACGTGCCCTACAAGGGCACGCCCGAGGCAATCGGGGACACGCTCAGCGGGCGTGTGTGCTGCTACTGGGCGCCGATCAACGCATCGCTCCCGCACCTCCAGGGCGGACGGGCGCACGCGCTCGGTATCTCGAGCGCGCAGCGCTCATCGCTCCTGCCGAACTTGCCGACGGTGGCGGAGCAGGGCGTGCCCGGCTTCGACTACACGCTGTGGATCGGCCTCTGGGGCCCGGCCGCGATCCCGGCCGACCTGGTCGCGAAGATCAACGCCGACGTGCGCAAGGCGCTCGCCAGCCCGGACCTGAAGGAGCGCCTCTCGAAGCTCGGCACGCTGCCGATGGACATGACTCCGCAGCAGTTCGGCGACTTCGTGCGCCGCGAGATCGACGACACGGCGAAGGTCGTCAAGGCCGCCGGGATCAAGCAGCAGTAGCGGAAGGGCCGATGAGGATCCTCGCCGCAGCGCTTGCTGGCCCCTCGCCGGCGCCTGCCTGGCGCAACCGTATCCCTCGAAGCCGGTGCGGATGGTGGCTTGGCAACGCCACCGTGCGCCAGCGCCTGGTGAACGGCGGCGCCGAACCCCTCGACATGTCCGCGCAGGACGCGAAATCCGTGCGAAGCGAGATCGAGGACTACGCGCGCGTCGTGCGCGCCGCCGGCATCAAGCCGCAGTAGCGAGCTTCTTGAGCGGTACGCCGGTGAGGCGTTGCAGCTCGTCAAAAGAAAGCCCGTCCACGATGTCGACGACGTGGACGCCGTCGGGCTTGATATCGAGCACCGCGAGGTCCGTGTAGACGCGGTCGACGCAGCGCGCGCCTGTGAGGGGATAGGTGCAGCGCTCGACGATCTTGCTTTCGCCCCTCTTCGTGAGGTGCTCCATCATCACGAAGACCTTCTTCGCGCCGACGGCGAGGTCCATCGCGCCGCCCACTGCCGGAATCGCATCGGGCGCGCCGGTGTGCCAGTTCGCGAGGTCGCCGTTGACGGCGACCTGGAAAGCGCCGAGGACGGCGAAGTCGAGGTGGCGGCCGCGGATCATGCCGAAGGCGTCGGCGTGGTGGAAGAACGCGCCGCCGGGAAGCATCGTCACCGGCTCCTTGCCGGCGTTGATGAGGTCCGGGTCTTCCGTGCCCGGCGCGGGCTTCGGCCCCATGCCGAGGATGCCGTTCTCGCTGTGCAGGATGATCTCGCGGCCCTTCGGGATGTAGTCGGCCACGAGCGTCGGCAGGCCGATGCCGAGGTTGACGTACGAGCCTTCGGGAATGTCGCGCGCCACGCGCGCGGCGATTTCCTTGCGATCGAGCTTTTTCATCAGGCGGCCTTCTTCGCCGCTTCGGAGATGCGCACGACGCGCTTCACGAAGATGCCCGGCGTGACGACGGTTTCGGGATCGAGCATGCCGAGCTCCACCGTCTCGCGCACCTGCGCAACGGTGATGCGCGCGGCCGACGCCATGATCGGCCCGAAGTTGCGCGCCGACTTGCGATAGACGAGGTTGCCCCAGCGGTCGGCGCGATCGGCCTTGATAAGCGCGTAGTCGGCGTGGATCGGATACTCGAGCACGTAGTCGCGCTCGCCGATGCGCCGGGTCTCTTTTCCTTCGGCAAGTCGGGTTCCGACGGCGGTCGGCGTATAGAAGCCGCCGATGCCGGCGCCCGCGGCGCGGATGCGCTCGGCAAGCGTGCCCTGCGGCACGAGCTCGAGCTCGACCTCCTTCGCGTGGTAGAGCTTGTCGAAGTGCCAGGAGTCCACCTGGCGCGGGAACGAGCAAAGGATCTTGCGCACGCGCTTCGCCTTGAGGAGCGCCGCGAGGCCCGCGTCGCCGTTACCGGCGTTGTTGTTGACGATGGTGAGGTCGCGCGCGCCCTGCTCGATGAGGGCGTCGATCAGCTCCGAGGGCATGCCGGCGTTGCCGAAGCCTCCGATCATCACCGTGGCGCCGTCGGGCACGTCCGCGAGCGCCGCGGCGGGACTGGCAACGAGTTTGTCGATCATGGGGGCCGCAATTATCGCATCCGGCTTTTTGGCTTCCGACTTCAGAACCCACTTTCAGTGAAACCATTAAACCACTGATTTTTATGGACATAGGCATGTCGTGTTCTGACTACAAAAAGCGCGCCTAAGTGCTTGTCCGGCTTGGAAAAATTGGCTTGACCCCTGCAATTGTTTGGCCTAAAGTGGCAAAAGGTAGAAAAAAGTGGTGAAACAGGGATGGGTGCAGCGTTTCACGGAGCCGCCGTCATTACGCTCGACGCCAAGGGGCGCATCGCTATTCCGACGCGTCACCGTGAGCCATTGCTCGACGGCGGAGACGCGCTCGTCCTCACCGCGCATCCGGAAGGGTGCGTCCTGCTTTACCCGCTTGCAGAGTGGGAGCCGGTGCGCAGCCGGGTGGAGGGCTTTCCCAGCTTCAACCCCCAGGCGAGCTGGTGGAAGCGCCTGCTACTGGGCTTCGAGGAGCACGTAACCCCGGACAACTCCGGCCGCATCCTGCTCTCGCCGGCGCTGCGCCAGCACGCGAAGCTCGAGCGCGAGGCGATGCTCGTCGGGCAGGGGCGTTACTTCGAGCTCTGGGATTCGGGCATGTGGAACGCCAAGCTGGGCCAGGCGCTTTCGAGCGCGGGCGGGCCGCCGCCCGGCATGGAGGATTTCTCCCTGTGAGGGGAGCCCATGCACAAGCCGGTTCTCCTCGCCGAAGCGCTCGCCGGGCTGGCCATCCGCCCCGAGGGCGTGTACGTCGATGCCACGTTCGGCCGCGGCGGCCACAGCCGCGCGATCCTCGAGCGGCTCGGTCCGTCGGGAAGGCTCCTTGCGCTCGACCGCGATCCGCAGGCCGAAGAGGCCGCGCGCGCAATCAACGATGCCCGGTTCGCCTTTTTTCGCGCGGCCTTCAGCCGCCTCGAGGACATCCTTTCGCGACATGCTGCCGGGCAGGTGGACGGATTCCTGTTCGACCTCGGCGTGTCCTCGCCCCAGCTGGACGATCCGGCGCGCGGCTTCTCGTTCCGCGCCGACGGTCCCCTCGACATGCGCATGGACCCGGAGAGCGGCCCGAGCGCCGCTGAATGGCTCGCGAGCGCAGAAGAAAAAACAATAGCGGAGGTGGTGAGGGACTATGGGGAAGAACGGTTTGCTAAACAGATTGCAGCGGCGATTGTTGCTGCTCGGCGCAGCGAACCGCTCCGCCGCACCGGGCAACTTGCCCATCTCGTGGGTCAGGCGGTCCGCACACGGGAGCCGGGCCAGGACCCGGCGACGCGCACCTTTCAGGCTCTACGGATTTACCTCAATCGGGAGCTTGAGGAAGTGTCGGTGAGCCTGCCGCGCGCCACGGCGCGCCTGAAGCCCGGCGGCCGCCTGGCCGTCATCAGTTTTCACTCGCTCGAAGACCGCATCGTGAAGCGCTTCATGCAGGCCGCCTCGAAGCCGGCGGTGCCGCGCGAAGTCCCGCTGCGCGCCGCCGAGATGCCGCAGGGCGCCTTGCGCCTGGTCGGCCGCGCGGTGCGCGCGTCCGACGCGGAGGTCATCGCCAATCCGCGCGCGCGCAGCGCGACGTTGCGGGTAGCGGAGCGCACCGAGCCTCCCTTTGATCCATCCTCCTTTCGAATCGAGCCCGACGCGCGGTGGCGAAGCTGAACCTCCTCCTCCTCGCGGTTCTCGTCACTTGCGCGATCGGGCTCGTGACCTCACAGCACCGCGCACGCAAGCTCTTCTCCGACCTCGAGCGCGAGCTTGACCGCGCACGCGAGCTGGACATCGAGCACGGCCGCCTGCAGCTCGAAGCGAGCACCTGGGGCCTGCATCCGCGCGTCGAGAAGATCGCCACCGGGCAGCTCGGCATGCGCGCCCCCGACCCGCGGCGGGTCAGGGTCGTGAGCAGCCGGGTCGTCCAACCCAGGACCCGATGAGCGCCGCCACCCAGGGTCTGGTCCGCCTTCCCGTCTGGCGGGCGCGCTTTGTGATGGCGGCGCTCCTCGCGGCCTTCGCATTGCTCGCCGGACGTTCGGTCTACCTCCAGGCGATGCGCACCGATTTCCTCCAGGAAAAGGGCGAGGCGCGTTATGCGCGCGTGCTGGAGGTGCCCGCCACCCGCGGGACGATCTTCGATCGCAACGGCGAAGCGCTCGCCGTTTCCACGCCGGTGAAGTCCGTGTGGGCGATTCCGGCGGACGTCGAGCTGAACGCGGCGCACGAGCGAAAGCTCGCGGAGCTGCTCGGGCTCACCCGCAAGGAGCTGCACCGCAAGCTCTCCGACACCTCGCGCGACTTCGTCTACCTGAAGCGCCAGCTCGCGCCCGAAGCGGCGGACGCCATTGCGTCCCTCGGCCTCAACGGCATTCATAGCCACCGGGAGTTCCGCCGTTACTACCCCGGCGGGGAAGTAACCGCTCACGTAGTCGGCTTCACGGGCGTGGAGGATGCAGGCCAGGAGGGCGTGGAGCTCGCCTTCCAGTCCACGCTGGGCGGACGGCCCGGCAGCCGGCGCGTCATCAAGGACCGCCTCGGGCGCATCGTGGAGGACGTCCAGTCCATCCGCGCCGCGCAGGACGGCGCGGAGCTGCGCCTGTCGCTCGACAGCAAGCTGCAGAACATCGCCTACCGCGCGTTGAAAGACGCGGTCGAGCAGCACCGCGCGAAGGCGGGCGCGATCGTCGCCATCGACGTGCGGACCGGCGAGATCCTCGCGCTGGCGAACGCGCCTTCCTACAACCCGAACAGCCGCACCGGGCTCTCCGGCGCGCAGCTGCGCAACCGCGTCATCACCGACGCCTTCGAGCCGGGCTCGACCCTCAAGCCGTTCACCGTCGCGCTGGCCCTCGAGACCGGCAAGGCGAGCGCCTCCACGGTGTTCGAGACGCCGCAGGGCCGCATGACCATGGCGAACTACACCATCCGCGACTCGCACCCGGCGAAGGCGGTCACGGTCGCGCAGGTCATCCAGAAGTCCTCCAACGTCGGCGCGGCGAAGCTCGCCCTTTCGCTGCCGCGCGAGACGATGTGGGACCACTTCCGCCGCATCGGCTTCGGCGCCGCGCCCGAGCTCGGGTTCCCGGGCGCCGCAACCGGGAAGCTTCGCCACCACCGCACATGGCGGCCGATCGAGCAGGCCACGATGGGATACGGCCATGGCATCTCGGTGAGCCTGCTGCAGCTCGCGCGCGCCTACACGGTGTTCGCGACGGACGGGGAATTGCTTCCGGTGACGCTGGTCAAACAGGAGTCCGTCGTAAGCGGAGATAAGGTGCTGTCCGCGCAGACCGCGCGCGCCGTGCGCGCGATGCTGGAGATGGCCGTCCAGAGCGGCGGCACCGGGCCGCGCGCCCGGGTCGTCGGCTGGCGCGTCGCCGGCAAGACCGGCACCGCGCACAAGCAGGAAAACGGCGGCTATGCCGCGGACAAGTACCTTTCGTCGTTCGTCGGCTTCGCGCCGGTCAGCGCGCCGCGGCTCATCGTGGCCGTGATGATCGACGAGCCCGCGGGCGGCCAGTACTACGGCGGGGCGGTCGCCGCGCCCGTGTTCGCGCAGGTGATGCAGGGCGCGCTGCGCATGCTCAACGTTCCGCACGACGCGCCGCTCGAGCCGCTCGAGATGCCGAGCGAAGCTGAACTCCGGGAAAGCACCTGACTGAAGACGCCAAAACAATCCTCGGCAGGCTCGCGGCGGAGGGCGCCATGATCGAGCGCCTCTGCAGCGACAGCCGGCGCGCCGGTCCCGGCGCCGCCTTCCTCGCCTACCCCGGCGAGCGCGCGGACGGTCGCGCGCACATTGCCGATGCGGCCGCGCGCGGCGCATCGGCGGTGCTCTTCGATCCGCGCGATGGGTTCGAATGGCCGGCAAACGTTGTCGTGCCGCACGCGCCGGTGCGCGACCTGAAGCAGCAGGCGGGCTTCATCGCGCACGAGCTCAACGGGCGACCCTCGGAAAAGCTCTGGGTGTGCGGCGTCACCGGCACCAATGGCAAGACCTCGTGCTCGCAGTGGATCGCGGCGCTCCTCGGCGTGCCGGCCGGCGTGGTCGGCACGCTCGGCTGGGGCACGCCCGGCGCGCTGCAGCCGCTTCCCAACACGACGCCGGATGCCGCGGAGCTGCAGGCGATGCTCAAGCGCTTCGTGGACGACGAGGCGCAAGCGGTGGCGATGGAGGTTTCATCGCACGGCCTCGTCCAGGGGCGCGTGAACGGCGTGCAGTTCGACTGCGCGCTCTTCACCAACCTTTCCCACGACCACCTCGACTACCACGGGACGATGGAAGCGTACGCCGAGGCGAAGGCGCGGCTGTTCGACATGCCCGGGCTCGAGGTCGCCGTGCTCAACCTCGATGACGTCGCCGGCGTCAAGCTCGCCCGCCGGCTCACGGCCCGGGGCATGCGGACCATCGGCTACAGCCTGTCGCGCGGTGGCATCGCGCCGGGAAGCGTGACCGAATACGTTTGCATGGACAACGGCGACATCGACTCGAGCTGGGGCCGCGCGACCGTGAGGGTCGACGCGCTCGGCCGCTTCAACCTCTCCAATGCGCTCGGCGTCCTGGGCTGCCTGGTCGCCTTCGGTATCCCGTTCGCCGATGCGGCGCGAAGACTGGAGAAGCTGCCGCCCGTGGCGGGCCGGATGGAGCGCGTGGCCGATGCGCCGCTCGTCGTGGTGGACTACGCGCATACGCCGGATGCACTGGAGAAGGTGCTCCAGGCGCTGCGGCCGGTAGCGCGGGGCCGCGCCGGCGCACTGTGGGTGGTGTTCGGCGCGGGCGGGGACCGCGATCCGTCCAAGCGTCCGCTGATGGGGGAGATCGCCGGACGGCTCGCCGATCGCGTCGTGGTCACCTCGGACAATCCACGCAGCGAGGATCCACTCGGGATCATCGCGGCGATCCGCAACGGCCTCCGCGAGCGGCCGCATGAGGCCGAGCCGGACCGCGCACGGGCGATCCACCGCGCCGTGCAGCAGGCGGCCGACAACGACGTCGTGCTCATCGCCGGCAAGGGCCACGAGACCTACCAGGAGATCCGCGGAGAGCGGCTGCCGTTCTCCGATGCCGCGCTCGCGCGCGAGGCCGCGGCCGGGCGGGGGCGCGCATGATGCATCTTGGCGAAGCCGCGCGCGCCGTGAACGGCCGCAGTGCCGGCGGCGATCCGCTCTTCAGCGGGGTGTCCACCGACACGCGTAGCCTGCGCGACGGCGAGCTGTTCGTCGCCCTGCGCGGCGAGCGGTTCGACGGCCATGCGTTCCTCGGCGCGGCCCGCGAGAAAGGCGCCGTGGCGGCGATGATCGACCACCGCTACGACGCCGAATTCCCGATGCCGGTGCTGGTCGTCGACGACACGAAGCTCGGGCTGGGCGCCCTCGCGCGCCACTGGCGCGGCCGCTTTTCGCCGGCGCTCGTCGCCGTAGCGGGCTCCAACGGCAAGACCACCGTGAAGGAAATGCTGGCTGCGATCCTGCGCGCCCATGCGGGCGAGGAGCAGGTCCTGTCCACGGCCGGCAACCTGAACAACGAGATCGGCGTGCCGCTCACGCTGCTCAGGCTGCGCGCGGCGCACCGGTGGTGCGCGATCGAGCTCGGCATGAACCACAAGGGCGAGATCGCGTACCTCGCCGGCCTGGCGCAGCCGCTGGTCGCCCTCGTCAACAACGCGCAACGCGAGCACCTCGAGTTCATGCGCTCGGTGGAGGAGGTCGCCGCCGAGAACGCGAGCGTCTATGCCGCGCTGCCCGCCGACGGCGTCGCCGTGGTCAACGCCGACGATCCGCAGGCGGCCTTCTTCCGCAAGGCGGCCGGCGCGCGGCGGGTCGTCGATTTCGGACTGGATGCCGCGGCGAGCGTGACCGGAACCGCCACGCTTGATCCGCTCGGCAGCGAGGTGGAGGTCCGCACCGCCACCGGCCATGCGCGCGCGACGCTGGCGATTCCCGGACTGCACAACGTGCGCAATGCGCTCGCCGCGGCCGCGTGCGCATACGCGGCGGGCGTGGACCTGAAGAGCATCGGCGAAGGACTGACGCGGTTCCGCCCGTATACCGGCCGACTTCAGGTGAAGCAGGCGAAGAGCGGCGCCACCGTCATCGACGACAGCTACAACGCCAACCCGGATTCCGTGCGCGCGGCGATCGACGTCCTCGCGCAATGCCCGGGCCCGACGGCGCTGGTGCTCGGGGACATGGGCGAGGTCGGCGAGCAGGGGCCGGCGTTCCACCGCGAGGTCGGCGCCTATGCCCGGTCGAAGAAGATCACCGCCGTGTACGCCCTCGGCGAGGCGACGCGGGAAACCGTCCGGGCGTTCGGCGCGGGCGCCCGCCATTTCGACGGCGTGGAGAGCCTGGTCGAGTCGCTGCAGGGCACGACGATCCTGGTGAAGGGTTCGCGCTTCATGCGCATGGAACGCGTCGTCTCGGCCCTCACCGGCCATGGCGCGCCGGGGGGGCACTGATGCTGCTCGAGCTTGCGCAATGGCTGGCGAAGGATGTCCGCCTCTTCAACGTCTTCAACTACATCACGCTGCGCGCGGTGCTCGCCTGCCTGACCGCCCTCGCGATCTCGCTCATCCTCGGGCCGTACGTGATCCGCAAGCTCACCGCCTACAAGATCGGCCAGGCGGTGCGCGACGACGGGCCGCGCTCCCACCTCACCAAGGCGGGCACGCCGACGATGGGCGGCGCGCTGATCCTCGTTTCGATTTCGCTCACCACGCTGCTGTGGGGCGACCTCGGGAACAAGTTCCTGTGGACCGTGCTCCTGGTGACCATCGGCTTCGGCATCGTCGGGTGGGTGGACGACTACCGCAAGGTGGTGCACCGCAATCCCAAGGGCCTCTCCCCGCGCGCCAAGTTCTTCTGGCAGTCGCTCATCGGCATCGCGGCCGCCTGCTACCTCGCGCTCATCGCGCAGAGCACCCCGGCGCTCAACCAGCTCATCGTGCCGTTTTTCAAGCACATCGCCTATCCGCTGGGCGCGTTCGGATTCGTGGTGCTTACCTTCTTCGTCATCGTCGGCACCTCCAACGCCGTGAATCTCACCGACGGCCTGGACGGCCTCGCCATCATGCCGACCGTGATGGTGGGCAGCGCGCTCGGCATCTTCGCCTACGTGGCGGGGCACGCCGGGTTCTCGAAGTACCTGGGGCTGCCGTTCATCCCGGGGGCCGGCGAGCTCGCGGTGATCTGTGGTGCGCTTGCGGGCGCCGGGCTCGGCTTCCTGTGGTTCAACGCCTATCCGGCCGAAGTGTTCATGGGCGACGTCGGCGCCCTCGCGCTCGGCGCCGCACTCGGCACGATCGCGGTCATCACGCGCCAGGAGATCGTCCTGTTCATCATGGGCGGCGTGTTCGTCGCCGAGACGCTTTCGGTGATGATCCAGGTGCTGTACTTCAAGTACTCGGGCGGCAAGCGCATCTTCCGCATGGCGCCGCTGCACCACCACTACGAGCTCGAGGGCTGGAAGGAGAGCCAGGTCGTGGTGCGCTTCTGGATCATCACCATGATGCTGGTGCTGTTCGGACTCTCGACGCTGAAGCTCAGATGATGCGCGAGCCGGCATTCATGCTGCTGAGCAGGCCCGCGCCCTTCGCGCTTTCCCGCAGGACGGTGCTGGTGCTCGGAATGGGCGCGACCGGGCAATCAGTGGCGCGCTGGGTGGAAAGCGAAGGCGGCACGGTGCGGGCGGCCGATACGCGACAGACCGGTCCGTTCCAGCCTGCGCTGCTCGACGGCGCGGACCTTGTCGCCATCAGCCCCGGCCTCTCCCTTGCCGAGCCGGTCGTCGCCGAGGCGCGCGGGCGCGGCATCCCGGTGGTCGGCGACATCGAGCTTTTTGCATGGCATGTGCGGGCGAAGACGAAGGCGAGCGTGCTCGCGATCACCGGCACGAACGGCAAAACCACCGTCACCTCGCTCACCGGCCACCTGCTGCGCACGGCGGGCGTCGACGTCGAGGTTGCGGGGAACATCGCTCCGCCGGCCCTGGACGCCCTCGCGAAAAGGAAGGGCAACCCGCCCGCCGTCTGGGTCCTGGAGCTTTCCAGCTACCAGCTCGAAACCACGTGGTCGCTTGCGCCGGACGCGGCGGCGATGCTGAACGTCAGCGAGGACCATCTCGACCGCTACGCGTCGATCGAGGACTACGCCGAAGCGAAGGCGCGCATCTTCGACGGGGCCGGCGTGCAGGTGCTGAACCGCGACGACGAGCGCTCGCTCGCCATGGCGCGCGAAGGCGCGCGCATGACCTTCGGGCTCGACGCGCCCGAAGTGGCCTGGGACTTCGGCGTCGCCGACGGTTTCCTCGTCCATGGCAGGGAGCGCATCGTCCCCGTGGACGCGCTGAAGATCCACGGCGCCCACAACGCCTCCAACGCGCTCGCCGCGTCCGCGCTCGCGGTCGCGGTGGGGCTGCCGCTCGGCCGCATCGCCGAAGGCCTGCGCACGTTCAGCGGCCTGCCGCATCGCGTCGAGCTGGTGGCCACGCGCGACGGCGTGGAGTGGTACGACGACTCCAAGGGCACGAATGTCGGGGCGACGATTGCCGCGCTGCGCGGCCTGGGCCGCAAGGCGGTCCTCATCCTCGGCGGCGAAGGCAAGGGCCAGGATTTCTCGCCGCTGCGGCCGGTCGTGGCCCAGTTTGCCAGCCACGTGCTCCTTATCGGCCGCGATGCGTCCGCAATCGCCAAGGCGATCCGGTTCGCCCGCTCGGAAACGGCCGATTCGCTGGAGGAAGCGGTACGCCGCGCCGCCCGGCTCGCCCGGCCGGGCGAGGCCGTGCTGCTGTCGCCGGCCTGCGCGAGCTTCGACATGTTCCGCGACTACAAGCACCGCGGCGAAGTATTCGCCGCGGCGGTGCGGGAGCTCGGGTGAGCCGCACCTTCGTCTTCGCCCGGAACGCGCCGGACGCTGAATACGACCGCTCGCTGGCATGGGCCGGGCTGCTCCTCGCCACGCTCGGCCTGGTGATGGTCTATTCCTCGTCCATCGCCACGGCGGAAGCGAGCCGCTTCACCGGCCACAACGCCGCCTGGTACCTCGCGCGCCAGGCGACCTTCCTTGCCATCGCCTTCGCCCTTGCGCTGGGCGTCTTCCTCGTTCCGGTCAAGGCCTGGCAAAAGACCGCGCCATGGCTCTTCATGGGCGGCGTCGCGCTGCTGGTCCTCGTGCTGATCCCGGGAATCGGCCGCGAAGTGAACGGCGCCCGGCGCTGGCTCGCCCTTCCGGGAGTCAGCCTGCAGCCCTCGGAGCTGGTGAAGCTCGCGGTGGTCCTGTACGCCGCCGACTACACCGTGCGCAAGCACGCGCACATGAAGAGCCTGCGCAAGGGCCTGCTGCCGATGCTGGCGGTCATGCTGCTCGTCTCCTGGCTGCTCCTCCGCGAGCCCGACTTCGGCGCGCTCGTGGTCATCGCGGTGACGACCTTCGGCATGCTGTTCCTGGGCGGCATGAACGGCCGGCACTTCGCGGCGCTCGTGGGCATGCTCGCCGCCGGCTTCGCCGTGCTCGTCGTTTCCTCGCCGTATCGCATGCAGCGCATCTTCGGCTTCATGGATCCGTGGTCCGACGCGTTCGGCAAGGGCTACCAGCTTTCGCATGCGCTCATCGCGTTCGGCCGCGGCGAATTCTTCGGCGTGGGCCTCGGCGCGAGCGTGGAGAAGCTTCACTACCTGCCCGAGGCGCACACCGACTTCCTGCTTGCCGTGATCGCGGAAGAGCTCGGCTTCATCGGCGTCGCGCTGGTGATCGGGCTCTTCGCCTGGGTCGTGCTGCGCGCATTCGCCATCGGCCGCGCCGCCTCCCTGAACGAGCGCCACTTCGCCGCGCTCGCCGCGCAGGGCATCGGGATCTGGATCGGCTTTCAGGCGCTCATCAACATGGGCGTGAACATGGGCCTCCTGCCGACGAGGGGCCTCACGCTGCCGCTCATGAGCTACGGCGGCT
>DASPMF010000223.1:0-24503 GCA_035627155.1 Burkholderiales bacterium | reverse complement strand
GGCTCGCAGCAGCCCCCGGGCGAGGGTGGTTTTCCCGCTGCCGAGGTCGCCCCGCAGATGCAGTACGCGTCCGGGTCCGATTCCCGCAGCCAGGCGCTCTCCGAGACGCAGGGTCGCCGCCTCATCCGGCAAACTAACGAGCATCGAACACATGGATTACGCCGCGCTCGCGCAGCGCATCAAGCAATGGGGAGCGGAGCTCGGGTTCCAGGCCGTCGGCATCGCGGATGCGGACCTCTCGGCCGCCGAGCCGCGGCTCCTCGAATGGCTCGGACAGGGCTGGCATGGCGAGATGGAGTATATGGCCCGCCACGCCGGCCTTCGCGCGCGCCCGGCCTCGCTGCATCCGGGCACGCTCCGCGTCATTTCCTGCCGCATGGACTACCTGAACGATGCGCCGCAAGGCATCGATAGCAACAGCGGGAGGGCCGCGATCGCCCGCTACGCGCGCGGCCGCGACTACCACAAGGTTCTGCGCAGTCGCCTGCAGCGCCTCTGCGACCGGATCGAAGGCGCAGTCGGCCGGTTCGGCTATCGGGCCTTCAGCGACTCGGCGCCGGTGATGGAAGTCGAGCTCGCCGTGCGCGCGGGTATCGGCTGGCGCGGCAAGCACACCCTGCTCCTCGACCGCAAGGGCTCCTGGTTCTTCCTCGGCGAGGTGTTCTGCGACCTCCCCCTGCCCACGGATGCCGAAGCGGCGGACCACTGCGGCAGCTGCGAGCGCTGCATCGAAGCCTGTCCGACCGGCGCCATCCGCGGGCCGTACCAGCTCGATGCGCGGCGCTGCATCTCGTATCTCACCATCGAGCACAAGAGCGCGATCCCGGAGGAACTGCGGCCGCTCATCGGCAACCGCGTCTACGGCTGCGACGACTGCCAGGCAGTGTGCCCGTGGAACGGCTTTGCGCAACCGAGCGGCGAGGCGGATTTCCAGCCGCGCAACGGGCTCGACGCCGCGAGCCTGGTGTCCCTTTTCCTGTGGACCGAGGGCGAGTTCGACGAGCGCCTGCGCGGATCGCCCATCCGGCGCATCGGCTACGAGCGCTGGCTGCGCAACCTGGCGGTGGGGCTTGGCAACGCTGCGTCATCCGCCGCGGTCGTGCAGGCGCTAAAGTCCCGCGCAGACGATTCCTCGGCGCTCGTGCGCGAGCACGTGCGCTGGGCACTGGAGCGGCATGAGCGCGTGGCAGCCTGACCGGCACCTCGCCGGGTTCGAATCCCTCGAGCTGGCTTTTCCCGACGACTACGATGGCCCCGTCGTCGCGACGCTCGTGCGCCTGCCGGCGGCGCAGGCGCCGCGCGGCGCCGTGCTTTACGTGCACGGCTACAACGATTACTTCTTCCAGGCGCACATGGCATTGCGCTTCGCGGCGGAAGGCTACGCCTTCTTCGCCCTCGACCTGCGCAAGCACGGCCGCTCGATGCGGCCGCACCAGCACCCGAACTTCTGCAAGGACCTGGCGGAGTACTACGCCGACATCACCGGCGCGCTGGAGGTGATCGGCGCGCCCGTGCTGCTCGCCGGCCACTCCACCGGCGGCCTGGTCTGCTCGCTGTACGCCCACGAGGGCGCGCGGAAGGACGCCGTGGCCGCCTTGTGGCTGAACAGCCCGTTCTTCGAGTGGCGCATCGAGGACTGGCGGCGGCCCCAGCTGCATGTCGCCGCCGCGCTCGGCCGCTTCAGCCCGTTCACGCGCAGCCCCGAGAAGCTCAAGCGGGGGTACACCGAAATGCTGCTCGACGCGGGATGGGAATTCGATACCGCGCTCAAGCCCCTCGAGGCCTTCCCGGTCTTCCTGGGCTGGATCGGCGCGATCTGCGATGCGCATGCGAAGGTGCAGCGCGGGCTCGCGCTGCAGTGCCCGGTGCTGTGCATGCACTCCGACGAGGCCGACGTCGTGCTCGACTGGCGCCACATGGCGCGCCATGCGCGCGGGCTCGGCAGCGACGTGACCGTCCTGCAGTTCCCGGGGGCCCTGCACGACCTCGTGCTCTCGCGCAGCGAAATCCGCGAGGAAGTGTTCAGGCAGCTTTTCGCCTGGGCGGCACGAGTGCCAGCGTGACGAGGGTCGCCGCCGCCCACGCGACATAGGCCGTCGCGAACACCCATTCGGGCGCGCGGTAGTAGAGGAATCGATGCACCCAGCGCGCGACGAAGGACTCGGGCCGGATCCCGCCGCGCAGCAGGTCTTCCCAGACGGTGAGGGGGCAGGCGACCCCAAGGAGCGCCTCGGCGGCGACGAACAGGATGGCTCCGAGATGCGCGTAGCGGAACCACGGATCGCGAATCCACGGCCATCCGGCGACCGCGCCGATCCAGACCGCGATCAGGCCGAAGACGATGAACGCCGCGATCGCGAAGTGAAGGACGAGCAGGGCATCAGCGATCCCCATTCCTGCCCACCGGACGCTTCGGATCCGAGATCCAGTCGCTCCAGGAGCCGGCGTAGAGGCGCGAGCCCTTCAGGCCGGCGAGCTCCATGGCGAGAATGTTGTGGCACGCGGAGACACCCGAGCCGCAGTAGTTGATGACGTCCTCGGGCTTTCGCCCGCCGAGCACTTCCTCGAACTCCCGGCGCAGGTCCTGCGCCGGCTTGAACGTCCCCTGCGGCGTGAGGTTGTCGTTGCAGAAGCGGTTCTTCGCTCCGGGAATGTGCCCGGCGACCGGATCGATCGGCTCCTGCAGCCCGCGGTAGCGCAGCGGGGCCCGCGCGTCGACCAGCACGGCATTCTCGCCGGCGCTCTCCACCACGCCCACGCCCACCACCAGGTCGGAACGCAGGCGCATCGGATAGCTCGTGGGCTCGAACCGCGGCACCTGGGTGCTCGTCGGCCGGCCTTCCGCGGTCCACTTCGCGTAGCCGCCCTCCAGCACCGCGACCGCCTCGTGACCGATCCAGCGCAGCATCCACCACAGCCGCGCGGCGGTGACGCCGCCGCCCGCGTCGTAGCAGACGACGGCGTCTTCCGGTTTCAGGCCCTGCTGGCCGACCCAGGCGAGGAAGTCGCCGGGAAAGGGCAGCGGATGGCGCCCGGCGCGGCCGTCGCGAGGCGCCGAAAGGTCGCGGTCCAGGTGCGCGAAGGCGGCGCCGGGGATGTGGCCCTCGCGGTACTGCTGCTCGCCGAGCAGCGGCTGCATGAGGTCGTGGCGGCAGTCGAAGATGCGCCACGACCCGAGGTTCTGCTCCAGCAACTCGGTGGAGACGGTCGGGCCGCGCTGCGTCACAGCGCGAGCTTCTTGTGCAGCCACTCGTGGAAGTGGACTTCGGTGTCCTCCATCGGCGACTGGTACGGGCCCGCATCGTCGAGGCCCTGCTCGTAGAGCGCGCGGCGACCGCGGTCCAGGCGCTGGCAGATCTCGTAGTCCTCGAGCGCGGTCTCGACGTACGCCGCCTGCTGCGCCTCGATGAACTCGCGCTCGAAGAGCGCGATCTCTTCCGGGTAGTAGAACTCGACTACGTTGGTGGTCCGGCCCGGGGAGCGCGGGATGAGGTGCGAGACGATGAGCACGTTCGGATACCACTCGAACGTGAGGCCCGGGAAGTAGGTCGCCCACAGCGCGCCCTGCTTCGGCGTGGCGCCGGCGAGCTGCTTGAGGCACGCTTCGTGCCACTTGCGGTAGACCGGCGTGCCGGGGCGGTTGAGGCCGGCCTTGGCCGCGACGATCTGCACAGAGTACTCGTCGCCGTAGTCGACGCTGAAGTTCTCGCAGTCGGTGAAGTTGCCCAGGCCGGGATGGAACGGGTTCACATGGTAGACCTCGAGGTAGGTCTCGATGAAGGTCTTCCAGTTCATGTCGTACTCGTCGACGCGCACCGAATCGAGGACGTAGCCGCCGAAGTCCCAGTCCGCGATCGTGCTGATCTTCGCCAGGTCCTTGCGCGGATCGCGCGGCCCGGCGAAAAGCAGGCCCTGCCAGTTGTACAGGGGCGTCGAATGCAGCTTCACGCACGGGTTCTCGGGAAAATACGGCGCCCCGAGGAGCTCGCCCCCGAGGTCGTAGGTCCAGCGGTGCAGCGGGCAGACGATGTTCTGGGCGTTGCCGCGGCCCTGGAGCATGATCGACTGGCGATGGCGGCACACGTTCGAGAGGAGCTCCACGCCCTGCGCATTGCGCACCAGGACCTTGGCGTGGTCCATGTGCGCCAGGGTGTGATAGTCGCCGACCTGCGGCACCATCAGCTCGTGCCCTACGTAGTTCGCGCCCGCGTCGAACAGCAGCTTCTTCTCGAGCTCGAAGATCTTCGCGTCGAAGTACCAGGAAACGGGCAGGTGGCAGCGCACCGGCTTGACTTGCCGCAGGGCACCCAGGTCGGACATTTCGTTGTAAAGCTCCTAGGAAAACAGTATCTTACCAAACGATGACGACGTCTTCGAGCGGGCTTACCTTCGAAAAAGCGCTCGCCGAGCTGGAGAAGATCGCCGCGCGGCTGGAAAGCGGCGAGCTGTCGCTGGAGCAGGCGCTCGAGGCGCACAAGCGCGGCCTCGAGCTCACGCGCTTCTGCCAGCAGAAGCTGGAGGCGGCGCAGCAGCAGGTCAAGGTCCTCGAAGGCGAAGTACTGAAGCCGCTGCCGGAGGCGGGTGACGCCGAACGGGAGTGATTTCCCGTCCTGGACGGGCGGCGTGCAGGCGCGAATGGAAAGCGCTCTCTCGCGCTTCCTGCCTGCGCCGGGCATTGCGCCGGCACGGCTGCACGAGGCGATGCGCTATGCCACGCTCCAAGGCGGCAAGCGCGTGCGGCCGCTCCTCGTGTTCGCCGCCGGCGAGGTGAGCGGCGCAGCCGCCGGACGCCTCGAGGTCGCGGCGGCGGCGATCGAGATGATCCACGCCTATTCGCTGGTCCACGACGACCTGCCCTGCATGGACGACGACGTGCTCCGCCGCGGCAAACCCACGGTGCACGTGCAGTTCGACGAGGCGACCGCGCTCCTCGTCGGCGACGCGCTGCAGTCGCTTGCGTTCCAGCTCCTCTCCGAGACCCAGGTCGCCGACGATCCGCGCGCGCAACTCGAGATGGTGAAGCTGCTCGCGGCCGCGGCCGGCTCGCGCGGCATGGCGGGCGGGCAGCAGATCGACCTCGAGTCGACCGGCAAGGCGCTCACGCTGCCGGAGCTCGAGCACATGCACATCCACAAGACCGGCGCCCTGATTCGCGCAGCCGTGCTCCTTGGCGCCTACTGTGGAAGGGTGTCTGCTGAGGAACAACCGCTTCTCGACCGGTATGCGAGGACGGTGGGGCTCGCCTTCCAGGTCGTCGACGACGTGCTCGACAGCGAGGCGAGCACCGCCACGCTGGGCAAGACTGCGGGCAAGGACTCGAGGCAGGGCAAGGCCACGTACGTTTCGCTGCTCGGCGCGGCAAGGGCGAAGGAAATGGCCGGGTCGCTTCGCGCCGAGGCGCTCGCCGCGCTCGAGCCGCTCGGTCGGCGCGGCGCCCGCCTGCGCGAGCTCGCGGATTTCATAGTTCTGCGAAAATTCTAGGATGACTTCGATCGCGCACGAGCCGCCGGCCGACGCTGCAGGCGGCGGCTACAATCCCTCGATGTACGAGCTGCTGAAGACGATCAACGATCCGGCGGAGCTGCGCCGGCTCGAGCGCCGGCAGCTTCCGCAGCTGGTCGAAGAGCTGCGCGCGTACGTCCTCGAGTCGGTGTCGCGCACCGGCGGGCACCTTTCCTCCAACCTCGGCACGGTCGAGCTGACCATCGCGCTGCACTACGTGTTCGACACGCCGGAAGACCGCATCGTGTGGGACGTCGGCCACCAGACGTATCCACACAAGATCCTCACCGGCCGGCGCGACGCCATGTCCCGCCTTCGCATGCTGGGCGGCATCTCCGGCTTCCCGCGCCGCAGCGAGTCCCCGTACGACACCTTCGGCACGGCGCATTCGTCCACGTCCATTTCGGCCGCGCTGGGGATGGCCGTGGGCGCGAAGGCGAAGGGCGAGAAGCGCAAGAGCATCGCGGTGATCGGCGACGGAGCGATGTCGGCGGGCATGGCGTTCGAGGCGCTCAACAACGCGGGCGCGATGGACGCCGACGTGCTGGTCATCCTCAACGACAACGAGATGTCGATCTCGCCGCCGGTCGGCGCGCTCACCAATTACCTGGCGCGCCTGCTTTCCGGGCGCATCTATTCGTCGGCGCGCAAGGCGAGCGAGCACCTTCTGAAGCGGGTGCCCGGCGTGTGGGAGCTCGCGCGCCGCGCCGAAGAGCACGTGAAGGGCATGGTGACGCCCTCCACGCTGTTCGAGGAGTTCGGCTTCAACTACATCGGCCCGATCGACGGGCACGACCTCGACGCGCTGATCCCGACCCTGCAGAACATCAGGAAGCTCTCCGGTCCGCAGTTCCTCCACGTCGTGACGCGCAAGGGCCAGGGCTACAAGCTGGCCGAGGACGACCCGATCGCGTACCACGGCCCCGGGACCTTCGATCCGGCCGAAGGCCTGAAGAAGTCGGCCGGCGGCAAGCCGACCTACTCGCAGATCTTCGGCGACTGGCTGTGCGACATGGCGGCGATCGAGCCGCGCCTGATGGCGGTCACGCCGGCCATGCGCGAGGGCTCCGGCATGGTGAAGTTCTCCGAGCAGTTCCCGGAGCGCTATTTCGACGTCGGCATCGCCGAGCAGCATGCCGTCACCTTCGCGGCCGGCCTTGCCTGCGAAGGCATGCGGCCGGTGTTGGCCATCTACTCCACCTTCCTGCAGCGCGGCTACGACCAGCTCATCCACGACGTGGCGATCCAGAACCTGCCGGTCCTCTTCGCGCTCGACCGGGGCGGGCTCGTGGGCGGGGACGGCGCCACGCACAACGGCGCCTTCGACTACGCGTACCTGCGAACCGTCCCCAACATGGTGGTCATGGCGCCGGCGGACGAGAACGAGTGCCGTCGGATGCTCTACACCGGGATCACGCTCGACGCTCCGTCGGCGGTGCGCTACCCGCGCGGCTCGGGACCGGGCGTGGCCATCGACAAGGACATGTCGGCGCTGGCGGTCGGCAAGGCGGAGGTGCGCCGGGAAGGCAAGGACGTCGCGATCCTGGCGTTCGGGTCCATGCTGAAGCCGGCGCTCGCCGCGGGCGAGGCGCTCGGCGCCACGGTGGTCAACATGCGCTTCGTCAAGCCGCTCGACACGGAACTCCTGGAACGCATCGCGGCCACCCATCATCTGATCGTCACCGTGGAAGAACATCAGATCCTCGGCGGCGCCGGCTCCGCCGTCTGCGAAGCGCTTGCGACGCACCAGAAGAAGGTGCTTCTGCTCGGCCTGCCCGACCGTTTCGTCGACCACGGCGATCCGGCGAGGCTCCTTTCTTCGCTCGGACTCGACGCGCAAGGGATTGAATCCTCTATCAGAACAGCCTTATCCGAGTAAATTACTCGGATGTTAAAATAGCCCGCATGAAAGCACGCGATCTGCAGAACATCCCCGACGTCCAAGGGGCGCCGGATTCCCGCAAGCTCGCCATCGACAAGGTCGGCGTGAAGGCGATCCGCCATCCGATGAAGATCCAGGAGCGAAACGGCGGCGTGCAGCGCACGGTGGCGCTGTTCAACATGTACGTCGGCCTGCCGCACCACTTCAAGGGCACGCACATGTCGCGCTTCGTGGAGATCCTGAACGCGCATGAACGCGACATCACCGTCGAGACGTTCCAGCAGATGCTGCGCGAGATGGTCGAGAAGCTCGAGGCCGAGGAAGGACACATCGAGATGAGCTTCCCGTATTTCATCGAGAAGAAGGCGCCGGTCTCGGGGGTCAGGAGCCTCATGGACTACGAGGTGACCTTCATCGGCGAGGCGCGCCGCAAGAAGCTCAGCTTCACGATGAAGGTCGTGGTGCCGGTCACGAGCCTGTGCCCATGCTCGAAGAAGATCTCGGAGCGCGGCGCGCACAACCAGCGCTCGCACGTCACGGTCACCGCGCGCACCAGCGACTTCGTCTGGATCGAGGAGATCGTCGACCTGGTCGAGAAGCAGGCCTCCTGCGAGCTCTACGGGCTGCTCAAGCGCCCGGACGAGAAGCACGTCACCGAGCGGGCCTACGACAACCCGAAGTTCGTCGAGGACCTGGTGCGCGACGTCGCGGCGGTGCTCAACCTGGACGAGCGCATCGAGTCGTACGTCGTGGAGTCCGAGAACTTCGAGTCCATCCACAACCACAGCGCCTACGCGCTGATCGAGAAGACCCGACGCGCGAAGTAGCGGCGCTCCTGCTGGGCCTGGCGTTCATGACCGGAATCCCGGCCCAGGACCTCCCCTCGGAGCGGGCCCGCATGGTTGCCGAGGTGGACGCGATGTACGCCCAGACTCGGCGCGAGACCGGGCTGCCCCGCATGTCGGAGCCGGTCCGCAACGCCCTGTCCCGCGTCCAGCGCCACCGCCTCGTGCCGGAGAGCCAGGCCGGCCTTGCCTATCGCAACCACCCATTGCCGATCGGCGGCGGGCAGACGATCTCGCAGCCCTACATCGTCGCGCTCTCCACCGACCTCCTGCGCCTCAAAGGCGGCGAGACCGTGCTCGACGTGGGCACCGGCTCCGGCTACCAGGCGGCGGTGCTCGCCGAGATCGCCTCGAAGGTCTTTTCCATCGAGATCCTTCCCGCGCTCGCCGAGGCGGCGCGCAAACGCCTGGAAGAGCTCGGATACCGAAACATCGAAGTGAAGGTCGGCGACGGCTACCAGGGCTGGGCCGAGCGCGCGCCGTTCGACGGCATCGTGGTCGCCGCGGCCGCGCCGGAGGTGCCCCGGGCACTCATCGAGCAGCTGAAGCCCGGCGGGCGCCTCGTCATTCCGGTCGAGACAGCGCCGGGCGTGCAATCGCTCAACGTCTACACGCGCCGCGCCGACGGCGGATATGACGAGGCGCGCGTGCTGCCGGTCCGCTTCGTGCCGCTGGTGCCGGGCCGCTAGAAGCGGCGCGTCAGCGTCATGCGGTCGCCTTCCTGCCGCATGTCCACGCGGCTGAGGAAGCTCATGCCGAGGAGCGCGACCGGCAGCCCCTTTTCGATGACGATGCCCTCCAAGCCGTTCAGCTCGATGGCGCCGACGCGTACCGAGTCGAGCCGCACCCGGAAGACCTCGACCGGGCCGTTCGCCGTCTGCGTCATGCCGCGCGCGCCCTTGCGGTAGTCGATGCCCAGCCGCGCGGCCTGCGCGCCGGGGAGCGCGATGAGCGTCGCGCCGGTGTCGACGACGAACTGCACCTGCACCCCGTTGACGGCTCCGTCCGCGAGGAAATGGCCCGAGGGTCCCGCGACGAGGGCCACGCTCTCGCGCCCGCCGGAGGCGGACGCCGCGCCGCGGTAGTGCTGGCCGAGCTGAAGCACCTGCGTCGCGCCGTCGATCTCCACCGTGGCGCGCGTCTTTCCGACCGCGCGCACCGTGATGCCGTTCCATTTCTGCCCGACCTTCACGGTCTTCGGTTCGCCGCCATCCAGCGAGAGCACCGCGGCCCTCTCGCCGATCACGCCGATCAGGGAAACATTGCCGGCATGCGCGGCGGCGCCGGCGCAGGCGAGCAGCAGCGAAAGCAAAATAGAATTCACGCGCATGAAACCCGTCGCCATCTTCAGGACCTCCCCGAGCGAGGGACCGGCATATTTTGCCACCTACCTCGATCGCCGCTCCATCCCGTGGCAGCTGGTGAAGCTGGACGCCGGGGAGCGGATTCCGCGCGACGTCCGGCGGTTTTCCGGGCTGTGCTTCATGGGTGGGCCGATGAGCGTGAACGACGAGCTGCCGTGGATCCCGCCGGCGCTCGAGCTCATCCGCGAGGCGGTGCGCAAGGACGTTCCTGTCATCGGCCATTGCCTGGGCGGGCAGCTGATGTCCAAGGCGCTCGGCGGCAGCGTGAAGCCGAACGCGGTGAAGGAGATCGGCTGGGGCGAGGTGCGCGCGTGCGACAACGCGATGGCGCGCCACTGGCTGGGCGAGACGCGCTCGTTTCTCTCCTTCCACTGGCACGGCGAGACCTTCAGCGTTCCCCCCGGCGCGACGCGCATCCTCGAGAACGACCACTGCGCGAACCAGGCCTTCGCGGTGGGCAAGCACCTCGGCATGCAATGCCACGTGGAGATGACCGCGGAGCTGATCGGCGAATGGCTGAAGGGCGGCGCGGGCGAGATCGCGGAAAGCCGCAGTCCTGCGGTGCAGCGCCCGACCGAGATCGAGGCGGGCCTGGGCGCCCTCGACGACCTGCACGAGGTCGCGAACGCGCTCTACGAGCGCTGGACCGGCAACCTCAGTCGCGGAAGTTGATGAACTGCAGCGGCAGGTCGGTGACCGACTTGCGCACGAGCTGGATGGCGGCCTGCAGGTCGTCCTTCTTCGCCCCCTGCACGCGAACCGCCTCGCCCTGGATCGAGCCGTTCACCTTCAGCTTGGCGTCCTTCAGGAGCTTGACGATGTGCTTGCCCTTGTCCTGGGCGATGCCGGTGCGCACCTTCACCGGCTGCTTGACCTTGTCGCCGGAGATCTTCTCGACCGTGCCGGGCTCGAGGCTGCGCACGTCGACGTTGCGCTTGGCGAGCCGGTTCCTGAGGACGTCCATCACCTGGCTCAGCTTGAAGTCGTCGTCTGCGAACACCGTCAGGTCGAGCTCTTTCTGCTCGATCCGGGCGTCGGAGCCCTTGAAGTCGTAGCGGTTCTGGATTTCCTTGTTCGCCTGCTCGACGGCGTTCTTCACTTCCTGGCGGTCGACTTCCGAGACGATGTCGAAGGAGGGCATGTCGGCTAGCGG
The DNA here is from genome assembly GCA_035627155.1 of Burkholderiales bacterium. GTDB lineage: Bacteria > Pseudomonadota > Gammaproteobacteria > Burkholderiales > SG8-39 > SCGC-AG-212-J23. The sequence continues at coordinate 13,757 of DASPMF010000223.1, read as the reverse complement.
GCGTTGAGGCGGCGCAGGTCCTCGATCCAGCGCAGGGTCGTGGCGCGGATCCAGTCGGCGTCCGCGGGGCTGTCGAAGGCGGCGTGGATCGTCAGGTTGAGCGCCTTGCCGCGCAGGAGCACGAGCGAGGTCGTGGAGAGCACGTACTGCGCCGGCTTCTCCTCGGCGAAGATGCTCGATCGCGGCGGCGACGGAAGGCGCGCGCCCTGGAGGATGGAAACGGCCTCCGGCTCGCGCAGGAGCTCGGCGAGCAGCGGCTGCGACCCGGGATTCGCGTCCATGTGCTTGCGCAGGTCCGCGCCGGGTGGCGGGGGCGCTTTCATGCCGCGCAGCGACTCGGATACGAACGCCTCGAAGGCGGCCGCCGTGACGCGGTCGCGCTCCAGGACGCGCGGGGTCACGGCCACCATGTAGCGGCGCGCTTCCATCGGGTCGCCCGCCATGAAGCGGCGCAGGTCCGCGTCCGAGACGGCGAACAGCAGGATCCGGTTGGACGCGGAGGTGAGCGTCTCGGCGAGCTCCTGGAGGCGGGGGGAGCCGGTGAACGCCGTGTCGGCGAACCCCGGCGGCGCGTCGAGGGCGAGGCGCGTGTCGCCCACCGTCACCGCGAAGGGGGCGGCCTCGGCCGGGGCCGCACAGATGAGCAGCAGCGCTGTGAGAAGGGCCCTTATTTGCGTCCTTTCCTGGCTGCGATGCGCATGCGCAGCGCGTTCAGGCGGATGAAGCCCGCCGCGTCGGCCTGATTGTAGGCGCCCTTGTCGTCCTCGAACGTGGCGATCGATGCGTCGAAGAGCGAATCGGGCGAGGCGCGCCCGGTGACGAGAACGGTGCCCTTGTACAGCTTGACCGTCACGGTGCCGTTCACCGGCGCCTGCGAGGCGTCGACCAGCTCCTGCAGGAGCCTGCGCTCCGGGCTGAACCAGTAGCCGTTGTAGATCATGCGCGCGTAGCGCGGCATGAGGTCGTCCTTGAGCGCGAGGACCTCGCGGTCCAGGGTGATGGACTCGATTGCGCGGTGCGCCTTGAGCATGATGGTGCCGCCCGGCGTTTCGTAGCAGCCGCGGCTCTTCATGCCGACGTAGCGGTTCTCCACCATGTCGAGCCGGCCCACGCCGTGACGGCCTCCGAGGCGGTTCAATTCCAGGAGGACCTTCGCGGGACTCAGGCGGCGGCCGTTGACCGCCACGATGTCGCCCTTGCGGTATTCGAGCTCCACGTACTCCGGCTTCCTCGGCGCCTTCTCCGGCGACGCGGTGATGCGCCACATCGATTCCTCCGGCTCGTACGCCGGGTCCTCGAGCACGCCGCCCTCGTAGGAGATGTGCAGGAGGTTGGCGTCCATGGAGTAGGGCGCGCCGCCGCCCTTCTTCTTCTTGAAATCGACCGGAATGCCGTGGCGTTCGGCGTAGGCGAGCAGCTTCTCGCGCGACAGGAGGTCCCATTCGCGCCACGGGGCGATGATCTTCACGTCGGGCATCAGCGCGAAGGCGCCGAGTTCGAAGCGCACCTGGTCGTTGCCTTTGCCGGTGGCGCCGTGCGAGATCGCGTCGGCGCCGCTCTGCCGGGCGGCCCGCACCAGGCCCTTGGCGATGAGCGGCCGGGCGATCGAGGTGCCGAGGAGGTACTCGCCTTCGTACACCGCGTTGGCGCGGAACATGGGGAAGACGAAGTCGCGGACGAACTCCTCCTTCAGGTCCTCGATGAAGATGTTTTCCTTCTTGATGCCGAGCTTGAGCGCCTTCCTGCGCGCCGGCTCGACCTCCTCGCCCTGGCCGATGTCGGCGGTGAAGGTGACCACCTCGCAGCGGTACTTGTCCTGCAGCCACTTCAGGATCACGGACGTGTCCAGTCCCCCCGAATACGCGAGGACCACCTTGCGGATCTGCTTTTTCTGTTCTTTCACTGCACCTTCCCGAGCATTAGAAATTCGAGCAGCGCCTTCTGCGAGTGCAGGCGGTTCTCCGCCTCGTCCCAGACCACGCTTTGCGGGCCGTCGATGACCTCGGCGGCGACCTCCTCGCCGCGATGGGCGGGCAGGCAATGCATGAAAATCGCGTCCTTCTTCGCCGCGCGCATCATCTCGGCATCGACCTGCCAGTCCTGGAACGCGCGCTTCCTCTCCGCGTCCTCGGCCTCGAAGCCCATCGAGGTCCAGACGTCGGTGGTCACGAGATCCGCGCCCCGGGCCGCCGCCATCGGATCGGCGAACGCCTCGGTGTTCGCGGTCATGCGCGACTTCTCCACCTCGTAGCCCGGCGGCGTCGAGATGTGGAGCCTGAAGTCGAAGACCGACGCGGCCTGGATCCAGCTGTGGCACATGTTGTTCGAGTCGCCGATCCACGCGACGGTGCGGCCCTGGATCGAGCCGCGATGCTCCGTGTACGTGTACACGTCGCCGAGGATCTGGCAGGGATGGTGCTCGTTCGTCAGGCCGTTGATCACCGGCACGCGGGAATGCCGCGCGAAGCGCTCGACGATCTCCTGCTCGAAGGTGCGGATCATGACGATGTCGCACATGCGAGAGACCACCTGGGCGGCGTCCTCGACCGGCTCGCCGCGCCCGAGCTGCGAGTCGCGGGTGTTGAGGAAGATCGCCGCGCCGCCGAGCTGGTGGATCCCCGCCTCGAACGAGAGCCGCGTGCGGGTCGACTGCTTCTCGAAGATCATCGCCAGCGTGCGGTCCTCGAGCGGCCAGTAGCGCTCGTAGCGCTTGAACTTGTCCTTGATCCAGCGCGTGCGCACGAAGAGATGCTCGAACTCCTCGCGCGAGAAATCCGCGATCTGCAGGAAATGCCGCACCACCGCCGTGCCTTTCACGCCGCGGCGCGCCGGCCGCAGAACGCGCGCAGGATCGGCGCGAGGCGGGCCACCACCTCCCGGGCCTCGGCCTCGCCCATCACGAGCGGCGGCAGCATGCGGATCACGTTCTCCGAGGTGACGTTGAGGACGAGCCCCGCCTCGAGCGCCTGCCCGACGAGCTCCCCGCACGGGCTCGCCAGCTCGACGCCGATCAGCAGGCCCATGCCGCGGATCTCCGTCACGCCCGCAAGCTCCAGGTCCTTGAGGCCCGAACGGATGATGTCGCCCGTGCGGGCGGCGCGCTCCATCAGCTTCTCTTCCTTCACCGTATCGATGGTCGTGACCACCGCCGTCATGGCGAGCGGGTTGCCGCCGAAGGTCGAGCCGTGGTTGCCCGGCTTGAAGACGCCCTTCGCCCGGCCGCCGGTGACGCAGGCGCCGACCGGCACGCCGGAAGCGAGGCCCTTGGCGAGCGCCACCACGTCCGGCTGGAAGCCGGCGTGCTGGTAGACGAACCACTTGCCGCTGCGGCCGAGCCCGCATTGGACCTCGTCCGAGATGAACAGCCAGCCCTGCTTCTGGCAGATCTCGTGCAGCCCGCGCAGGTAGTCGATGCGCGAGACGTTGATGCCGCCTTCGCCCTGGATCGGCTCGATCATCACCGCGGCGATGTTCTTGTTGCGCTCGGCGACCTGGCGCACTGCTTCGAGGTCGTTGAGCGGCACGCGCACGAAGCCCTGCACCAGCGGCTCGAAGCCGGCCTGCACCTTGCGGCTGCCGGTGGCGGAAAGGGTCGCGAGGGAGCGGCCGTGGAACGCCTTCTCCATGACGATGATCGCCGGCTCGTCGATGCCGCGGTCGTGGCCGTACTTGCGCGCGACCTTGATCGAGGCCTCGGTCGCCTCGAGGCCCGAATTGCAGAAGAACACCTCGTCCAGGCCGGTGATCTCCGCCACCCGGTCGGCGGCCGCTTCCTGGTCCGGGATGCGCCAGAGGTTCGAGGTATGGATCACCCCGCTCTGGATGCGCTTCTGCAGGGCCGCCGTCAGCTTCGGATGCGCGTAGCCGAGCGTGTTGACCGCGATGCCGGCGAGCGCGTCGAGGTACTTCTTCCCCGCTTCGTCCCAGAGCCAGACGCCTTCGCCGCGCACGAAGGCGACTGGCTGCCGGGCGTAGGTATTCATGATGTGGGACATGGTCTCGCTCCCCAAAAGCAAACGGCGGCCGCATGCCGCCGTTTTTCCGAATAATATCAGCGGCTAATGCCCTTGTGTAGGATGCTCCCGTGACGCTCGACCTGTACGAGATGGCGCTGCGCCTGCTCGCCGCGTTGGCGGCCGGCTCGCTCATTGGCTACGAGCGCTCCTTCCATGGCCGCCCGGCCGGGTTCCGCACGCACGCGCTGGTGTGCATGGCCTCCTCGGTCCTGATGCTAGTCACGGTGTACGAGGCGCACTGGATGCGCCACGTCGTCGCGAACCTGCAGCTCGATCCGACGCGGATGGCGCAGGGCATCATGACCGGCATCGGCTTCCTCGGCGCCGGCGCGATCATCAAGGACGGCCTGACGGTGCGCGGGCTGACCACCGCTGCGTCGATCTGGATCACCTCGGCGATCGGCATCCTGGCCGGCATCGGCTTCTATTACCCGCTGATCCTCGCCACGGTTCTCACGCTCGGCGTGCTGTCCTTCTTCCGCTGGATCGAGAGCCTGATGCCCTCGCACGCGTACTACGCTTTCGACGTGCGCTTCGCGAGCGAAGGGCGCCTGAACGAGCAGCAGCTCACCGAGCTGGTGAGGGAATACGGTTTCAGCGTCTCGACGTTCAGCTACCGCATGGAAGGCGACGTGCGCTCGCGCCGCTACAGCACGGTGATCCGCTCCGGCGACCGCTCTGCCGCCGGGCGCCTCGCCGAAGCGCTGGAGGCGGATACTCGCATCCTCGAGTTCCGCATCGCGCCGGCCGGGGACTGACGGTCCTCGTGGGCTAGCCGCGTTCGGTGGCGCCCGCCGCGACCGTGCGCCTGGCGGGGAAACGGGCGGAGAAGCGGCTGCCGCGTCCCGGTGCGCTTTCGATCTCCAGGCGTGCCTCATGGCGCGATAGCGCGTGCTTGACGATCGCGAGGCCGAGGCCGGTGCCGCCGGTCTCGCGCGAGCGGCTGCGGTCCACGCGGTAGAAGCGCTCCGTCAACCGGGGCAGGTGTTCAGCGGCGATTCCCACGCCCGTGTCCACCACGGAAAAGCGCGCTTCGCCGTCCGCCTCCTCGCGCCATTCGATCCGGATCTCGCCGCCCGCCGGCGTGTACCGCACCGCGTTCGTCACCAGGTTGCCGAACGCGCTGGCGAGCTCGCCTTCGGCACCCACGAGGTCCAGCGTCGGCTCGGCGGACAGCGCGATGCGGTGGCGCCCGCCCGAGAGCGCTTCCGCGTCCGCCCGCAGCCGCTCGAGGAGCGGAGCGACCGGTACCGCCCTGGGCGGCGACGGCGGCGAGGATTCCAGGTTCGAAAGCGTGAGCAGGTCCTCGATGATGCGCTGCATGCGCGAGGTCTGGTCCTGCATCATCGCGAGGTAGTCGCGCGTGCGCTGCGGATCGAGCTTGAGTTCCCGGACCGTCTCGAGGAAGCCGGCGAGGACGGTGAGGGGCGTGCGCAGCTCGTGGGAGACGTTCGCCACGAAGTCGCGCCGCATGGTCTCGAGGCGCTCGCCCTGGGTCACGTCGCGCGTCAGGAGGAGGGTCTGTTCCTCGCCGAAGGCGATCGCCTGCGCGGCGAGGAGCGTGCCTTCGCGGATTTCGAGCCGGACCGGTGGCGGCGCCTCCGCGGCACCCGAGCGCACGTACGCGATGAACTCCGGGACGCGCACGAGGTTGACGATGGGCTGGCCGAGGTCGGATTCCGCGTCGAGCCCGAGCTGCGCGGCGGCGGTGTCGTTGCTCCACTCGATGCGTCCGCGGCCATCCAGGATCACGACGCCGTCCGGAAGCGCCTGCACCGCCCGCCGGAAGCGGACCAAGGCCTCCGTGGCCGCGGCATGGCGGCGCGACGCATCGCGCTCGTGGCGGTGAAGCGCGCGCAGCACCCCGGTCCATGCACCGCGGCCTTCGGGCAGCTCTTCCGGGAGCGGCCGCGCCACCCAGCGCGCCAGCGCAGCGAGGGAAACGACGCCGTGAAGCCACGCGGCCAGCACGCACCCTATGAAGAGCCCCCACCCCCATGGCGGGCCGGCGAAGCGTCCAAGCGCCAGGCTCGCGACCGACACGGCGAGGAGGAAAATCGCCGCGCGCAGGGCGATGCGCCGCGTCACGGCTTGCGCAGGCCGTAGCCGCTGCCGCGCACCGTGTCGATCAGGCGGTCGTGCCCGCTCGGCTCGAGCGCCTTGCGCAGGCGCCGGATATGGACGTCGACGGTGCGCTCGTCGATGAAGACGTGGTCGCCCCAGACCTGGTCCAGCAGTTGCGCGCGCGTGTAGATGCGGTCCGGATGGGTCATGAAATAGTGGAGCAGGCGGAACTCCGTCGGTCCCATGTCCACCGGCTTGCCGCCGGCCGTCAGCCGCTTCGCGGCCGGGTCGAGGCGCAGGCCGCCGATCTCCACCGCGTCGCCCGAGAGTTGCGGCGCCCGGCGGCGCAGCACGGCGCGAATGCGCGCCTCCAGCTCGCGCGGCGAGAACGGCTTGGTGAGGTAGTCGTCGGCCCCGGCCTCCAGGCCCGAAATCTTGTCCTGTTCCATGGCGCGCGCGGTGAGCAGGATGATCGGCAGAGCGCCCGTGCGCTCGTCGGAGCGCAAGGCGCGCGCTAGCGCGAGCCCCGACTCCCCGGGCAGCATCCAGTCGAGGACGACCACGTCCGGCAGCCGCTCGCGGATGGCGCGGCGCGCCTCCTCGGCGCTGGAGGCGCGGACCACCCGGTGGCCCGAGTGCTCGAGGTTGACCGCGATCAGCTCCTGGATCGCGGGCTCGTCCTCGACCACCAGGATCGTCGCGCTCATCCGCCGTCGCTCAGGGAAGGATCTTCGACGGGTCGGTATGCCGCACGTCGGTGCCCTTCACAATGTAGATGACGTACTCGGCCATGTTCTTCGAGTGGTCGCCGATGCGCTCGATCGCCTTGGCCACCCAGACGATGTCCAGGGCGGTGCTGATGGTTCGCGGGTCTTCCATCATGTGCGTGACGAGCTGGCGCAGCAGCGACTGGAACTCGCCGTCGATCGCGGCGTCGTCGCGGATCACCTCGGCCGCGGCGCCCGTGTCGAGGCGCGCAAACGCGTCGAGCGTGCGTCGCAGCATGGACAGCGCCACCTCCGCGGCGTGCCGCACGTCGGGAAGCTGTCCGGTTCGCGCTCCGCGAGCGTGGAGGCTGCGCGCCATGCGCGCGATCTTGCGCGCCTCGTCGCCGATGCGCTCGAGGTCGGTGACGGTCTTGGTGATGGCGAGGATCATGCGCAGGTCGTTGGCGGCGGGCTGGCGCCGCACGATGACCTGGCTGCAGTCCCCGTCCAGGGCGACCTCCATAGCGTTCACCCGGTGGTCCTCTGCGATCACCTCGTCGATGAGCGCCGGGTCGCCGGTCGCGAGCGCCTCGAGGGCGCGGCGGATCTGCGCCTCCACGAGGCCGCCCATCTGCAGCACGCGCGTGCGGATGGAGTCGAGGTCGAGGTCGTACTGCTTGGATGCGTGCTCGCTGATGCCCATGGCGCCTATCCGAACCTTCCGGTGATGTAGTCCTCGGTCTGCTTCTTCCGCGGCTTGATGAACAGCTCGTCGGTCACCCCGAACTCGACCATCTCGCCGAGGTACATGTAGGCGGTGTAGTCCGAGACGCGGGCCGCCTGCTGCATGTTGTGCGTGACGATGAGGATGGTCACGCGCTTCTTGAGGTCGTGGATCAGCTCCTCGATCGACGCCGTGGCGATCGGGTCGAGCGCCGACGTGGGCTCGTCGAAGAGCAGCAGCTCGGGATCGGTGGCGAGCGCCCGCGCGATGCACAGGCGCTGCTGCTGGCCGCCGGAGAGGTTGAACGCCGGCTCGTCCATGCGGTCCTTCACCTCGTCGAGCAGCGCCGCGTCCTGCAGCGCCTGCTCCACCTTGTCCTCGATGCGCCGGCCGGAGCGCTCGCCGCGCACGCGCAGGCCGTAGGCAACGTTCTCGAAGATGGACTTCGGGAACGGATTGGGCTTCTGGAACACCATGCCGATGCGCATGCGCACTTCGATCGGATCCACTGCGCGGGACAGGAGGTCCGTGCCGTCCGGGTGCAGGACGATGCGGCCCGTGTAGCGGTTCCCGGCGTAGAGGTCATGCATGCGGTTGAAGCAGCGCAGGAACGTCGACTTGCCGCAGCCGGATGGTCCGATGAGCGCCGTGACCTTGCGCTCGTGCACCGGCATGCTGATGGATTTCAGCGCCTCGAAGTCGCCGTAGTAGAAGCTCAGCGCCTCGACTTCCGCCTTCAGGGCGGCGGGAAGCTTCAGGTCGGGTCCGGACATGGTTTCCTCACCACTTTATATTGCGGCGCAGGCGATAGCGCAGCCAGATCGCCGCGCCGTTCATCGCCAGGGTCATGGCCACGAGCACGAACCCGGCGGCGGCCGCGTTGGCCTGGAACGCCGCTTCCGGGCGCGAGGTCCAGTTGAACATCTGGATCGGCATCACCGTGAACGGCGAGAACAGCCACTGGAACGACAGGAAGGGCGGCTCCCCGTCGAGCGGCGCCGGCGGAAGGAAGGCGATGAAGGTGAGCGCGCCGATGGTGATGATCGGCGCGGTCTCGCCGATCGCACGGGCCATGCCGATGATGACGCCGGTCAGGATGCCGGCGGAAGAATAGGGAAGGATGTGGTGGCTGACCGTCTGCCACTGCGTCGCGCCGCAGGCGTACGAGCCTTCCCGGATCGACTGCGGGATCGAGCGGATCGCCTCGCGCGTCGCGACGATGACGATCGGCAGGATCAGCAGCGCAAGGGTCAGGCCGGCCGACAGGATGCTCTGGCCGAATCCGAACTGGTAGACGAAGAGCCCGAGCGCGAGCAGGCCGTAGACGATGGACGGCACGCCCGCCAGGTTGGTGATGTTGATCTCGATGATGTCGGTGATCCAGTTGCGGCGCGCGTATTCCTCGAGGTAGATGCCCGCGCCCACGCCGAGGGGAACCGCGACCAGCGCGGTGACGAGCATAACGAGGGTGGAGCCGACCCACGCGGAGAGGATCCCGGCGCTCGACGCGCGGCGCGACGGGAAGCTCGTGAAGAAATCCCAGTCGAGCCGCCCGACGCCGCGCAGCGCCATGTCGGCGAAGAGGGCGGCGAAGGTGAGCACGCCGATCATCAGGGCGACGATGCCGACGATGGTGAAGGCGACGTCCCAGCGCTTGCGGCTGCGGACCTGGCGCCGGAGGTCAGTACGCTTCACGGAAGCGCTTGCGCAGTATGTGGCCGAGCACGTTGAACGCGAGGGTCAGCACGAGCAGCGTCAGCCCGGCGGCGAAGATGGTCTGGTAGCCCACCGAGCCGTGCGGCAGATCGCCGAGCGCCACCTGCACGATGTAAGCGGTGATGGTCGCGGCCGGCTCGAGCGGATTGAAGGTGAGGTTGGGCTGCATTCCTGCCGCGACCGCGAGGATCATGGTTTCGCCGACCGCGCGGGAGATCCCGAGGATGTAGGCCGAGGCGATGCCCGAGAACGCCGCCGGCACGACGACCCGCGTCGCGGTCTGGAAGCGCGTCGCGCCCATCGCATAGGAGCCTTCGCGAAGGTGCATCGGCACGGCGCGCATCGCATCCTCGGAAATGGAGGCCACGTACGGGATGATCATGATGCCCATCACGATGCCGGCCGAGAGCAGGTTGAACCCCGGCAGCCCCGGATAGATGCGCTGCAGCAGCGGGGTGACGAAGAGCAGGGCGAAGTAACCGTACACGATGGTCGGCACGCCGCCGAGGAGCTCGAGGAAGGGCTTGGCGATCTCGCGCAGCCGGAACGGCGCGAATTCCGAGAGGTAGATCGCGATGATCGTGCCGAGCGGGATCGCCACGGCGAGGGCGACGGCCGAGCTGGTGAGCGTCCCGGAGAGGAGGACCGTGATGCCGAAGTGCGCGTCGTCGAAGAGCGGTGTCCATTGCGTGTCGGTCAGGAAGGCGACGAACGGCACGTGCCGGAAGAAGACCACCGATTCCTTGACGAGGATGTAGACGATCCCGGCGGTCGTGAACACCGAGAGCAGCGCCGCAAGAAAGAGAACCGCCTCGATCACCCGCTCGCGGACGATCCGCGAGCGGCGGTAGGCGAGGCGGCTTGCGGAGACGGCCGCAGCGGTCAAAGCCTCGCTTCCCTCTTCAGCAGCTCCTCGATGGTGACGCCGACCTCGGCGATGCCGCCGAACACCGTGCCCTTCTTGCCTTTCTGGACGTGGTCCCACGCCGTGGCGTACGCCTTGCCTGGAAGCGGCACGTACTTCACCTCGCGCGCGAGCGCTGCGCCGTTCTTCATGTAGTACTCGACGAACGCCTTCACCTCCGGCCGGGCGAGCGACTTCGTGCTGACGTAGATGAAGATCGGGCGCGCCAGAGGGGTGTAGGTGCCCTTCTCGACCGCCTCCATCGAGGGCGCGATCGCCTGGCCCTTCTCGTTGACGATCGGCACGGCCCTCAGCTTGTCCTGGTTCTCGACGTAGTATGCGAAGCCGAAGTAGCCCAGGCCGTTCACGTCCCGCGACACGCCCTGCACGAGGACGTTGTCGTCCTCCGAGGCGGTGAAGTCGCCGCGCGAGGACTTCGACTTGCCCACCACCGCCTCGGTGAAGTAGTCGAAGGTGCCCGAGTCGGCGCCCGGCCCGAAGAGCTTCATCGGCTGGTCCGGCCAGGCGGGGTTGACCTGGTTCCAGCGCGTGACCTTCCCCTGCGCCGCCGGCTCCCACATCTTCTTCATCTCGGCCACTGTGAGCTGCCGGATGAAGCTGTTCTTCGGGTTCACGACCACGGTGAGGGCGTCGAACGCCACCGGCAGCTCGATGTACTCGATTCCCGCCGCCCTGCAGTCGTCCATCTCCTTCCTCAGGATGGGACGCGAGGCGTTCGAGACGTCGGTCTCGCCGCGGCAGAACTTCTTGAAGCCGCCGCCGGTGCCGGAGATGCCCACGGTCACCTTGATGCGGTGCCGGTTCGCTTTCTGGAAGTCTTCCGCCACCGCCTCCGTCACGGGGAACACGGTGCTCGAGCCGTCGATGCGGACGATCTGCTGCGCCGCGGCCTGCGTGCTCGCCAGGCCGAGGAGGGTTGCGACAAGCATGGATTTCACGGGGATTCCCCTTCGCTCTCGTTATGGACGGGCGGCAGCTTAGGGGCGCTGGATGACCGTTTCGTTACAACGGCTGGAGGCCCTTTTCCTCGTCCTGCTTGAGCACGCGGATGCAGGGTAGGTAGCCCTCGTGCACGACGCCGTGCATCTCCATGCGCTTGTGGGAATGGAGGAGATCGCCCAGGTAATCGACGATGCTGCCGGTGATCACCTGGCCCGGAACCAGGACCGGGATGCCGGGCGGGTAGGGAACGATCTGGTCCGCGCAGACCCGGCCGGCGAGCTTCTTGTTGACCCGCTCGCGATCGTCGAACACCGGCACGAGCTCGCCGCCGCAGTAGTAGGCGTCGCGCGGCAGGAACCTGAGCTTGGTGAAGGACGGGATCTCCGGGGTCTGCACGAGGCGCCGCGGCGCGCGGTTCTCGCGCGCAATGCGCATGAGCGCGTCGTACAGGCGGCTCACCTTGGAGCGCGTGGTGCCGATGGTGAGGAGCAGCGAGAGCGTGTTGAAGGTCGATTTCTCGACCTGGATGTTGTAGCGCTCGAAGAGCTCCTTCTGCAGGTCCTCCGCCGTGTACCCGCAGCCGGAGATGTCGATCGTCACCTTGGTCGGGTCGAGGCGGATGCCGTCCCTGCGCGTCTCCTCCGGCAGCAGGTCCTCGAGCTCGAGCACCCGGAACACCTTGGTGGAGTTGACCAGCTCGCGCACTTCCTTGGCGAGCTCGAGGGTGCGCGAGAGGAGCTTGTAGCCTTCCATCACCGACTGCTTGCGCGCGATGTCGAGGCTCGCGATCAGCGCGTACTGCGGGCTGGTCGAGGTGTGCATGTTGAAGTTCTCGCGGAACAGGTGCTCGCGGAACCCCGGATCGTTGACGTGGATCATCGAGGCCTGCGAGAAGGCGGACAGCACCTTGTGCGTCGACTGGGTCGCGTAGTCCGCGCCCGCCTCGAGCGCGGTGGGCCGGAACTCGGGATGGAAGCGGGCGAAGCCGTACCAGGCCTCGTCGATAATCACCTTGATGCCGTTGGCGTGCGCGGCGGCGATGACCGGCGCGAGGTCGTAGCGCAGCCCGTCATACGTGCAGGAGGTCAAGATCAGCGCTTCGGCGTCGGCGTGCTTCTCGATGGCCTTGAGCAGCGTCTTCTGCGGCACGGGGCCGTACAGCCCGTACTTGCGGTTGAGCGCCGAGTCGAGATAGACGGGATTCGCGCCCGAGAGCACCACGCCGTGGTGCACGCTCTTGTGGCAGTTCCGGTCGAGCAGCAGCTTCTCGCCCGGGGCGAGGAGCGTCTGGAAGATCACCTTGTTGGCAGTCGAGGTCCCGTTGGTGGCGAAGTACGTGCGCCGCGCGCCGAACGCCTTGGCGGCCATCGCCTGCGCCTCGGAGATCACGCCCTTGGGCTCCATGAGCGAATCGAGCATCGGCACCGAGACCGAGAGGTCGGCGTCGAACACGTGCTCGCCCATGAACTCGTAGAAGTCGTTCACCCAGGGGCTGCCGCGCAGCGACTCCCCGGAGGAGTGCCCCGGCGTGTGCCACTGGTCCTTCGCCATCCACACGTAGTTCTTCAGCTGGTCGTAGAACGGCGTGCGCGCGCGCTCCTGGATCTGCGCGTTGAGGATGCGGTAGATGCCCCGGTAGTCGCGCTCCTCGCGGTAGAAATAGCCGTCCACCGACTCGGTGAAGAGCTTGTCCACTACGTCGTCTTCCTTCTCCTGCGCGATGAGGATGTAGACGTCGAGCTCGGGGCGGAAGCGCGTGATGCGCTGCACGAGCTCGAGCGCCGACATCTGCAGCTCCTTCTGCGAGGAGCTCTTGGAGAGCGTGTACAGCGTGTCGTCGACCAGGACCGCCTGCAGGTCGCCGTCGGACTCGATCACCGAGAGCGCCTCCTTCGCCGTCGTCACGCCGACGAAGCCGATGCCGAGCGGGTTGTCGAGCGTGCGCGCCGCGGCGTTGAGCCCCTTCACGAACTCCCTCAGGACGAGGTGCTCGTCGTTGATGACCAGGATGCGGCTGACGGGCTTGGCCACGCGGCTTCTCTATAATTCCCTAATGCAGGGTCCGGCCATCGTCGAGTTCGTCATCCAGGGCGTAACGCTCGACGGCAAGCCGTTCCGTCCCAGCGACTGGGCCGAGCGCCTGTGCGGCGTGATGTCCGCCTTCGGCGGCGACCACCGGATGAAATACTCGCCGTACGTGCATCCGGTGACCTCGGACGGCATCCGCTGCGTGGTCGTGGACGTGCGGCTCGAGGAGATCGAGCCGATGGCCTACCGGTTCCTGCTGAGCTTCGCCAGGGACAACGAGCTCAAGACCCGCGACGGGCGCACCGCAGAGCGGTCGAGGCTTGCCGAGTTGCAGCGGGTCGGAAATGTGGTCTGAAACGCTCGCCTTCGGCTACTTCATGCCCTTCAGGGCGTGCGCGAGGCGGCTCTTGTGACGGTCGCCCGCGTTGCGATGGAGGACGCCCTTCGCCACGACGCGGTCGATGACCATCTGCGACTCGCGCAGCTTCTTCGCCGCGGCGTCCTTGTCGCCGGCGGCGACCGCCTTGAGGGCGTTCTTGATCGCGGTGCGCACCGAGGTGCGCAGGCGCATGTTGTGCGCCCGGCGGCCGATGGCCTGGTGGGCGCGCTTCTTCGCGGATTTGATGTTGGCCATG